>NZ_JBYSZW010000026.1:6972-96115 GCF_058787575.1 Cupriavidus sp. FW305-3-2-15-C-LB2
GCTGCGCGACGGTTGGGCCGAAACACCGCTGCGGTCCAGGCCGGCTACCGTGCGGGCACCGTCGGTGTAGGGATCAGGCTTGCCAACGCGGGCACCATCGGTGTACGGGTCGAAGCTGCGCGACGGTTGGGCCGAAACACCGCTGCGGTCCAGGCCGGCTACCGTGCGGGCACCGTCGGTGTAGGGATCAGCCTTGCCAACGCGGGCACCATCGGTGTAGGGATCGGCCTTGCCAACGCGCGCGCCTTCGGTGAACGGATCAAACTTGCCGGTGCGGGCGCCTTCCGTGAAGGTGTCGAACTTGCCGGTGCGGAAGGTGTAGCCGTACTTGTCGCCGGTGAAGGTGCTGTCCTGCACGCTGGCCGCTTGCGCAACACCGCCCGCGAGCGCGGCGGCAAGGGTGGCGGCGGTAATCAGGGTCTTGGTGATCTTGGTCATGATGGGCTCCAGGGTGCGATGTTTCGGGATCGCGTCAATTCGGTATCAGTGGCTGTGGCAGATCGCTTTTTTCGATCCCGCATCTACTAGTAGATAGATACTCGGCCTCGAAAAAATGACCGCCTCCGGTCATGCAATGGGACCGCCACGTTTTCGCCTTGTCTTGCTTGTTGCCGGCGGTGCAGCGCTTCCATGAGTCAAATACTATCTACTACTAGGTAGAGAGTCAAGGAAAAACATTTCTATCGGCCCGATAGCCTATGCCTTTTCTGGCTCTATCTCGTTGTTTTAAAAGCGCTTATCACCGATTCCGAAGCGCCGGCGGCCGACCGGCTGTCTGCAAATAAAAAAGCCGCCATGCAGCTTGCGCCACATGACGGCTTCAGACGCGCCACTGATATTGCGCGAAAACCTTAGCCGGCGACGGCGGCCATCAGCGTATCCGCAGCGGCTTCCACCCGGTCGGAGGTCCCGAACAGGCGTGCCGCAATCAGCCCGCTCTGCAGCGAGCCAAACACCACCTGTGCCAGCCGCGCCGGCGGCACCGGGAACGGCGTGCTGCGCTGCGGCTGAGCCCGCTCCAGCAGGCCGGCCAGCCATTGTTCGTTCATCAGGAAGAAGCCCTGCAGCAGCTTGTGCACGGACTCCGGCAGGCACAGCGTCTCGGTCGACAACATGCCGCACAGGCAGATCTGGTCCGAGCCGCAGCTGGCGCGGAACGGCGCCAGGTAGATGGCCGCCTGCTCGGCGACCGGCAGACTGGTGTCGATGGAGCGGATGCGCTCGGCCAGGCGGGCGCTGTATTCCTTCACCGCCTCCAGTACCAGGTCCTCTTTGGACGGGAAGTAATAGTGGATGCTGGAGGTCTTGACCCCCACCAGTTCCGCCAGGTCGCGGTAGCTGAAGCCGTTGAAGCCGCGGCGGCGGATCAGGACGAGGGTGTGCTCGAGCAGTTGCTCGCGTACTGATTGCGTTTTCATGAAAACAGTTTATCTACGCGAAGATAGGCGCTCAAGCCGAAATGCCCCGGGGCTGGGGTAATTCCCTAGCCCGGGGCATCTAAGGCATGTGCTTTAACCAGGCAGGACCTGCGCGGCGAAGGTGATCATCGAGCCACTCGTCACGCAAAGCACCAGCCATCCGCCAAGCAGCAGGATACTGTCACGCAAACTCATGATGGACTCCATCGGACGGCAGTCAGCGTGACCGCCGCCGTAAAGTTGTTGGCCGCCGGCCTCAGCCGGCAGCAATCAAGCCAGGGCGCCGTCGGTGTAGGGGTCAGCCTTGCCGACGCGCGCGCCGTCCGTGTACGGGTCGAAGCTGCGGGCCGGCCCGGCCGACACGCCACTACGGTCCAGGCCAGCTACGGTGCGGTACCCGTCCGTGTAGGGATCGGTCTTGCCGACGCGGGCGCCGTCGGTGTACGGATCAAACTTGCCGACGCGGGCGCCTTCCGTGAACGGGTCGAACTTGCCGGTGCGGGCACCTTCCGTGAAGGTGTCGAACTTGCCGGCGCGGTAGCTGTAGCCGTACTTGTCGCCAGCCGAGGTGTTGTCTTGCACGCTGGCGGCTTGCGCCACGCCACCTGCCAGTGCGGCGGCAAGGGTGGCGGCGGTGATCAGGGTCTTGGCGAACTTGGCATTCATGATGGGCTCCTGGGTGCGATGTTTCGGGATCGCTTCAATTCGGTATCAGTGGCTGTGGCAGGGTCACTCTTTCGAGCCGCATCTACCAGTAGATAGATGACAGGTGCTAAAAAAATGACCATGCCGGTCTTGCGATGGGATCGCCACTTTTCCGCCCGTTCTTGCTTGCTTCCGGCGGTGCAGCGGTGCCATGGACTCAATACTATCTACTACTAGGTAGATAGTCAAGGCAAAAGTTTTCTATCGGGCCGATAGCCGCCTGCCGACGCTGCACGATATGGCTGCGAATCCACTTAAGGCATGCGTGCGAATGAACTTTTCTTCACCCGGACGCCGATGGCCTGCTAGCCTGAAGGGAACGCCATCCCGAAACTCGCCATGCCTGAAGGCCCCCGCCCCGCTCAGCCGGAATCCCGCCACCGCTGGCTCGCCACCGCCGCGGCACTCGCCGTGGCCGCGGGTGTTGCGCGGCATCTACTGTTTCGTGCGGTAGAACGCAAAGCCTTTGTCACGCCGACGGATGAAACAAAGGACGCGGCAGCACCCGACATTTCAGCCCTGACGGTGCGCCATGCCACGTTCGCCAGCGGCAATCGCATCCTGCACGCCGCCTTCATGCCGGCCGCGGACCCCGAAGCGCCAGCGCTGATGGTGTGCCACGGCGACAATGAGAGCCTGCCCGACTGGGCCCCGGTCCAGGCCATGCTGGCGGGCGCGGGCATCGCCTCCTACGTCTTCGACTACAGCGGCTACGGCCGCAGCAGCGGGCGGCCAAGCGTGCGCCGCCTGCGCGAGGATGCGCTGGCCGCCTACCGGCAATTCCTGGCAGCCACGCCGCAGGCAAAACGGCGCGTGGTGCTGGGGCATTCGCTGGGATCCGGCATCCTGCTGGAGGTGGCGCAGCGCTTCGATCCGCAGCCCGACGGCTATGTCATTGCGGCGGGCTTCAGTTCGGCGCGCCTGGCCGCAGTGCAGACCGGGCGCATACCCGCATGGGCCGCGTGGCTGCTGCCGGATCCGTGGAACAACGCTGCGCGTGCCAGCCGGCTGGAGCGGCCGCTGCTGGTGGTGCACAGCCGGGACGACGCGGTGATCGTCCCACCCCACGCGGAACGCGTGGCCCGTGCGGCCAGGCATCTGCATGCGCTGGTGATGCTGGACGCCATGCCGCATGACGCAGCCATCCTGCCAGAACATATCGAGGCATTCTGGCCGCCGATCCTGCGCTTTGTGCGCGCGCAGGACGGCGATGCCATGCAGGCACTGTTGGCAGGAAACGACGCGAAATATGAAGGCGATCCGCCTGGCAACGCGGATCAGGCAGGCACATCGACCAGTCGCACAGGCACATTGGCGACAGCAAGCGGCGAGCGCAGGCAGTAGGGTCGCGGGACGGCCGGACCATGGCCGAACAATCTACCGCAGACGTCCGCCACCGGCAATCATCCTTGTGGGCGAGGCGCCACGGCGAGATGCCCGAGAGACTTTTTGCCGGTTTCTTGTCTATATTGGACCCCATGGCACGAGCATCGCAATTTCGCCATTGACAGCACTGGAGGTACTGCCATGCGTTGGCTTGCAAACCTGTTCAGTCCGCCGACCCCGGAGAAAATCGCCGAGAGGGAACTGCAAGACATGAGGCTGACGCTGTTCCAGGCCGAAAGGCGCTTGCTCGAAGCGCAAATGCAGGTGGCCTACTACCGCGACATGGTGGCGTTCCTGGAAGACGTCGCGGCCAAGGGCGTGGAAGACGTGGTCGACAAGCGCCGCGCCACGCCGCCTGCGATGCCGGAGCTGCCGGCACGCACGCCTGGCCTCACCACGGTCCCTATCGTTCCGTCCGCGGCCTGACGCAGCCGGGACAGGCCCCGACCTGTGCGATACTCGCGCTGCCTGGCGCCCGTGCGGCGCGCAGGCGCATATCCACAGGAACCAGCCCCATGAGCGAACTGCTGCCCGCGATCGAATTCGAAACCGCGCCCAATCCCGCATGCGCCGTCATCTGGATGCATGGGCTGGGCGCCGACGGCAGCGATTTCGCCCCGGTCGTGCCTGAGCTGCGCCTGCCCGCAGCGCCCGGCGTGCGCTTTATCTTCCCGCACGCGCCGGCTATCCCCGTGACCTGCAACGGCGGTTATGTCATGCCGGCCTGGTATGACATTTATTCCCTCGATGAATCCGGGCGACGCGCCGATGAAGCCGGCATCCGTGCCTCTTGCGAAGCCATTCGCGCACTGATTGCGCGCGAGAACGCCCGTGGCATCCCCACGCACCGCATCGTGCTGGCAGGCTTCTCGCAGGGCGGCGCGATTGCCTACACCGCCGGGCTGAGCCATGCCGAGACGCTGGCCGGCATCGTCGCGCTGTCCACCTACATCCCTGCGCCGAAAGCGCTGGCGGCCGAGGTCAGCGCCGCCAACGCCACCACGCCCGTTTTTGCCGCCCATGGCACGCAGGACGACGTGGTGCCGCTGCAGCTGGGCGTCGCCGCCCGCGATTTCGTGCAGGCGCGGCAGCACCCGGTGACCTGGAGCACCTATCCGATGGGCCATTCGGTCTGCCTGGAAGAGATCGCCGCCATCGGCGCCTGGCTGGCAGCGCGCTTTGCGCAGGCAGCCACCGCGCAGTCCTGATCCGCTCCCCGACAAGATGATTGCCGGCCGCTGCGCCGCGCATCGCACCACGCCGCAAGCATGACCCTCGCCCCACTCCCCAGGATCGATTTCAATACCCGCAAGGCACTGCTGTTCGCACTCGCTGCCGAACGGCTGTCGGCCTACTATGAACACCGCCAGTGGATGACCGACGCCCAGGGTGCGACGCTGGCCGGCGAATGGCTGTCGCGCTCGAAGCTGCAGTTGCCGCTGTCCGAGCGGCGCCTGTTGTCGGAACTGAGCGACCAGGTTGCACGCCAGCTGGCTGAGACCCTGTCACGCGAGGCCGGCCTGTACGCCGCGCACGAAATGATGGAAGCCCTCGATCCCAACTACCAGTCTGCGTTTGCCTACGACATGCTGGAAGAATGCGAGCGGCTGCTGCATGAAAACGGCGTGACGGAATAGCGGGCCGGACGGCGGCCGGCGTTTGCAAAGATTGACAATTGCATTGCGCGCGGGCGCGTAAACTTCGCGCACTGATGACGCCCCCCTCCCGCCTACCATGGAACGCAAGCACTGCCTGGCCTGGATCGCGCTGAGCATGATCGCAGCAGCCTTGCTGACACTGCTGTGCCTGATCCTGAATGACCACGCCGAGACCCAGGCCGCCAAAAGGGTCGAGCAAATGGCCGTCCGGGTGAAGCCCGCCGGCGCAGGCCTGATCCAGACCCACGCTGCGTCCCCGGCCGCTCAACAGCCGGAGCGGCTGTCGCAGGCCCTGGGCGCGCGGCGCTGAGCCGCATCGGGTGCGCCCCGGCCCGTAACTTCAGAACGACGACCAGTGGTTAAGAAGAACAACAGCACGGGCCGGAGCGCGGGCTTGAGTGTAGGCGCGGTGCCCACCGACGACTGCAAAGAATTGATAAGAGCGCGGTAGCCGCCGCCTACGCGGCTGCCTCTGCAGGGCCTGTGCCGCCACAAACGCCCCGCAGCAGCGCATCGTGCTGCCGCACCGCCTCGCGCAGGGTGGCCTAAGCCCCTGGCAATGCCGGCCACGCCACGCCGGCCAGCGCGGCGAGCGCCGAGTAGGACGTCGCCAGGTGGTACGGCGAGGTCGAAGGCATCTCGGCGCGTACCACGCTGCCCGAGCGCGCCAGGCATTCATGCCAGCCGTGATCGTGCAGGAAGCGGCTGCGGAACTGCTGCGTCCAGGCTTCCAGCGCCGCCAGCGACTCCGGCGCGCCATGCACGGCGAGCGCGCGCGCATATTCGGTCTGCGCCCAGATGCGCTGGGTATCGTCCAGCATGGAGCCATCGGCGTTCAGTGCCGCGCTGACGCCCTGCGTCGACGGCACCACGCCGTGCCGCTGCGCAAAGGCAAAGGCCTGGCGCAGCGTATCGGCCAGCGGCAGGTCGCCGAGCAGCGCCGGCCTGCCTGCCACCAGCGAGAACCACTCGAACTGGTGGCCCGGCTCGATGCGGTTGCCGGGGCTGCCTTGGGGCAGCTCGGCAATGCAGCCGCTGGCCGGATCGACAAAGCGCTCATGCACCGCCATCGCGATCTCGCGCAGGCGTTCGGCATACCATTCGTCCCCGGTCGCATCCAGCGCGGCCAGGTAGGCCTCGGTCAGGTGCATGATGGGGTTCTGCAGCACGCCGGCGCCCTTGGGCCGGAAATGCTCGGTAAGCGCGGCGTGGTACAGGCCCTGTTCGTCGCCGAAGAGGTCCTCGACGACATCGACGGTTTCATCGAGCACGTCGAGCGCATCGGGATTGCCGCGCCGCGCATGATAGTTGGCGCAGGCGAAGATCACGAAGGCATGCGTATAGAGGTCGCGCGTGGCATCGAGCGGCGTGCCGGCCGGGTCGACGCTATAGAGCCACGCGCCCTCGCCATTGCCGAAGTAGGCCTGCAGCGAGCCGAACAGCGTATCGGCATGCGCATGGTTGCCGGCCAGCGAGAACACATAGAGCTGGCGGGCGCATGCCATGGCGCGATAGCGGGCCGGCGCCAACGGCGCGGCACTGGCGCCGTCGAGTGCCTCGTAGGGCAGCAGCAGGTCGCCGTTCCAGCCGCTGGCGGTCCACAGCGGCAGCACGGTGGCATCGTAATGTGCCGTCAGGGCGGCGACCCCTTGGTTGAGCTCAGGCGAGATGGGCATGGTCTGGCGGAAAGTACAGGCGCGGCGAAGGCCGCAAAGGCCGTATCTTGCCATGCCGCGGCCGCAAGACAGTCATGGCATTTGCGGCGACCTCTTGCTAGCATCAATGGCGCCCACCCGCGAACGGGAGACAGCCATGTCGACTTTGCCCCTCACGCTGACTGACGATCACCGCACATTGGTGCTTCACGTCCTTGAAGATGCACCCGGCCAGTTCACCTGGCGCATCGTCATGGAAGAACGCTGTGGCGCCGCCGACGAGGATTGCACCGTCGCAGCGCCATCCACCTACGGTTCCCGCGCAGAGGCCGAGGCCGCCTGCTGGGCCGCCGGCAACGGCATACTGAACGGTCCGCGCGCCGCAGGCGAGCTGCACGCCACCTGAAGCCCCCACGGCATCGCGCAACACTTGCACTACGTGCCGCGTGTCCTAGTCTGGAAGCGTGGCAGTGGCAACGCGGGGTATGCATTTACCTGCGGTTTTCCGTTCCGGCCACGCCCGGGCAACGTATGCTGCCCGGGGCGCTTCCTGCCACCTGCCTGTCATATTCCTGGCCTTAACTGACCTGGTCGCCATGCCGCCCCTAGAAACGGGCACGGTGGGCAAGGCCGCAGGAGCATGCAATGGATAAGCCGGTCGTCACTCCCCAGCGCTTCGTTGAACTGATGAACGAGCGCCTCACCAAGCATCCCCTCTTCCGCGAGGGCATGCGCGTCTATGCCATCCCGCAGCACACCGACCATCCGCGCAGCCTGGTCTGCGTGGGGCCGCGCGGCACCGAATGCGTATGCGCCACCATTGAAAACATCGTGCGGGGTGAATGTGAGGTGTTCCCGGACATCGACCAGGACTGGCACCGCCCGCCCAAACCCGGCAACCCCGCCGAGATGCGGGCGCGTTGAGTTGCCCCGGCGCGCCTCACGTCTATGCCCAGTGGATGGCATGACCAGAACGTGACATACCGCGGCCACCGCATCCATGTCGCGGCGCTGCGCTATGGCGGCCAGCATGACGGGTGGTGGACGCTGCGCGCGGAGATCTGGCATCACGGCAGCAAGCTGGCGCTGCCCTGCCCGGCCGCGCAGACGCGCTTTGGCTGCGCCACCGACGCCACGCGCGCGGGCATTGCCTGGGGGCGCGAGGCCATCGACACGCACATCGCCGGCCTGCACGATGCCGAGGACGCGGCGCTGCAATAGCGGCGCTGCACCAGCGCCGCTTCAGCCCATCAAACGTCGATCGCCGAATCCGACTTCACCTTGCGGCGCAGCTCGAACTTCTGGATCTTGCCGGTCGAGGTCTTGGGCAGCGGCCCGAAGTAGACCGCCTTGGGCACCTTGAAGCCCGCCAGCAGCGTGCGGCAATGCGCGATCAGTTCTTCCGCGCTGACGCTGGCGCCGTCCTTCAGTTCGACAAACGCGCATGGGGTCTCGCCCCACCTGGCATCGGGCTGCGCCACCACTGCGGCGGCCAGCACCGCGGGATGCCGGTAGAGCGCGTCCTCCACCTCAACGCTGGAGATGTTCTCGCCGCCGGAAATAATGATGTCCTTGCTGCGGTCCTTGATCTTGATATAGCCATCGGGCATGCACACACCCAAGTCGCCGGTATGGAACCAGCCGCCGGCAAAGGCCTCGCGCGTGGCCTTCTCGTTCTTGAGGTAGCCCTTCATGCAGATATTGCCGCGGAACATGATCTCGCCGATGGTCTCGCCATCGGCCGGCAGCGGCTGCATGGAATCGGGATCGAGCACCGCCACCTGCGACTGCAGGTGATAGCGCACGCCCTGACGCGCCTTCCTGACCGCGCGGTCTTGCTCGGACAGCGTGCTCCAGTCATCCTGCTCGGCGCAGACCGCGGCCGGGCCGTAGACCTCGGTCAGGCCATAGACATGGGTCAGCTCGAACCCCATCGCCTCCATCTGCGCCAGCACCGCGGCCGGCGGCGGTGCGCCGGCCACCATGCCGCGCACCGGGCCGCGCACGCCCTCGCGCCACGCGGCGGGCGCATTGACCAGCGCGGTATGCACGATCGGCGCGGCGCAGTAGTGGGTCACGCCCTCTTCGCGCATCAGGTCGAACACCAGCCTGGGCTCGAACTTGCGCAGGCACACGTTGACGCCCGCGCGCGCGGCAACGGTCCACGGGAAGCACCAGCCATTGCAGTGGAACATCGGCAGCGTCCACAGGTAGACCGGGTGCTTGGGCAAATCCCACTCGAGGATGTTGGACACGGCATTGATGGCCGCGCCGCGGTGGTGGTAGACCACGCCCTTGGGGTCGCCGGTGGTGCCCGAGGTGTAGTTCAGCGCGATGGCTTCCCACTCGTCGGCCGGCATGTGCCACGCATAGTCCGGGTCGCCCGAGGCGAGGAAGGCTTCGTAATCGGTGTCGCCGAACGGCGCCTCCTGCGGGCCCAGCACGTCATGCACGGCGATGACCTTCAGGCCGGGGATCTCCAGCGCCATCTGGCGCGCCAGGTCGGCAAACTCGGTATCGGCCAGCAGCACGCGCGCCTCGCCATGGCGCAGCATGAAGACCAGGTTGGCGGCGTCGAGGCGGATATTGAGCGCATTGAGCACGGCGCCCGCCATCGGCACGCCGAAATGCGCCTCCACCATGGCCGGCGTATTGGGCAGCAGCGCGGCCACGGTATCGCCCTTGCCGATGCCGGCACGCGCCAGCGCGCTGGCCAGGCGCCGTGCGCGCGCATAGGTGTCGCGCCAGTTCTGGCGCAGCGGGCCGTGCACGATGGCCAGGCGCTGGCCGTACACCTCGGCGGCGCGGACCAGGAAGTCGATGGGCGTAAGCGGCACGAAGTTGGCCGCGTTGCGGGCCAGGCCGCTGTCGAAATCGGTGGGCATTGCTTGTGTCTCCGCGTATCTGGCGGCGTTGGCGGCAGGGCCGCGCAACAGGCCGCGTGATGCTGTCAATGCGCTGCATGGGTGCAGCGATGTCCGGGGCGAGGTGACCATTGTCCGCGCCATCCGGCGCTGTCACTTTTTCTGGCACAAGGCTATCATCGCACACGCTGGCGCACTGTCGCCGAGACGACAAACCTGCCGCAAACCCGCGCCAGGCAAGGCTTACACGATTCTTACAGGGACCCGGCCCGAGCCGCGCGTCCATGCCATGAGCGAACCTGCAGACCCGATTTCCGCCCCTGCCGCAGTCCTTGCCGGCCATGCCTGGTTCGGTGCCCTGGCGCCGGAACACCAGGCGCTGGCCGCGCGCGAAACGCTGCTCCAGTCCTTTGCCGCGGGCGCCTTCATCGCCCGGCGCGGCGAGCCGTCGCGCCACTGGATCGGGGTGGACAGCGGCCTGATCAAGCTGGCGGTGTACACCCCCGACGGGCGCGGCTGCACCTTCTCCGGCGTGCCCGCCGGCGGCTGGTGCGGCGAAGGCAGCGTGATCAAGCGCGAAGACCGCCGCTATGACGTGATCGCGATCCGTGACTCGCAGGTGCTGCTGGTGCCAGAGCCGGTGTTCAATACGCTGCTGGCGCAGAGCCTGCCGTTCGCCAGCTTTGTCGTGCGCCAGCTCAATGAGCGCATGGGCCAGTTCATCGCCACCGTGCAGAACGACCGCCTGCTGGGCGCCGATGCGCGCGTGGCGCAGGCCATCGCGCAGCTGTTCCACCCGGACCTGTATCCGCGCACCAGCCCCGTGCTGGAGCTGTCGCAGGAAGAGATCGGCCTGCTGACCGGGCTGTCGCGCCAGCGGGTCAACCAGGCGCTGCGCCGGCTGGCCGATGCCGGCATGGTCCACCTGTCCTACCAGAGCATCCGCGTGACCGACCTGCCCCGGCTGCGCCACTTCGGGCTGTCCGAGCTGTAACGCCGCCGTCACCGGGCGCCGTGAACGATCAAACGGACGACGTCCGCGGCCTTGCGCCGCCCGTTGAATCCTGCGACAGTTACCGGCCGCACCCCCGCTCAGCTTCCGGGTTGTCTTCCGCATGCCGCTTGTCAGCCGTCACCACGTCCGCTTTGCCCGCCTGCGCTTCCCCTTTGCCGTGCAGGTACAAGCCCTGCACGGCACGGCCAGCCTGCGCGACGCCAATGCGCGGCGCGAGGTGCGGCCCGGCGACCCGTTCGTGGTCCACGCCTTTGCCCACTTCGACTGCGACTTGCCCGGCACGTGGCAGCACCCTTGCGCCATCGTCCTGACTGCCGTCCCAGACAGTGAATGCCCGCGCCTGGCCGGCAAGCCCGGCGACAGGCCCTGGTCGCGCCGCTTTGCCGGCCTGGTCTTTTCCCGCCCCGATACCGACTGGAATGTCGAGCGCCTGGCCGCGCAATGGCAGGTGCCGGCCCGCCAGGTGCGCGCCCGGCTCTTCGCCGAAGGCGAGGCGCTGCACCCGCTGCTGCGCGAGCAACGCGCCGCCCATGCCCTGCACGCGCTGGCCGCCGCCGGCCCGGTGTCTTCGCTGGACGTGCTGGCGGCGCATGCCGGCCTGCGTTCCGGCAGCGCGCTGGCGCGCAGCTGGCAGAACTGGTTCGGCATCGATGCGGCGCGCCTGGTGGAAGATTGCCGGGCAGGCAGCCGCACCACAGCGCCCACTGCCACCTGGCCCGGCCTTGTGCCGACGGCTGCCTGACACAGCGGCCTGGGCGTCACATGGCGCGGAGTTTGTCAACCACCGCGCGCAGCAACCAGCAATGCATCGGCAATGATTGCGCTGATCCCGGGCAATACCGCCCTGACCCTCGGCATCGGCGTGAACGGATTGTTCTACGATATTTCGGTCGGCCGCCCGTAACCTCGCCCCCAACCGTGAATCCGGGCACCCCGCGCCCGGACACGAACCAAGCCGGTGCCGCCCTGCGGCACCGGCTTTTCTTTTTTTCCGCCAGACCAATGAATGCAACCACGGCAGCCAGGCACGTGACAGCCATCCTGCAGCGTTGCCGCAGCAGCCTCTGCCCACACACTCCCGACAATTTGTCAATCGCCTGAACTCGGGTTGGCCCCATCCCCCCCTATCACGCAGACTCGCCTCGCGGGGCGGGTCAGCCACCCTGCGGGCGGGGCCTGCATGAGCCGGATATCGACCACCGCAGGACTCCGCCAGAACAAAAACCATACAGGGCGAAACGGGATGAAAACAAAACAACTGTTCTTGACGGGTCTGGCGACGGCGGTCCTGTCTGCATGCGGAGGCGGCGATGGCGGTTCGACCGCGCCGACCACCACCACGGCGGCACCTGCCGCCACCAGGATCAGCGGCACCGCCGCAGTTGGCGCCGCACTGGGCAATGCCGCCGTGCAGGCCAAGTGCGCATCGGGCAGCGGCACCGCCACCACCGCGGCGGACGGCAGCTTCACCATCAGCATCGAAGGCGCGACGCGTCCCTGCGTGCTCAGCGTCACGGCGCCTGACGGCACCACGCTGCATTCCGTGGTCGAAGCCGGCACCGGCACCACCGCGACGGCCAACATCACGCCGCTGACCGAGCTGGTCACCGCTTCACTGGCACAGGGCAACACCGATGCCTTCTTCGAGCAGTTCGATGCGAACGCGCAAGCCAGGCTCACCTCCGACAACGTAACCAGTGCCATCGGCGCCGTGCGCCTGGTGCTGACGGGCGTGGTCGACCTTTCCAGCATCGACCCGGTCAAGGATCCGCTGGTGGCCGCCAACGGCGCCAACGCGGGCAATGCGCAGGACCAGTTGCTGGACCAGTTGGGCGATCGCCTGGAGGCATCCAAGACCACGCTGGCTGAGCTTTCTTCGGCAGTCGCTGCCAATGCCGGCGCAGCGGCAGTCCAGACCGCACTGCAACCGGCAGCGGCCACCTGCGCCGGGTTGAAGACCGGCAAGTACCACGTCGTGGAACTGGGCACGCCGATTGGAGAAGCCGGCGAAATGGACGCCGCCACGTTGCAGTTCAAGCTGGGCACCGACGTGACCACCTTCACCGCCGACGCATCGGAAGCCTGCCGCTTCACCGCAGGCACCGACACCGTGCTGGTCACCAAGTCGGGCCTGAGCGTGGTGCTGCCTCCGGCTGGCACGGTCAACCGCCTGCCCGCCCTGCTGATTCCTGCCCAGGCACTGGCCCTGGCCGACCTGGCTGGCGACTGGAATGGTCTTGGCTATGAGCGCGATGGCCCGTCGCCGTACGCGGCGTCGCGCGTGAACTTCAGCCTGGATGCCGCGGGCAAGGTGACCGCCGGCGCAGATTGCTCGGGCCTGGATTCGTGCTCGGCATGGCTGCCGGATGAATTTCCCACCATCACGCTCAACCCCGATGGCGGGCTGAACCTCACCGATCAGGACGGTGGTGTTGAGCGGGCCTACGCGTTCAAGGGCACCGACGGGCAACTGGTCATCGTCTTCACCCACGGTGACGGATTCACGATGGCCACCAGGCGGATCGCCCGTGCGCTGCCTGCCGTGGGCGCGACCAGTTCGTTCTGGGACATGAGCATTCTTCCGGTGGACAGCAACTCCGCCACGGCCGATGGCATCAGCACGACGACGGCCTCCACGGTCAAGGTCACCGCGGTGGATGCCCAGGCAAACACGTACACGCGCGAGCGCGACGACGGACGGGTGGACACCTGGAAGGTGAACACCCCGCTCGACGGGCTGCGCTACCGTGCCCCGACGCCCAACAACAGCGGCGGTAGTGAGGCCATCAGCATGTCGATTGGCAACACGGGCCTGAATGTGGCGATCGGCGTGAATACGGCTCGCCGGTTCTTCAGCATCTCGGTCAACCGTCTGTAACTCCGCTGCAAGTCGTCAGGCCGGACTGCTGCGTCCGGACAGCGATTCAAGCCGGTGTCGCCTTGCGGCGCCGGCATTTTTTTCGTTGGGCTGCACAACCGGTGCTACCGCAGGACTTGCCGGCAGCGATCGATACGCTGCCGCGCGACTCGATCACGCAGGGCGAAGGCAACCCCGACCGTCAGGCGGCGGCCGCGGTAGAATCAGCAGAACCCCCGCTCAGCCGGGGGCCGGCGGCATCAGCCGCCCGAGTGCAGCGGGGACAGCGAATAGGCGAGCACCAGCCCCGCAACGATCGCCGGGGAACCCAGCCGGATCGCCGTGCTGCGGGACAGCACGCCCAGATACACATACAAACACACCAGCACCATCGCAGTCACATACAGCAGGCTGTCATAGACTTGCATGGATGTCTCCCTTGCCATTGTTCTTATTGCTTTACTTCGGTGGGCTGCCGACGGGGCGTGATGCGGGGGTCTTGCGGGAATGCGTGGGGGCGCTCCGTCGCCAGCATGCTATGGCTGTCTGTTGAAATGATAGTCACCACTTCGACGGAGCGTGGCAATCATGGAAATCCCTTTGCGGCACTGCACCAGTCATGATGCAGCGCCGCAAGGCAAGGTCTTGATAGAAGGAACGGGGCGTGCGCAAGGCGCGCATCGCGCCGGTCCTTAATCCGCGGGCAACATCTCAGGATTCCAGGCGATTTCCCACAGATGCCCGTCGGGATCCTGGAAATAGCCGGCGTACCCGCCCCAGAACGTATCCTGCGCCGGCTTGACCACGCTGGCGCCCGCGGCCAGCGCCTGGGCCATCACCGCATCCACTTCCGCCTTGTCGCCGACGTTATGCGCCAGCGAGAAATCCGTCTGCGCGCGCGGTGTCAGCTGCAGTCCGGTGTCATGCGCAAGACTGGTGCGCGGCCAGACCGCGAGCTTCAATCCGGCCTGCAGGTCGAAGAAGGCCACGGCGCCGTGCTCGAACTGCTCGCCGACAATGCCTGCGGTGGGCAGTCCCAGGCCGTCGCGATAGAAGCGCACCGCACGCTGCAGGTCATCGACACCCAGCGTGATCAGCGTAATCCGGGGTCTCATGGCGGGTTCCTCCTGTATCGACCGGCAGCCTAGCGCTGCCCGAAAGCCGCATCGGCAAACAGGTCTTTCAGTTCGCGCGGCTGCGACCGCCAGTATTGCTTCGGCGCCTGCACGCTTGCGCCCAGCCGCGCGGCCGCATGCCAGGGCCAGCGCGGGTCATACAGCATGGCACGGGCCAGCGACACCGCGTCGGCTTCGTGGTTGGCGATGATGGCTTCGGCCTGCTCCGGCTCAGTGATCAGGCCCACCGCAATCGTCGGCAGGCCAACCTCGGCCTTTACGCGCTGCGCGTACGGCACCTGGTAGCCGGGCCCGAGCTTGATCGCCTGCTGCGGCGACACGCCGCCGGTGGTCACATGGATCGCCGCGCAGCCGCGCGCCTTGAGAGCCTTCGACAACGCCACCGTGCCTTCGATATCCCATCCGCCCGGCACCCAGTCGGTTGCGGAAATACGCATCCACACCGGACGCTCAGCCGGGAACACCTCACGCACCGCGTCGAACACCTCGATCGGGAACCGCATGCGGTTCTCCAGGCTGCCGCCGTATTCGTCGTCACGATGGTTGGCCAGCGGCGACAGGAACTGGTGCAGCAGGTAGCCGTGCGCGGCATGGATCTCGATCCCGTTCAACCCAAGCCGCGCCGCACGCCTTGCCGCCGCGACAAAGTCGTCGCGCACCTTGTCCATGCCGGCACGGTCCAGCGCGGCAGGCGCGACTTCTTCCGCGCCATGCGGTACCGCGGAAGGCGCCACCGCATGCCAGCCACCAGGCGCATCCGGCGCGATCTGCTGCCCGCCATCCCATGGCGCCTGGCTCGACGCCTTGCGGCCGGCATGCCCCAGCTGGATCGCAATGGCGATCGGCGAATGCGCGCGCATCGCCTTGACCACGCGGCCAAGCGCCGCCTCGTTTTCGTCCGAATACAGGCCCAGGTCCTGCGGCGTGATGCGCCCTTCGGGCGAGACTGCCGTGGCTTCCACGATCAGCATGCCGGCGCCGGACAGCGCCAGCGAACCGAGGTGGATCATGTGCCAGTCGCCGGCGTTGCCGTCCCGCGCGGAGTACTGGCACATCGGGGCGATGATGATGCGGTTGGCGAGGGTGAGATCGCCGATGGCGAGCGGTTCGAACAGAAAGCTCATGCGTGCTGCTCCATGCAGGGATCGGACAGGAAATATCGATTCTAGGCCGGCGCCGGAATTGCTGCCGGCCCGGCCGCGCCGCTACGACGCCGCCAACGGATCGCGCGCTGCCAGGCGCAGCCAGCTCGCGATCGCGGCCAGCCCGGCGAAGCCCGCGCCCAGCGCCAGGGCCAACCCCGGCCCGTGGTCCCCGGCAATGCCAAAACACAGCGCCACCAGTGCTGCACCCGTGGCCTGCCCCAGCAACCGCGCCGTGGCCACCACGCCGCTGGCGCCACCGCTGCGCTCGCGCGGGGCGCTCGTCATCAACGCCTTGAGGTTGGGCGACTGGAAGAAGCCGAAACCCGCACCGCAGATGCACATGCGGATGCCGATATCAAGCGCGCTGGGGTCGGCCGGCAGCATGGCCAGCGACAGCATGCCAACGCTAAGCACCGCCAGCCCCACGCCGCCGAGCACGGCCGGCGGGTAGCGGTCAGACAGGCGCCCGGCAAGCGGCCCGATCAGCGCCACCACGACGGACCACGGGGTCAGCAGGAAACCGGTCTCGACCTGCCCGCGCCCGAGCACGTGCTGGAAGTAGAACGGCAGCGAGACGAAGGCGAGGCCTTGCGCGGCGAAGGAGCACACCGCGGTCAGCGTCGACAGCGCGAACATGGGCCGCCGGAACAGGTCCACCGGCAGCATCGGCGCCGGATGGCCGCGCTCGCGCCACAGCAGCAGGCCGAACGTCACCATGAAGATGCCCGCCGCGGCCAGCGACAGATGCAGCGGCGCGCGCTGCGCACCTTCGCCCAGCGCAAGGACCAGCGCGGCAAAGGCAACCACGCTGAGCCCCGCCGCGACGCGGTCGAACCCATGCGCACTGCGCGGCGTCTGCGGCAAGGAGCCGCGCCCGATCGCCAGCGCGAGCAGGCCGATCGGCAGGTTGACGGCGAACAGCCACGGCCACGTGCCGAATGACAGGATCACCGAGGCCACGGTGGGGCCCACCGCGAACGACACGCCCACCACCAGCGCATTGAGCCCCAGTCCGCGCCCGAGCCGGTGCGTGGGGAAGATCGCGCTGATCAGCGCCGTGTTGACGCTCATGATTGCCGCCGCGCCGATGCCTTGCAGCACACGCGCCGCCGCCAGCGTCGGCAGCGACCACGCCAGCGCGCACACCACGGAGGCGGCGGTGAACAGCACCACGCCGCCAAGGTAGATGCGCCGGTGGCCCACCACGCCGCCCAGCGCCGCGAACGGCAGCAGCGTCGACACCATGGCCAGCTGGTAGGCATTGATCACCCACACCGACGCGGCCGGCGTGGCGCGCAGGTCCGCCGCGATCGACGGCAGCGCCGTGTTGGCGATCGCGGTATCCAGGGTGGCAAGGGCGACGGCGATGAGGATGGCGGCCATGCCGCGGCGCTCGCGCGAAGTCATCGCGGCGTCCGCGGTGGAAGCGGATTGGAGGGGTGCTGTGCTGGACACTGTCTTTACCGGTTGCCGCCATGCCGGGACTAGTGGTGCGAGGGCTGCACACAAGGCATGGTGAACGTCAGGTCAAGACGATACGGGAAAACCCTTCAACGTGCTGAAGGCGCGTTCCTATGTATGCACATTTCGCCTCCGCCCGGCCAATGACACTGAGCATCGGCCGCCCGCCACGGCACGGGGTTACTGCGCCGACAGCCCGCCATCCACGCCGATGCTCTGCCCGTGGATAAAGCGCCCGGCCGGTGCCGCCAGCAGGACGGCAAGACCCGCGACATCGCTGGCCTCGCCGATGCGCCGCATCGGCACGCCCGCAGCCAGCCGCGCCTCGCGCTCCGGATCGCCCCACAGCGCGTCGCGTGAGAACTCGGTGCGCACCGGGCCGGGATTGATTGCGTTGACGTTGATGCCGGACGGCCCCAACTCCAGCGCCAGGCTGCGTACCGCCTGGTCGATGGCGGCCTTGGTCACGCTGTACATCCCCAGGAAGGCAGAGCCACGCTTGGCGGCAATGCTCGACATGAAGATGATGGATCCGTCATGGCGACCGATCATCTGCGGCGCCAGGGCGTTCACCAGCACCAGGTTGCCGCGCACATTGCCCGCCATGGCCGCATCGAACACCTCGGGTCCCTGGCTCAGCATCGATCCGGGCTGGCCGCTCGCGGCGGCATTGAGCACCAGTGCATCGACGCGCCCATACGCGGCCAGCGCCTGCTCCGCGAAGGCGCGCACGCTGTCGACATCGGCGATATCGCAGGCGATGCCGGTGGCGCGGATGCCCTCGGCCTCCAGCTGACTGGCGGCGTCGCGCGCCGCGCCTGCATCGCGCCCGGACACCACCACGGCGGCGCCGGCCGCGCCAAGCGCGCGCGCCATTTCCAGGCCCATGCCACGGGTGGAGCCGGTGATGACGGCAACGCGGCCGCCAAGGTCGAAGAGGTTCTGCATGACTGATCACTCCTGTGAAGATTGGGAGCCGGCACCTGGACACACATCGGCACAAATGCGGCGAAAGGGAGACTGCACATAGATGATGATCATCATCTATTGAATAAAGTATGGTCATCATCTAAACTCCGGTCAAGGCATAAATCCCGAAGAGGTCTTCAGATGGCACGCGCATCACGCGAACAAACCGACAAGAACCGCGAGGCGATCGAACAGGCGTCGTCGCGCCTGTTCCGCGAACGCGGCCTGAATGGCGTCAGCGTGGCCGAGTTGATGGCCGACGCGGGCCTGACCCATGGCGGCTTCTATGGCCACTTCGCCTCCAAGGACGCGCTGGCCGCGCAGGCCTGCAAGCGCGCGTTTGAAGAATCGACCGCCCGCTGGGAACGCCGCCTGGCCCGCGCCGATGGCGACCGCAAGGCCATGCTGGCCAACCTGGTTGAGCCCTACCTGACCGCCGCGCATTGCGCCAACCCGGGCGTGGGTTGTGCCGCCGCGGCGCTGGCCGTGGACGTGGCCCGCGAGCCGGCCGGCAAGCCCGTGCGCCAGGCCTACGTGGAAGGATTGCGCGTGTTGGTGGACGACATGGCGCAGACAGTTGAATCCGATGACCCCCAGCTGCGCCACGATGAAGCGCTGGTGCGCATGGCCCTGCTGGTCGGCGCCCTTACGCTGGCGCGTGCCGCCGACGGCGATCCGCTCTCCGACGAGATGCTGAATGCGGTGCGGAGCCGCCTGCTGGGCAGCACCGCCTAAACCCCGTTTTCCCCAAGGCTGAGACACCCCGCCGCCGTCAGACACGGCGGGGATGGCTTCGCTTTGCCCTTTGCCAACGCCTCCCGGACCCTGACAACGAGACCCCCATGTTCGCGCAAGCCCTTTCCAGCCGGCTCGACCGGCGCGGCATCCACTACGCGTGGCTGGTCGCCGCCCTGACCTTCCTGGTGATGCTCACCACTTCGGCCGCGCTTGGCCTGCCTGGCGCCTTCCTTAAGCCGCTGACCAAGGAGATGGGTTGGAACACCGACCAGATCTCATCGATCCTGGCCTTTCGCTTTGCGCTGTTCGGGCTGATGGCACCGTTCTCGGCGCTGCTGATGGATCGCTTCGGGGTGCGCAACGTGGTCTGCGCCGCGCTGGCGCTGATTGCCGGTGGCATGGCGCTGGCCACCGTGACGACCGAGTTGTGGCAGCTCTTTGTCGCCTGGGGCCTGATGCTGGGCGTTGGCTCCGGGCTGACCGCGCTGGTGCTGGCGGCCCTGGTTGCCAACCGCTGGTTCAGCGCGCGGCGCGGGCTGGTGATCGGCATCCTGACGGCCAGCGCGGCGACGGGGCAACTGGCCTTCCTGCCGGTGGCCGCCTGGCTGATCGAGCATATGGGCTGGCGCGTGGCCGTGCTGCCGGTGCTGGCTGCCTGCGCGGCGCTGGCGCTGCTGGTATTCGCACTGATGCGCAACCGACCCGCCGATGTCGGCCTGGCGGCGTTTGGCGATATCCCGGCCCATCCAGCCACGCCGCCCGCCGCACAAACCGTCACGCCGTTCACGCTGCGCGGGCCTTTCCTGGTGCTGCGCGATGCCGCCCGTACCCAGACCTTCTGGGTACTGGCCGGCACCTTCTTCATCTGCGGCCTGAGCACCAACGGGCTGATCCAGACCCACTTCATCGCGCTGTGCGGCGACTTCGGCATGGGCCCGGTGCCGGCCGCCTCGGCGCTGGCGATGATGGGTGCGTTCGATTTCATCGGCACCATCCTGTCGGGCTGGCTGTCGGACCGCTACGACAGCCGCAAGCTGCTGTTCTGGTACTACGCGCTGCGCGGCCTGTCGCTGTTCTGGCTGCCGCATTCGACCTTCACGCTGTACGGCCTGTCGATCTTTGCGATGTTCTACGGCCTGGACTGGATCGCCACCGTGCCGCCCACTATCAAGCTGGCGGCCACCGCCTTCGGGCGCGAACGCGCGCCGATGGTGTTCGGCTGGATCTTCGCGGCCCACCAGATCGGCGCGGCCGTGGCAGCGTTCGGTGCGGGGTTGAGCCGTACGCTGCTGCTGACCTATACGCCGGCGCTGTACGCGGCCGGTGCGGCCTGCATGGTGGCGGCGTTGCTGGCACTGATGGTCAGCCGGACACGCGCTGCGGCGGCAACCGAGGCAGCGCGGGCGTAACCTGCGCTGCCTCGGTGCCAGCCTCAGCCTGGATGAAGCGCGGGCGCCGCTGATCCAGACGGCGCAGGCCCTGTCGGTGAACCAGGTAGCGGGAGAGAAGGCGTGAAGGGAAAGCCGCCGGTTCAACCGCCCTTTATAGCCCGCCTTGGCGTCCGAGCTTCCTACTGTGTGACGACCACTTCCACCCGCCGGTTCGCCGCGCGGGCGGCGGGGGTCTTGTTGTCCGTCAACGGCTCGGTGTCGCCTTTGCCGATGGCTTCGAGGCGTCTCTTGGCGACGCCCTGGCTGGCGAGGTATTCGCTGACCATGGCGGCACGCTCCTCGGACAGGACCTGGTTGGACGGGTAGCGGGCGCTCTTGATGGGCTGGTTGTCGCTGTGGCCGATCACCTGCACCTTGCCCTGCAACTTATTGATTTCGCCCGCCACTTTGTTCAGCGTCGGCTTCAGCTTCGCATTGACCTCGGCCCGGCCCGCGCCGAACATGTCGTCGCCGCGAAACACTACGGTGCTGCGGTGGTTGTCGTCCCTGACAGCTACCACGCCGCGCGCGATCTCGTCCTTGAGCAGCTCGGCCAGGCGCAACGCCTTCGGTGCGGGGGGTGGAGTCAGGTTGCCAATGGCCCCGATCTGTTGCACTACGTCACGCTCCTGGAGCATCAGCTGGTACTTGTAGTATCCGGCCAGGCCAGCGACGGCCAGAAGGCCCGCTGCGCAGGTCATCCAGACCGGGATGCCGCTCAGGTGATGGAAGCGGCCAGGCGGGGCGGGCTGCGAGTGGGAAGACAGTTCCTTGGGCACTGGTCCGTTGTGCTTGCTGATCGCATCGAGCAGGCGTCCCCGGATCGCGTGCAGTTGCTGGTCACCGTCCGCCATGCCGCGATACCGCCCCTGAAACCCCAGCGAGAGGATGTGGTAGTAGACCTCGATGGTGCCGATGTTCTCGGCCACCGATTCCACCAACCGGCCCAGGATGAGGAACACCTTGGTGCCGCCCTCGCGGTCCTGGTGGAAGGTCGAGGCCAGGGCGCTGCCAGGCCATGCGCCCAGCGAAGCCGCACTGCCGCCGCCCCACTCGGTATGGCTCACGGCCTCATCCAGCGCGGTGCAGAGTGCGTAGTGCGCGGCGGTGGTGTGTTTGCGGTCGATGTTCAGTCGGTCGCACACCGCCTGGAAGGTGCGCAATTCCTGCTCCAGCAGGGTGCGCAGACGTTCCACCTCACCGCGCTTATCCAGCTTGGGCGGGATGTCTGCCAGTGCGCGCAGCAGCGGCCTGGCGGCTTTCAGCAGGGGATTGCGCGCACCGTTGATCTCGGCAATGCGGACCTCGATGGTCTTGGCTGAAGGGAGAAGCTTCGTGGCGGGTTCCTGAGTCTCCTGACCGGTTACGGCCTGCCTGGCAGAGGAGCCTGGTTTCGGCGGCCGTGTCCGTTGCGGCGCGGGATCATCTTTGTCTAGCCATGCTGTCATGTTGGCGTTCCTTCAAGGATTGACGGATGCGGCAAGAGCGGTGCATTTGCCATCACGCGTCCGTCACAGCCTTGGCATCGGGAATCCCGAGGGGATGACTTTTTCCATGGCCTTCCTGCCTTGATCGATGACTGCATCCCGGGCGGCATCCGCTGCGCGCCCTGCTGCGTCGCCCAATGCCCGCATGACCCTGTCCTTGGCGGCATCGATTTCGCGCTCGACGGCCAGAGCGGTATCTTGCACCTTGTCCAACACGCCCTTTGCGCTCATGCCGAGGTGCCGCACTGCCTTGCTGTCGCCGACAAAGAATGTCCTGGCCCACCCGTAGCCGCCTGGTGCGTATTCGTGGAAATTCGGCACACGGAACCAGGCACGGCTGTCGTGGATGTAGTTATCGAACAACTCAATGGCTGCCTTCTCACGCAAGGCAAAGTCGTCCACGGCCTTGGCAGCGGTCGTGGCCCTCAGGTAGAGGATCATCTCCGGCGCAGGTTCCACCAATACGTCATCGATGGGCCAATAACCGCGAACGGCAGCGCTTTTGGTCAAGATATCGTCGTCGACCATAACGAGCAGCTTCGAATCCGTGCGTGGACGCTCTGCGCGGGGCATCGCCAGGTACTTGAAACCATTGGCGACCCGTTCCGCTGCCCCGATGGGTGAAAAAGCCGGCCGGGCCATCATTTCCTTCCGCACATTCAAGCCGGGCTGAAGTTCAGGGTGCAGGTATCCCAATAGCAACTGGAATTCCTCAGCCGCCTCCAGCAAGTCGGTGCGGTCATTGGTGACAAAGTCATCGGCACCTTCCCCAGGGCGGCAGTCGGCCGGGTTCTTGCCAACCGCCTCCGCCATCAGCTCATTCTCCCGCGCGGCGATGGCGGCATCGTTCGCGGCAATCTTGGCCTCCAGGGCTCGGCGCTTGGTCAAACCCGCCATGTCCTGCGAAGTCGTCTGGGGAAACATTGCGCGGTCTCTGAGTTGCTGGACCTGAAGCTTCAACTGGATGCTGTCCTGTTCCAGCTTCTGGATTACGGGATCGGCCTTCCTTGCCTTATCCACGTCAGTGCGCAGTTGCTGGGGAGTCTTGCTGTCCTCGCGCTTGTTCGCCGGCTCCGCGCAATAGTGGTAGAACCCTTGGTTGGTAATGTAGGTGCCGGTGTGCCAGCGTGCGCGCAAGGTGCGCCATTGCAGGCTTTGCCGCAGGCCAAATTCGAGGGCCTTCTCCACGCCGTCAATGGCGGGCAGGGTTGCCCGCCAATCGTTGAAAGCCTTGGCGACGGCAGGGTCGATGGCGAAATCCGGCATGTTGTTCGCATCCATCCGGTCTTCGTCGTTCTTGGCATCCACCAGCCGCAGCGGCACACCGACCTTCAGTGCCTCGATGTACATGTCGTGCAGCGGAATCTTGCCCAACCGGTGGCCCTCGCCCTTGACCGACTTGCCCTGATCGCCCGGCGCGTAGCTGCCACCCACGTCCGAGTGGACGCCCGGGTAGGGCACTTCCAGCAGCTTGCTGTCGCCTGCCGGGTAGCTCTTCCCCTTCCGGATGGAATCCAGCGGGAAGCTCATGCGTTGTTCATGCATGGAGAAGAAATGCACGCACCGCCGCACCTGGGCGGGAATGTTCAGGGCGCCGCCCCCTGCCGCCCAGAAATGCCCGTCGAAGTATTCCAGATCCACGGCGGATTGAAACGACTCGGGCGGGCCCACCGACGCGACCGTATCGAACAGCCCCAGGAAGTTGACTTCGTAGTCGATCTTGCCCGCCAGCTTCCCGGCCTTGGCCCAGTAGTTGATCAGCTTGCTGACGAACACTCGGGCGCCCGCCGCGCCGCGCGAAAAGCCAAAAACGTTGACGTATGCCTTCCTGACGAGACGATTGCGTTTGCACTGGCGAACCAGGGAGTCGTATAGGCTGCCGAGGTGCTTCTCCTTGGCAGTGAGTAGGGAGGAACCCAGGTTCCAGTCGAGCTTCGCACAAATCTTGGCAGCTTCGTCATCTTTGATGAGACCATTTTCGTCTCCCGGAACCATAGCTTGGTACACGGCGTTCAGCACGCGCGTGTAACCCCAAGCACAGCGTTTGGCAAAGCCGCTCGCAAAAGCCTTGCCACTACTGCTATAGGTGTGTTCGCCCAATTCGGGAAAGAGCGTACCGACTCCCGCAATGTAAGAACTGAAGATCCCCTGCTGCGGGCGGGTAGGGCAGGCCCGGAACAACCGCGCAACATTGGTATGCGTCTTGTAGGTAGAATCCCGCCAGCGGGCAGGAGTTCTGACATCATCATTGTTGTTGGTGCCATCGAAGAACAGGTTGATGTGAATTGTCTGTTCACAGTCGCCATGGGGATCGTCCACGGTGGTCTTGCCATTCTGGTAGGCGCGCTTTCCCTCGGGAAGGCGACCCTTATCCGTTTCCGGCATGGCAATAGGCAGGCGGAAAGCGGTCATCATTGGAACCTCTTCAGTGCTTGCTGGGTCAGGGCCTCGTCACGTACACCTTGAACGACGAAAGGGTCGTCTTCTGTGGGCTTCGTTCTGACGGAATTGTGACCATTCGCATTGCCGTCCATGACCATCACCTTGACACGATCCCCCGGTAGGAATATCGCCCAGAATCCGTAGGTATCCGGACCGTATTCCGGCACGGTGACTGTTGCGGTCAGCACCGCCAGCCCGCTTCTGTCCTTGTAGTCAAACGGCTTGCGGTCGCGCTCCCATTCGATGCGTAGTTGCGTGCCGGGCTTCCATGGCTGAGGGATGCCGACGCAACACATCTCGCCAGGTTCGGCAGGCCCTTCTTTGTATGCAGGCCCCATGTTTGCGCCGCCACCGTTCATTCCTCGTGGCCCCGTGACGTAATAGCTATAGATGGCATCGGACGAGTAGTTCAGACCGCGAGCGCTGCCGGGACTTACGTGCTCCTTCTCAGCTCCAACCGTGGTTTTTGCCGCCAAGTCAGTCCGCGATTCGCCTGAGCATGCGGAAAGGACACCGAGCGCGCCCAGCAACACCAGTGCGGCTTGCCATCGATGTGCGCGCTTCCGATTCAAGCTATTTCTTGTCATCGTTTCTCTCCGCTTGTTGATCGGCCTGCCTGGCAAGCACGCGCTTCCACACGTAGTCAGGAACATGGGCCATGCAGGCGTTGAAGCTGCAGCCCTCGTGCATCCGTTGTTCCAACGCGCGGTACACGTCTGGATCTTGATCAAAGTCGGCGCCATAGCGGTACGAGTATTGGCAGTACCCAAGGCGGTCGGCGGGCTCGATGAGCCGCCAGGCAGCCACGCGCTTGTAACGCGCAACGAAATCCAGGAAGCGCGGCAGGTAGGGACCATCGCCCGGTACGGTGCCGTCTTCAACGAGGCCCGCCAGCATCTGATCCGGCTCGCAGTGCGCCATGAAGTCATCAACCTGCTGCTCATCGAATGCAATGGCAACTGGTGTCGTCTCGAACTGATTGCCGTTCAGCGGCCCATCCAGTCGCTTCCACTCGGGATCATGGCCGCGGTACTTCCACTGGAGAATGGGTTCCATCAGCTTGTGCGTCGTCTCTTCGCCCCACAGCGTCATGACTGTGCGCAGGTTGCGCGGATCGAAATAACGCACCATGGCGTTCAGCCCGTCGCCGAGGTCGGCGATCAGGAACTGCCGCAGGTGCGTGGCGAGCGCGTCGATTCCGATGCGGCTCCAGATCAGGGTCATGCAGGGGGCGAGCAAGTCCAGTTCATCCAGCCTGGCAAGCCACGGTTCGCCTGCATCTGCAATGTGCGCCAGGAACAGCGAGGCGTCGCCCGCTTCTTCCTCGGGAAGGCCGGCATACACATTACGGTGCTCGGTGGCCTCGCGCATCAGGTCACCAATCAGCAGCGGGTGCTGGGCGCCGTCGGCGAGCGCGTAGATATAGACGGTGTTTGGTTCGGTTGTCATCGCCGGTCTCGGGTCAGCGCAGCAGCAGGCCCGTGTTGCGCCTGGCTGCCTTGAGCAGGCATTCCAGGCAGACCTGCTTTGTGCTCAGTTCCGTCGGGATGCTGTTAGGCCCGGTCAGCAGCTTGCTGGCGGCGTGGACGGTGAACCTGCCGTTGGTGCCATGCTCGATGTTGCCGTCCAGTCGCAGGTAGCTGCCGCCGCCTGCCAGCAACAGTTTCTGCCTGGCCTGAATGGTGATCTCGTCGGCGGTCAGGGTGATCTTGAGCTTCGCCAGCAGATTGATATTGTTCTTCAGGGCTTGCAGGTCGATATCGCCCATGTTTGCAACCAGCTTCATGCCAGCCTCATAGGCGAACATGCGCAGCGCCTTGCGCACGCTGGCAAAGAAGCCGCCACCGGCGGTGACGGACAGGTGTTCCCCCGTGGTCAGTGCGGTGTCGCCACCGCTGGCGATGTGGGTCGAACCCGCTGCCGTGGAGACGATGCCGGCGGGGCTGGCCGATACCAGATGGGGGGCGGTAAATTCCTTCAGTTCGCCTCCGCCCTGGATTTGCTCGAGCTGCTTCTCCAGCAGTTTTGCAATGTCGGTCTGTTCGCCGTCCTGGGCCTGGGCTTCAGTCGCCTTCTCTCCCATGGTGGCGGCAATGCCCTGTGCCTGTTCGAGCAACTGGACGACATCCCGCACATTCATCGCGTTGCCTTCAGCGTTCAGGCGCGAAAAGGTGGTGATAAGCAGGCCAAGTGCGGCGCGCAGCGCGCCATGCGCGTCGGTGCGCAGTTCGAACCCTTCTCCCCGCTTGTCCTTGCGTCCCTCCCAACCCCTCACCCGGACAATGTGGCCCAGGGCCAGCAGGCTGTTCTGGTAGTCCGACCCGACTTGCACCTGCTGCTGGCCCTGCGTGTCGTCGTAGAGGGTCTGGTTGCGGCCTTCGCCGAACAGTTCCTTGCTCTGGTAGCCGGACAATGCATGCTGGCTGGGCAACTGCCACGGCGGCAGGTTCAGCCGGTTATTGACAGGCCCGATGATGATTGGCCGATCCGGGTCTCCGCCCTCGTATATGACAATGACTTCCTGGCCGATGCGCGGCAGGTGCGTGTTGCCGAAACGACCGCCCGATGAAAAACCGGTTACGCGAATCCAGCAGGAGCTATTCTCGTCAAAACTACCGTAACGATCCCAGACAAACTGGCAGCGCACCCGTCCCAGATCATCGCTCCAGATTTCCTGATTGGCCGGGCCGACGACCCTGGCGATGTGATGCCCGCCGATGTAAGGCTTCTTGACCGACTCGGGCCGGAAGATTTCGCTGGTGGGGCTGGGCTTCGAATTCCACCTCGCAGCGCCATTGCTGGTCGCTACCCGCGAACTCGCCCACGTCCTCGATTAGCAGGCGCGTAGCGAAAATCAGGTACTCGCGGTTGGCCTTAGCACGCAGGAAGCGCTTCAGCGTAAAGGTGTGGCCCGGCGCCATTGCGCGCACGTTGCCCTGGCCGCGCACCCGCACGCCGTGTTGCCGCAGGCGTTCCATATTGATGCGCGCCAGCATGTCGCCTTCCTTGCGGGCGTCATTGCCGGACTTGGGCTGAACGTAATCGCCTGGCCAGCTGTACAGTTCATAGGTGGCATGGCTGGTCTCGCGGGGGTCGTCAACGGAGACATTCAGGTCGGCGCGGGGCTGGTTGTAGTCGTAATCCCCGTGCGCCCACGAGCCTGTAATCAGGCAATCGCGTACCTCGAATTGGTGGAGGTGTTCTTCGTCCACCCGGTCCGAGGATGGATACCAGTTGATGGTGTGATACGCGGGGCTGGGGATGTTCTGGAAGGCGCCATTGCCATCCGTCAGCACCATGCGGTGATGGCCGTTCGTGTGCTCCCAATGGAAATTCAGGCCCCACTCTGCGAGCAGCCGGCGCACGAACTGGTAGTCGGTCTCGCCGGCCTGCAATTGATACTGGCGCTTGGGATACTCGATGAGTGAAAGCCGGCGCTCGACCGGAAATGTATATCTGCTCAGCACCACTTCCACGATTTCCAGGACATTCATGTTCTGGAACCGCTTGAAGGTGGAGGTGAGCGTGCCGAGCCAAAACCAGGGGCGCAAGGTCAGGCGATAGCGAATGCGCTCGTTTTCGTGGTAAGGGCCGCGCACATCGGTGACGATCCCTGTTATCTCGCGCTTGCCCCTGCCGAGGCCGCCGTCCAGGCCGCTGCCGGAGCCGTCCAGTTCGATACTGACTGTCAGCTCCTTGCCTTGCATGGCTTCCAGGTCGAAATCGCCCGCCGGACCGTACAGGACATTGCGGTCGTCCGGCGTCTTGAGTTCCAGCTCATACTCGAACAGCGAATTGATACCCTCGGTGCCGGACAGCCTGGAAAATACTAGCAGCGGCTGTCCCAATAGTTCCGGCAACCCATCACCGGATACGGTAACGGTACGGGAGGAAAACGGTAATCGGCTACCCATGCGAAGCACTCCGTGGAGTTGAACGCTTTCGTGCCGAAAAAAACTAGTGACTGGATACGCTGCGTCTCACGGCACGCTGTCGCTGCGGCGGTCATTGAATGACGGCGCGCTGCAACTCAAGATGGATAGTAAAAATGGTGCTGTCGAAAAAATAAATCAGGCGATTCTGATTTTGCTCTTCAAGAAAAATGAAGCCAGAATTCAAAAAAACAGAATTCACCAGGGACAGCATGCTCGCAACGGCATGCAAGCCGCGCCGCCGCCGTAAAGAAATGCGACAGCTGCTGGTCGGCCACGAAGAATATGGCGAAGAACACCGACCCCATGCCGTATCCACGGCCACACGGGGCTCCGCAAGCAATGTTTCACCTCGGAACCTGAAAGCGCGGGTTCCGCCCCCTTCAGCCTTTGCCCTTGCCCCTGGTCGCGGCGGCTTTCCCCTGCGTGCGCCCGACGGCCCGTTTTGGCACGGCCTCCGGCTTCGCCGCCTGGGCCGACTTCATCAAGTTGCTTTCGCTGGTGGTCACACCCACGATCCGGGCGAGCTGCCGGCTTACGCTGATGTAGGCGTGGCCCATGCGGGCATCGAAATACAGCGCATCGCCCCGCGCCAGGTGCAGCTTCTCGCCGTTGTCGAAATGGATTTCGATCTCGCCGCTGAGCACATAGACAAACTCCTCGCCGGGATGGCGCGAGAAGTCACCGGGGCCCTCGATGCGGCGCGCATGCACGGTGCCGACCACCGGGCTCATCTGCTTGCCGACGGCCTCTGTGCCAAGAAACTCATAGGTCAGCGACGATCCCCGGTAGGTCACGCCCGCGCCGGCCCGGGTCACGACCGGCCCCTGGAACGGTGACGTCTTCGTGCCGGCACCCGCGAACATCGAGCCCATGTCCATCTGCAGCGCCTGGCCCAGCGCGGCAAAATTCTCGTAGCCCAGCGCCAGTTGCCCGCGCTCCGCGCGCGAGATGGTGGTGATCGAGACTCCCGACAGTTCGGCGAGGTGCGCCAGCGTCCAGCCAAAGGCCTTGCGCGCCGCGCGCAGGCGCTTGCCAAAGGTTTCACGGTCGAGCGTGCGCGACTCGCCGTCATCGGTCCCGATGCCGCTGCCGCGCCCCTGGGCGGTGTGTGGTTTCAAGCCTGCGTCCTTTTTTCCGTTGGACGGAATGCTAACAGAGCAGACCGCGCCAAGGCTTATCCCCTTGCCGCCCACCTTAGCGCAAGATTTGCGCATCCGCAATTTGCATATACGCAAATTCTTGCCTACACTCACTCCCATTCCGAATGCATGAGCGCCCCGCAGGCGCTCTCCTGCCACCTGATCCATGCACCCGACTCACGCTGCCTCACCGATTCCAGCCGACTATCTCATCATCGGAGGCGGCATTGCCGGTGCTTCCGTCGCGTACTGGCTCGCGCCCCATGGCCGCGTCATCCTGCTCGAACGCGAAGCCCAGCCTGGCTACCACTCGACCGGCCGCTCGGCGGCGTTGTTCATGGAAAGCTACGGCACCACGCAGGTCCGCGCGCTGACGATGGCAAGCCGCGCCTTCCTGCAGGATCCGCCGCCGGGTTTTGCCTCGCACCCGCTGCTCACGCCGCGCGGCGCGCTGATGGTCGCCGGCCCCGGGCAACAGCATTTGCTTGACGCGCACTGGGACGTGGTGCGCGCCGTCGATCCCGACGCCCGCCTGCTGAGTGCCGCGCAAGCGTGCGAGCGCGTACCAGCGCTGCGCGCGGAGCAAGTGATCGGCGGCGTTTATGAGCCCGGCGCCGCGGACATGGATGTGGACGCGATCCACCAGGGCTACCTGCGCGGCATGCGCCAGGTCGGCGGCAAGCTGGTGTGCGATGCCGATGTCACGGCCATGGCACGCGTGCGGGACCACTGGCGCGTGGAGGCTGGCGGGGCGGTATATGCGGCACCGGTGGTACTCAACGCCGCCGGCGCCTGGGCCGACGTCATCGCGCGGCTGGCCGGCGTGCAGCCGCTGGGGATTGAACCCCGCCGCCGCTCTGCCTTCGTCTTTGCTCCGCCCGCGGATATGGACACCAGCGGCTGGCCCATGGTCTTCGGCGCCGACGAGGACTGGTACATCAAGCCCGATGCCGGCATGTTGCTGGGCTCCCCGGCCAATGCCGACCCGGTCGAGCCACAGGACGTCCAGCCCGAGGAAATGGATATCGCGCTCGCCATCGACCGCATCGAGACCGCGACCTCGCTCAGGATCCGCCGCCCTGCGCGCACCTGGGCCGGGCTGCGCTCCTTCGTCGCCGACGGTGACCTGGTGGGCGGGTTCGACGACGCCGTGCCGGGCTTCTTCTGGGTGGCGGGCCAGGGCGGCTACGGCATCCAGACCTCGGCGGCCATGGGCGAGACCTGTGCCGCGCTGGCGCGCGGCCTGCCGGTGCCGGCGCATCCTGCTTCGTTCGGCCTGAGCGCCGGGATGCTTGGGCCGGGGCGCCTGCGCCGCCTGGCCGCCTCGGCCTGAATCGCGCTTTCCCCCAACCGCTAATCCCCGACTGACCAGGAGCCAACCATCGTGCGTGTCTTCAGTGCCTCCCTCGCTACCGAAACCAACACCTTTGCGCCGATGCCCACCGGCCTGGCGTCCTTCAGGGATCGCGGCTACTTCGCGGCCGGCCAGCATCCTGACCAGATGACGTTTTTCTCAGGGCCGCTGTGGGCAGCACGGATCCGCGGCAAGGAGCGCGGCTGGCAGCTGTGCGAAGGCATGGTGGCCGGCGCGCAGCCCAGCGGCACCACCACCCGCCATGCCTACGAAACCCTGCGCGAGGAACTATTGGCCGACCTGCGCGCGGCGCTGCCGGTGGACATGGTGCTGCTCGGCCTGCACGGCGCGATGGTGGCCGATGGCTATGACGACTGCGAGGGCGACCTGCTGCAGCGTGTGCGCGCCATCGTCGGCCCGGACGTGGTGATCGGCGCGGAGCTGGACCCGCACTGCCACCTGACGCCCGAGATGACGGCATACGCCGACGTGATGGTCGCCTTCAAGGAATACCCGCATACCGACGTGCTGGAACGCGCGCTGGAACTGGTCGACCTGTGCGCGGCCACGGTGGCAGGCAAGGTTCGCCCGGTGGCGGCGGTGGTCGATTGCAGCATGATCGTCACGGTCCACACCTCGCGCGAGCCGGCGCGCGGCTTCATCGACCGCATCCAGTCGCTGGAAGGGCGCGACGGCGTGCTGTCGATCTCGGTGGCGCATGGGTTTTCATGGGGCGATGTGCCGGCGATGGGCACCAAGGTCCTGGTCTACGTCGATGGCAACCAGGCCAGGGCCGATGCGCTGGCGCGGCAACTCGCCGACGAACTGATCGCCATGCGCGACGGGCTCACGGTGCGCTACCCGGACATCGACACCTCGCTTGACGAGGCGCTGGCCTGCGACGGCGGGCCGGTGGTGCTGGCCGACGGCGCCGACAATCCCGGCGGCGGCGCAGCCAGCGACTCCACCTTTGTCCTGCGTCGCATGATCGAGCGCGGCATCGGCAATGCGGCGGTCGGCCCGATGTGGGACCCGATCGCGGTGCGCATCGCCTTCGATGCCGGCGTGGGCGCACGCCTGCGGATGCGCATCGGCGGCAAGATCAGTCCGCTATCGGGCGACCCGTTGGACCTGGACTGCACGGTCAAGGCTCTGCTGCCCGACATGGTGATGACCGGGCTGTCCGACGCGCCGGTACCGATGGGCGACTGCGCGCTGGTGGAAGCCAACGGCATCGACATCGTGCTGAACACGCTGCGCAACCAGGCCATGGGCACGGACATGTTCACCCAGCTGGGCTGTGACCTGGCGCGCAAGCAGATCATCGTGGTCAAGTCCTCGCAGCACTTCTACGCGTCCTTCTCGAAAGTGGCAAGGCACGTGATCTACGCAGGCGCCCCGGGGGCCGTCACGCTTGACCTCACGACCCTGCCCTATCGCAAGATCCAGCGGCCCAAGTGGCCCCTGGACAGCGCTGCGGCCTGAGCGCCGGCCGCCTGGCTGCGATCACGACAACAACGACAACGAAGAAAGCGGAGACTGCACATGACACCAAACCGATCCCTGTCCGCCGCGCTCGCGGTGGGCGCCCTGGTCCTGGCAGGCGCCAGCCTTCCCGTGCTGGCACAGACCAAGACGCTCAAGGTCGTGGCGCATGCCGACCTGAAGATCCTCGATCCGACCTTCACCACGGCCTACATCACGCGCAACTTCGGCTACATGGTCTACGACACGCTGTTCGCGCAGGACGCCAGGGGCAAGCCGCAACCACAGATGGTCGAGAAGTACAGCAGCTCGAAGGATGGCCGGCAGTGGAGCTTCACGCTGCGTCCCGGCCTGAAGTTCTCGGATGGCAGCGCGGTTACCTCGGCCGACGCGATCGCCTCGCTGCAGCGCTGGGGCGCGCGCGACAGCCTGGGCCGAGCCATGGGCGAAGCCGGCGCCGAGTGGAAGGCGGTCGACGCGCGCACGTTCACGCTGACGCTCAAGGAGCCCTTTGGCATGGTGCTCGATGCGCTGGCCAAGCCCTCGGGCTTTCCCCCGGTGATCCTGCCGGAGCGCCTGGCCAGGATGCCCACCACCGCGCCGCTGCCCGAGGTGCTGGGCTCCGGCCCCTTCATCTTCAAGCGCGACGAATGGGTGCCGGGCAACAAGGCGGTGTTCGTGCGCAACCCGCACTACGTGGCACGCAGCGAGCCCGCGAGCGGCCTCGCCGGCAGCAAGCAGCCCCGCGTGGACCGCGTCGAATGGCTCTACCTGCCGGACGCCAACAGCGCCATCGCGGCGCTCAAGCGCGGCGAGGTCGACCTGATCGAACAGGTACCGCCGGACTACATCACCCCGCTGCGCGGCGACGCCAGCATCAAGATCGGCTCGGGCGGCGCCTACCAGGGCGTGCTGGTGATGAACCAGCTGCATCCGCCATTCAACAACCCGAAAGTGCGCCAGGCCTTCCTGCAGGCGGTCAGCCAGGAACGCTTCACCGCGGCCATGGGCTATCCGCTCGACATGCGCATCAACTACTGCGCCACCTTCTTCATCTGCGGCGGCCCCAACGATACCGCTGCCGGCGCCGAACCGTACCGCAAGGCCGATCCGGCGCGTGCCAGGCAGTTGCTGGGTGCGGCGGGCTACAAGGGCGAAAAGGTGGTGCTGCTGGTGCCGACCGACATTCCCCAGCTCAACGCTGAAGCCCTGATGGCGGCACAGACCATGCGCAGCATGGGCATGAACGTCGACATGCAGAACATGGACTGGGCCTCCATCGGCGCGCGCCGCGCCAAGCGGGATGCGCCCGAGGCCGGGGGCTGGAATATGTACGTGACCGTCGCGGGCGAGTTCGATGCCGATTCCCCGATTACCAATGCCTACCTCAGCGCCCCCTGCGGCACCAGCCTGCCCGGCTGGCCCTGCGACAAGCCGCTCGACGCACTGCGCACGGCCTGGGTCCGCGAGACCGTGCCCGCCAAGCGCAAGGAACTGCTCGATGCCTTCCAGAAGCGCGCCTATGAGGCGGTGCCCTATGTGAACGCCGGCCAGTACTCGTCGGCGTTCGCGGCGCGTGCCAGCCTCAAGGGCATCGACAAGATGTGGGCCGGCATGCCCACGGTCTGGATGCTCGACAAATAACCACGAAGCACGAACCACCGGGGGAAACACGACAATGGGCTACCTGCTCAGACGCCTGGCCGCGACGCTGCCCGTGATGGCAGTGGTGGCCGTGGTGGTCTTCCTGCTGATCCACTTGTCGCCGGGCGATCCGGCGGCGCTGATCGCAGGCGACCTCGCGACCGTTGACGACATCGCCAGGCTGCGCGGCGTGCTGGGGCTGGACCAGCCGCTGTGGCGGCAGTTCTTGCTGTGGCTCGGCCGGCTCGCCACCGGCGACCTCGGCACCTCCATCTTCACCCAGGTGCCGGTGGCGCAGTTGCTGGCACAGCGGCTGGAGCCGACCATCTCTGTCGCCGCGCTGACCATGCTGCTGACCTTGCTGGTCGCGGTGCCACTGGGAACGCTGGCCGCGTACCGCGCCGGCAGCTGGGTCGACCGGCTGGTAATGCTGTTCGCGGTGCTGGCATTCTCGCTGCCGGTGTTCCTGGTGGGCTACCTGCTGGTCTACGCCTTTGCCATCCAGTTGCCGTGGTTCCCGGTGCAGGGCTATGCGCGCCTCGCCGACGGCGCCGGCGCATGGCTGCGCAGCCTGGTGCTGCCCTGCGTCAACCTGGCGCTGGTCTATATCGCGCTGGTGACGCGCATGACGCGCGCCACCGTGCTGGAAGTGCTGCATGAGGACTACATCCGCACTGCGCGCGCCAAGGGCCTGGGCGTGCTGCCGGTGCTGGGCCACGCGCTGCGCAACGCGGCGATCCCGATCGCCACCACCGTCGGCATGGGCATCGCGCTGCTGATCGGCGGCGTGGTCGTGACCGAGACCGTGTTTGCGATCCCGGGTGTCGGCCGCCTGGTGGTCGACTCGGTGCAGCGCCACGACTACCCGGTGATCCAGAGCGTACTGCTGGTCTCCGCCGGGGTCTACGTGCTGATCAACCTGATGATCGACCTCAGCTACCGGCTGTTCGATCCGCGCATCAAGTACTGATGGCTTTCGCCGCGAGACACTGCTGACATGACCACTTCCCTGCCCGCGAACGAACCTGCCGTACCGGCACCCGACCATGCGCCTTTCGTGCTGCCGCGCTGGCACTGGGCGCGCAAGCACCCCACGCTGATCCTGGGCGCGCTGTTGTTGGCGGTGATCGCCGTGTTCTCCCTCGGCGCGCCCTGGATTGCCACCGTCGACCCGCAGGACATCGACCCGCTGGCGCGCATGCAGCCGCCATCGACCGAGCACTGGTTCGGCACCGACGCGCTCGGCCGCGACGTATTCAGCCGCGCGGTCTGGGGCGGCCGCGTCTCCATGATCGTGGGCCTGTCGGTCGGGCTGCTGGCAACCGTGTCCGGCGTGCTGCTGGGCCTGGTCGCAGGCTTCGTGCGCCGGGCGGACTCCCTGGTGATGCGCGTGATGGACGGCCTGATGGCAATCCCGGGCATCCTGCTGGCGATCGCGCTGATGGCCGTCACGCAGGCCAGCCTGGGCGCGGTGATCATCGCCATCGCCATACCCGAGGTCCCGCGCGTGGTGCGGCTGGTGCGCTCGCTGGCGCTGACCCTGCGCGAGCAGCTCTACGTCGAGGCGGCACACGCGGTCGGCACCCGCCTGCCGGTGATCCTGGTGCGCCACGTGGTGCCCAATATGGTGGCGCCGCTGATCGTGCAGGCCACTTTCGTGGCCGCCACCGCCGTGCTCACGGAAGCCGCGCTGTCGTTCCTCGGCGTCGGCGTGCCGGCCCAGATGCCGAGCTGGGGCAACATGATGGCCGAGGGGCGCAATTTCGTGGCCGTGGCCTTCCACATCATCCTGTACCCGGGCATCCTGCTGGCCGCGACGGTGCTGGCCATCAACCTGCTCGGCGACGGCCTGCGCGACGCGCTCGATCCGCGCCTGGCGCGGCAACTCTGAATCCGGGAGCGCAACCATGACCATCACGATGTCGCGCGCGATGTCCCATGTCAGGCCGGCCACGGGCGAGCCGCTGCTCGAAGTGGAGGACCTCCATACGCATTTCGACACGCTCACCGGGCCGGCCCGCTCGGTCAACGGCGTCTCGTACACCGTGCGTGCCGGCCAGACGCTCGGCGTGGTGGGCGAGTCAGGCTGCGGCAAGAGCGTGACGGCGCTGTCCATCATGCGGCTGCTGCCCACGCCGCCGGCACGCATCCGCGGCGCTGTGCGGCTGCGCGGCACGGACCTGTTGCAGCTCAGCGAACGCGAGATGCGCCGCATCCGCGGCAATCGCGTCTCGATGATCTTCCAGGAACCGATGACCTCGCTGAACCCGGTGCTGACGATCGGCCGCCAGATTGGCGAAACCGTGCAGCTGCACCAGGGCGCGAGCCGCTCCGAGGCGCTCAGGCGCGCGGTGGAAATGCTGCGGCTGGTGCAGATCCCAGAGCCCGAACGCCGCGTCAACGAGTATCCGCACCAGCTTTCGGGCGGCATGCGCCAGCGCGTGATGATCGCGCTGGCGCTGGCCTGCAATCCCGAGGTGCTGATCGCCGACGAACCCACCACGGCGCTCGACGTGACCATCCAGGCGCAGATCCTGGACCTGATCCGCCGCCTGCAGCAGGAACTGGGCATGGGCGTGGTGATGATCACGCACGACCTGGGCGTGGTGGCCGAATGCTGCGACCGCGTGATCGTGATGTACGCCGGGCTCAAGGTCGAGGAAGCCAGCGTCACTGAGTTGTTCGACCGCCCGCTGCACCCCTACTCCCGCGCGCTGATGGCATCGATGCCGTCGATGAACACCAGCCGCCGCCTGGCCGAAATCCCCGGCCTGGTGCCCTCGCCACAGGAAGCGCGGCGCGGTTGTGCCTTCGCGGCACGCTGCGCGCATGCCAACGCGCGCTGCGCGCGCGAGCTGCCGCAGCTCACACGCCACGGTGGCGACCATGCGGTGGCCTGCTTCGCCGTCGAGGAAGGCCGCATCGAATGCAACCCGCAAGCCCAGGAAGCCATCGCATGAGCACAATCTCCGCCACGCCAGCGCCCCTGCTCAAGGTCGACCGCCTGAAGAAACACTACCTCGCACCGCGGCGCTGGCTGGCACCGGGCAGCCCGCCGATCCAGGCTGTGGACGGCGTGTCCTTCACCGTGGAGCACGGCGAGACGCTATCGCTGGTCGGCGAATCCGGCTGCGGCAAGACCACCACTGCCAAGTCGGTGCTGCGCCTGATCGAGCCGACTTCAGGCTCGGTGCAGCTCGACGGCGAGGAACTGCTGGGCCTGCCGGCAAGCGCCATGCGGCAGCGCCGGCGCGACCTGCAGATCATCTTCCAGGACCCCTATGCCTCGCTCAGCCCGCGGCTGACGGCGGGCGAGATCGTGGGCGAGCCGCTGCGCAACTTCGGCCTGCAGTCGCGTGCCGAGCGCAACGAGCGCGTGCAATGGCTGTTCAGCAAGGTCGGCCTGCGGCCCGAAGCCGTGCGCAAGTTCCCGCACGAGTTCTCCGGCGGCCAGCGCCAGCGGCTGGGCATCGCGCGCGCGCTGGCACTCAACCCGAAGCTGATCGTCTGCGACGAGCCGGTATCGGCGCTCGATGTTTCCGTCCAGGCGCAGGTGGTCAACCTGCTGATGGACCTGCAGGCCGAGTTCGGCATCGCCTACCTGTTCGTCGCGCACGACCTGGCCGTGGTGCGCCATATCAGCCACCGGGTCGCCGTGATGTACCTCGGCCAGATCGTCGAACTGGCCGACCGCGACACCTTGTTCTCGGCGCCGCGCCACCCCTATACCGAGATCCTGCTGTCCGCCGTGCCGGTGCCCGACCCGCGCAGGCCCGCGCGGCGCCTGCTGCTGCAGGGCGATCCGCCCAGCCCGGCCAATCCGCCGGCAGGCTGCCGCTTCCACACGCGCTGCCCGCATGCGCAAGCCCGCTGCAAGGAGCAGGCCCCCTTGCTGACCGAACGTCCCTCCGCCACCGGCATCCACCACGTGGCCTGCCATTTCCGCTGACCGCCACGCTCCAGTCCAGGAAAGGAATCCCATGTCCGACCCCACCTCTGCACACGCCCCGCACTATGACCTGCTGATCGCCGGCGGCACCGTGATCGATGGCAGCAAGGCACCCCGCTTCAGCGCCGATATCGGCGTGCGCGACGGCTGCATCGCTGCGATCGGCGACCTCGCCGGGCACACGGCCGACCGCGTGCTGGATGCAACGGACCTGATCGTCGCCCCAGGCTTCATCGACGCGCACACGCATGATGACCAGGCGGTGCTGTCGCAACCCACCATGCCGTTCAAAGTCTCGCAGGGCGTCACCACCGTGATCGCCGGCAACTGCGGCATCAGCGCCGCGCCGCTGCGCGCCGACATGGATCTGCCGATGCCGCTGAGCCTGATCGACACACCGGCGCAAGGCCGCTTCACCACCTTCGCCGCCTACCTCGACGCGCTGCGTACCATGCCGAGCTCGGTCAATGTAGCCGCCATGGTCGGGCATTCGACCTTGCGCGCGGTCACCATGGCGGCGCTGGACCGGCCAGCCGATGCCAAGGAGATCGCCGCCATGCAGGCGCTGGTCGAGGAGGCCATGCAGGCCGGCGCGATCGGCCTGTCGACCGGCACCTTCTACCCGCCCGCCGCCATGGCGACGACCGAGGAGATCATCGAAGTCTGCCGGCCGCTCAGTGTGCGCAAGGCGCTCTACGTCACCCATATGCGCGACGAGTCCGACCACGTCATGGCCTCGCTCGATGAGACCTTCCGCATCGGCCGAGAGCTCGACGTGCCGGTGGTGGTGTCGCACCACAAGGTGCAGAGGCAGGCCAATTTTGGCAAGAGCCAGGTAACCCTGCCCTTTATCCGCGAGGCCATGAAGCACCAGTGCGTGTCGCTCGACTGCTACCCGTACACGGCCGGCTCCACCATGATCCGCACTGACCGCGGCATGCTCGACGGCCGGGTGCTGATCGCCGCCAGCGAACCGCACCCCGAATGCGCGGGCCGCGATCTCGACGACATCGCCAGGGAATGGGGCGTGCCCAAGGACGAAGCGGCGCGCCGCCTGCAGCCTGGCACCGCGATCTACTTCCAGATGGACGAGGACGATGTCCAGCGCATCCTTGCCTTCGACGAAACCATGATCGGCTCCGACGGCATCCCCGTCGGCGCCAGCCCGCATCCGCGCCTGTGGGGCACCTTCCCGCGCGTACTGGGGCACTACTGCCGCGAGGTCGGCCTGTTCCCGCTGGAGACGGCGGTCTGGAAAATGACCGGACTGACGGCGCGCAACTTCGGCCTGCACCGGCGCGGCACGCTTACCGTGGGCAACCATGCCGACATCGTCGTTTTCGATGCGGCCAACGTGCGCGATGCCGCCAGTTACGAAACCCCCACCCGGCCAGCCGAAGGCATCGACACCGTGATCGTCAACGGCACCATTACCTGGCAGCACGGCGCGCACAGCGGGGCCCGCGACGGGCAGGTCATCACGCGGCCAGCAGGTCCCGAGGCGGGAAATGCGGCGCCTGCCTGAGGCCCGCAGCAAGGGGCCGCCAGAAGCGAAGCCGCCGGCGGCTCAGAACTTGGGAATGCGCAGCGTCTTGCTGACCATCAGCGTGCCCGACAGCGCGAACAGCAGCGCCAGCGGATGCAGCACCGCCGGGCCCAGCACCCACGCGCCGCCCGGCAGTTCGCCGCCAAGCTGGCCTTGCCAGGCGCACCATGCCAGCACCGCGGTCAGCAGCACGCTGGTCGGGATCGGCGTGCCTTCGAAGTAGGCGACCTTGCCGCTGTCGCTGCCCTCGGCCAGGGATTCGGCGGTGACGTTGAAGCGCGCCAGCCGGCTGACACCGCAGCAGACAAAGTAGATCAGCACGGCCAGGTCCCAGCCGCCGCGCATGCCGGCGGCAAAGGCCAGCGTGGCCGGCCCGACGCCGAACGAGATCACGTCGGCCAGCGAATCCAGTTCGCGCCCCAGCGCCGAATGCGCATGGCGCCAGCGCGCGATGCGGCCGTCAAGCACGTCGAAAATAAAGGCCAGCGGCGCCAATGCCGCCGCCGTGTAGAAATGCGACAACTGCTGGTCGGCCACGTAGAACATGGCGAAGAACACCGACCCCATGCCGCAGGCCGCATTGCCCAGCGTAAAGACATCGGCCAGCTGCAGCTCGCGCAGCATCGAGAAATGGCGGGGACGTTCCGGCCGGGTGCTCATGGCGTGCGCTTACAGGACCTTGGCCACGTGGTGCACGTCAGGCGGCGCGGCAAAGGTTTCACCGACCAGGGCGCGCCATTGCTGGAACTCGGGCGATTCGCGGAAATGGACCATATGGTCGTCCACCGTCTCCCATTCCACCACTAGCGTGTATTGTTCCGGCTGCTCGATCGAGCGGAACAGCTGCACGCCGTGGCAGCCGCGCGAGCGCAGGAACAGCGGCGTGGCCTGGCTCACGCCCTGCTCCAGTTGCTTGTCCATGCCGGGCTTGATGGTGAGTTGTGCGATTTCCTTGATCATGACGGTTTTACCAATGGAGTAGATGCCGGGGCACCGGCGGGTGTCTGCTACCTTAGCACGATCGCGGGGCCACATGCCTGCTGCAAGCATTCCGTTACACGCGGCGGTTAGCATCGTCCACCCTGCCACTACCTGCCGATAACACCATGCGAATGTCCCTGCGCAAGCGCCACCTCGCCCGGGCCGTCTTGCCCGCCCTCGCCTTGACCTGCCTGGCGGGCGCGCATGCTGCATCGCAACCATGCGGCACGCCGGCGACGTCGATCGCCGAGATCCAGGGTGCCGCGGCGGCGTCGCCGCTCGCGGGCAGCGTGGTGGAGGTAGAGGCAGTCGTCACCGCGGCCTTCAGCGGCGATGGCAGCCTGCGCGGCTTCTTCCTGCAGACCGCGGACGCGCAACGCCTGCACCGGCCCGGCGTGTCGGAAGGCCTGTTTGTTTATGCGCCACGCACCACGGCGCGCGCCGGCGACATGGTGCGCGTGTCCGGAAGGGTCGAAGAGAAATTCGGGCAGACGCAGCTGGTGCTGTCCGGTGCGCTGGCGGTGTGCGCACGCAGCATGGCGGTGACGCCGCAGACGCTGGCCTTGCCGGTCGCGGGCGAATCCGATCTTGCCGCGCGTGAAGGCATGCTGGTGCGCCTGCCCCAGACGCTGACGGTTGCCGATACCCATGAGCTTGGTCGCTATGGCACTCTGGCGCTGAGCGACGGCCGGCCCATCGCGCCGACGCAACAGGCACTGCCGGGAACGGCCGCGCGGCAAGCCGCCGCCGCCAACGCCCGCAACCGGCTGTTGCTTGACGATGGCTCGACGCGGCAGTATCCCGCCGTGGTGCCCTACCCGCCACCGCGCCTGGCCGCGGACCACCCGGTGCGGGCCGGAGACACGGTCAGCGGCGTGCAGGGGGTGCTGGAAAAACGCCACGGGCAGTGGCGCCTGCAGCCGGTGCCCGGAGCGAGCGCGCCGGTATTCCAGGCCACCAACCCGCGCCGCGGTGCCCCGCCGCGGCATCCGGCCACCACGCTGCGCGTGGCCGCCTTCAACCTGCAGAACTACTTCAATGGTGACGGCCAGGGCGGCGGTTTCGATGCCCCCGGCAACCGCGGCGCGCAGGACGCCGCGGCGCTGGCACGCCAGGAAGCCAGGCTGCTCGCCGCGCTGCGGGGACTGGATGCGGACGTGATCGGCGTGATGGAGGTAGAAAACGACGGCTACGGCCAGTACAGCGCGATCCGCCAGCTGGCCACGCGGCTGGGGCCGGACTGGCGCGTGCTCGATCCCGGCACGCCGGCGCTTGGCAGCGATGCCATCGCTGTCGGCCTGCTGTACAACGCCCGCACCGCCGTGCCCGCCGGGCGCGCGGCCACCACCTGGCTGGGCGAGCGCAGCCGCCAGCCGCTGGCCGGCACCTTCCGCGCGGCGGCTGGCGGCACGCCGGTCACGGTCGTGGTCAATCATTTCAAGTCCAAGACGTGCACCGAGGCCACCGGCGCGCAAGCCGACCAGGGTGATGGCCAGGGTTGCTGGAATCCCGCGCGCGTGCAGGCAGCCCAGGCGCTGGCCGAATGGCTGGGCACAACGCCGACGGGCGTGGCCGGCGCGGGCGTGCTGGTGATCGGCGACCTGAACAGCTATGCGATGGAAGACCCCGTGCGCGTGCTGGCGCGCCGCGGCTATGCCGACATGGTCGCGGAATTCGCCGGGAAGCCGGCGTACAGCTACGTCTACAACGGCCAGGCGGGCTATCTCGATCATGTGCTTGCCGATGCCGCCGCGGCCCGCCATGTCATGGCCGTGCATGCCTGGCATATCAATGCCGACGAGCCTCCGGCCTTCTCCTACGCCCCGGCGCCGGGTGCGCCTGCGGTGCCGGGCCACTACGCGCCCGGCCCCTACCGTTCATCGGATCACGACCCCCTGGTGGTCGACTTCGCCAGCAGCCCCCGCGCCAGGTAAAGCACCACCAGCAGGTTGGCTGCCGCCAGCGTGCCATGCAGCCAGCTGGGGTGGACCAGGGCCTCGTACAGTTCCAGCGGAATGTAGATGCCGCCGGACCACACCCCGATCCAGTTGCCCCATGCAAGCCCGCGCCAGAGCCCGTACGCTTCGGCAAAGCGCATCAGCGTATAGACCACGGCAGAGCCGCCGATTGCCCACAGGCGGGCGTTGTCGGGATGCGCAAGCAAGGACAGGAAGATGGTGGGATAGCGGCTGGCCGGATTGACATGCAGGCGCTGGATGATGGCTTCCGCGAGCGCCTGGGCGTCGCGGTGCAGCAGTGCGGCCAGGCCCAGGCCGGCCACGATCACCAGCAAGCCCTTGGCGGCCTCGAACAATGCGATACCTCTCAGCCCCATTGCGCCCTGCTTTGCCATGCGGTGTCCCCGGTCGATGCAAGAATTGCAAAGCCGGTATTGTGCAACACCGGCAGGCAATGCCGGCATTGCGTGGCGCCGGTGCGCGCTGTCAGCGCCCGTATTCGCGCTCGCGCATGGGCCCGTCGGCATCGATGCCGCCGCTGGCGGCAATGGGGCCGTCCACGGTCAGCGGGCCGGCCACGCTCAGGTCGCCCCTGACCACCATGTCGCCATGCACCGTCACCGGGCCGTTGAAGACCTTGAGATAGCCGCCGCCGTACGGCAGCCCCCGTGCGGTGGCTGGCCCGGTGAAATACGCGGCGGTGAGCGGGCCGCTGGCATAGACGTGGCCGGCGACAACCAGCTTGCCGTGCACCGTCAGCGGCCCCTGCACCTGCGCCGAACCGCCGATGGTGATCGGGCCGGATTCATGCGGCTGGGCACGCAGCGGGCCGGCCGCGGCCAGCAGTGACAGCGCCCCGGCCGCCGCCAGCCGCCACCACGGCCAACGAACATCAAGGCGGAGCATTCGGTACGACATGACGTAGCCTCCGGCCGCACCGCGCCTAGCGCTGCAGCTTCTGGTAAGTGCCGATCAACTCTGCGGTGGCCAGGATATGGCCCCGCATCGCCCGCTCCAGCGCCTCCTTGTCAGGCATCCCCAGGTCCGGCAACGCCACGTCCAGCGCATACAGCTTGAAGAAGTAGCGGTGCCGGCCGATCGGCGGACACGGGCCGCCATAACCAGCGCGGTGCCAGTCGTTCAGCCCGTCGCGCGTGCCCGCGGGCAGCCCGGCCTTGCCGATATCCGCCGGCAGCGCCTCGGCACGGGACGGCAGGTTATAGAGCAGCCAGTGGACCCAGGTCATTTTCGGCGCGGCGGGGTCGGGTGCGTCGGGGTCGTCGACGATCAGCGCCAGGCTGGCCGTGCCGGGCGGCAGGCCGGTCCAGGCAAGCGGCGGGGAAATATCGGCGCCTTCGCAGGTGTGCTCTGCGGGAATCTCGCCACCCGGGGCGAATGCGGTCGATTGCAGCTGGAACGGCATACGGGCCTCGCTGGACGCACTGAGGGATGGCTCCAACTTAGGCCGGATCGGTGTCCCACGCAAGGCGTCGCCGCGCGCTATGGCGGCTGCGTCTCCAGCAGCGCCTTGAGCCGGCGCACGGCTTCGGTGGACTCGGCCTGGACGCGCTCGCGCAGCGTCAGGCGGTTGATCAGGGCAAAGAGCAGCGTAGGCGACCGGTAGCGGAATTCCCGCTCAATGCGCGTGCGTTCGGCCGACGGGGTCAGCGACGGCGTCATGGCGGGCGTAAGCCGGTAGGTGATGGTGCCGACCCTGCGCCCTTCGGCCACGCCTTCGATCGACCATGTGCGCGGCCGCTGGCTTTCGATGACGGTCCAGACCACCGCGCCACCGCGCTGCGCCACCATGAAGGTCTCGGTCACGCGCTCGCCCTGCCCCAGCGGATGGTCGGTCGCTCCCGCCACGCCGAGCGAGGCCGGATGCCACTTGGGCCAGTGCAGCGGCGTGGACACGTAGTCGAACACCTGCGCTGGCGGGCGCGCAATCACCACCTCGTCATGGATGGCGGTGCGGTCGGACCATGGCAGCGGCGCCAGCAGCATGCCCACGGTGATCGCGGCGAAGATCAGTCCCCAGAACGGTTTCCTGTGTCGAACAAGCATGGCGGCGGGACAGGATGCATCCGGGGCGCCCCCGTGCATCCTGTACGCATGGCGCGATGCTTCCAGTGTAGTGACTGGGAAGCATCGCGTCAGTCCCGCGCTGCTTAGCGGGCCTGGGATGCCGGCGCGCCCTCGGCCGCCGGCGCCGGCACGGCCGCCACCGTCTCCGGCAGCGGGCCCCAGCCGCCGCCCAGCCGGCGGATCAGCGACACCGTTGCCGCAGCGCGCAGGCCGGCCACCTGGTTGGCCTCGCGCTGCGACTGCAGCACGGTACGGTCGGCATCGATCACCGTCAGGTAATCGACCGCGCCGGCATCGTAGCGGCTACGCGAGATCCGCGCCGCGCGCCGGGCGCCGCCAAGTGCGCCGTCCAGCGCGCCGGCCTGCTGGCTGAGCCAGCGCACGTCCGCCAGGCTGTCTTCCACCTCGCGGAACGCCACCAGCACGGTCTGCCGGTAGCCGGCCACGGATTCCTCGTGCGCGGCACGGGCACCGGCGAGGTTGGCGCTGTTGCGGCCGCCATCGAACACGGTCTGTGCGATGGTGGAGCCGATCAGCGGCCCCAGCGCCCAGGTGCGCGACGACCACTTGAACAGGTTCGACAGGTCCGCCGATTCAAAGCCGAACAGCCCCGTCAGCGTGATGCGCGGGAAGAACGCCGCCTTGGCCACGCCGATGCGCGCGTTGGCCGCGGCCATCTGGCGTTCCGCCGCGGCGATGTCGGGGCGGCGCTCCAGCAGCTCGGACGGCAACCCGGCGGGAATCGCGATCGGCGCCGCGTCGAACGGGCGCGCCGGCAGCGAGAATGCCGCCGGCGGCACGCCGGTCAGCACCGCCAGCGCATGCTCCTGGTTGGCGCGGCGGCGTTCGATGCCGGCCAGGTCCGCGCGCGCGGTGCCGAGTTCAGCTTCGGCACGGGCGGGATCCAGGTCGGTGGTCTCGCCGGCGTCATAGCGCTTCTTCAGCAATGACAGCGCATCCTCGCGCAGTTTGATGGTGGCATTGAGCAGGTCGCGCTCGCTGTCCAGCGTGCGCAGCGCGAAGTACGCCTGCGCCACGTCGGCCTGCAGCGCCAGCTGCACCGAGCGGTACAGGTCCTCCGCGGCCTCGCCTTCAGCCCGGGCGGCGTTGACGCTGGACGCGACGCGGCCGAACAGGTCGAGCTCATAGCTGGCGAACGCGCGCGCCTTCAGCACCGTCTGCGGCGGCACCCGCGTGCCGTCAGGCAAGCCTTGCGAGGCCGCCGACGGCTGCGCGCGTGTCGGGTCCAGCCCCACGCTCAGTTGCGGGTACAGGTCCGCCTCAGTGGCACCCGTGAAGGCCCGCGCCTGCTTCAGGCGGGCAGCGGCAATCGCCAGATCCTGGTTGGAGCTGCCAGCCGCGTCGATCAGGCGGTCCAGTTCGGCATCGCCAAAGATCTTCCACCAGTCGCCGCGATGCTGGCCTTCGGCCGGCGTCGCGGTCTTCCATTGCGCGCCTTCGGCCTGGGCGGCCTCGGCCTCCTTGAAGGCCGGCACGGTGGCCGTTTCGGGCACCTTGTAGGTCGGGGCCAGCGAGCAGCCCGCAAGGATCAGCGCTGCCGCCAGGGTCGCCAGCTTATGCAGCCAATTTGTTGTCGAAAATGCAGGGGCATTCATGTTGATCACCATTATTCAGCCGATGCCGTCAGTTGCGCGCCCTGCTCTTGTGTGGCCGTGCGGCGCTGGCCGCGCGTGGCCAGCAGGCGCAGCGCCACATAGAACACCGGCGTCAGGAACAGCCCGAAGAAGGTCACGCCGAGCATGCCCGCGAACACTGCCACGCCCATGGCATGGCGCATCTCGGAGCCGGCGCCGGTGGAGATCACCAGCGGCACCACGCCCATGATGAAAGCGAACGAGGTCATCAGGATCGGGCGCAGGCGCAGGCGGCTGGCTTCGATCGCGGCCTGCACCACGGTGCGGCCGTGATGCTCCAGTTCGCGCGCAAACTCCACGATCAGGATCGCGTTCTTCGCTGACAAGCCCACCAGCACGATGAAGCCGATCTGCGTGAAGATGTTGTTGTCGCCCTGCGTCAGCCACACCCCGGTCATCGCCGCCAGCAGGCTCATCGGCACGATCAGGATCACCGCCAGCGGCAGCGTCAGGCTTTCGTACTGGGCAGCCAGCACCAGGAACACCAGCAGCACGCACAGCGGGAAGATCCACACCCCCGCATTGCCGGCCAGGATGTCCTGGTAGGTCAGCTCGGTCCATTCGAACTTCATGCCCTTGGGCAGGGTCTCGGCGGCAATGCGCTCGGCCGCGGCCTGGGCCTGGCCCGACGAGAACCCGGGCGCGGGCCCGCCGTTCATGTCGGCGGCGGTAAAGCCGTTGTAGCGCACCACGCTGTCCGGACCAAAGCCCTGCTTGACCTGCACCAGCGACGACAGCGGCACCATGTCGCCGGCGGCGTTGCGCGTCTTCAGCTGCAGGATGTCCTCGGCATGGGCGCGGAACGGCGCGTCTGCCTGCACCTTGACCTGGTAGGTCCGGCCGAACTTGTTGAAGTCGTTGACATAGGCCGAGCCCAGGTAGGTCTGCAGCGTGTCGAACACCTCGGTCACCGGCACGCCCAGCTGCTTGGCCTTGACGCGGTCCAGCTTGACGTCGAGCTGCGGCACGTTGACCTGGTAGTTGCTGAAGATGCCGGTCAGCTCGGGCGTGGCGCGCGCCTTGTTGGCAAACGCGTTGGTGGCCTCGAACAGCGCGTCATAGCCCAGCGCCGCACGATCCTCGATCATCAGCTTGAAACCGCCGATGGTGCCCAGGCCCTGCACAGGCGGCGGCGGGAACACCGCGATAAAGGCATCCTGAACGGCCGCGTACTTCTGGTTCAGGTCGGCCGCGATCGCCGCGCCGGACAGCTCCTTGGTCTTGCGCTCCTCGAACGGCTTGAGCGTGGCGAAGACGATGCCGGCGCTGGGGCTGTTGGTGAAGCCGTTGATCGACAGGCCCGGGAAGGCCACCGCCGATTCCACGCCCGGATGCTTGAGCGCGATATCGCTCATCTTGCGGATCACGTCCTCGGTGCGGTCCAGCGTGGCGCCGTCCGGCAGCTTGGCAAAGCCCACCAGGTACTGCTTGTCCTGCGCCGGCACAAAGCCCTTGGGCACCAGCTGGAACACGCCCCAGGTCAGCGCCAGCATCACCGCGTAGACCCCGAATACCGAGCCCTTGCGGCGGATCACGCCCTTCACCCCACGGCCATAGCTTTCAGCGCTGCGGCCGAAGAAGCGGTTGAAGCGCTTGAAGAAACCGCCGAACACGCGGTCCATCCTGCGCGACAACCAGTCCTTGGGCGCGTCATGGCTCCTGAGCAGCAGTGCCGACAGTGCCGGCGACAGCGTCAGCGAGTTGAACGCCGAGATGATGGTCGAGATCGAGATGGTCAGCGCGAACTGCTTGTAGAACTGGCCGGTCAGGCCCGTCATGAAGGCCAGCGGCACGAACACGGCGATCAGCGTCAGCGCGATGGCGATGATGGGGCCGCTGACTTCGCGCATGGCCTTGTAGGTGGCCTCCTTCGGCGTCAGCCCCTCTTCGATATTGCGCTCGACGTTTTCCACCACCACGATCGCATCATCGACCACGATACCGATGGCCAGCACCAGCCCGAACAGCGACAGCGCGTTGATCGAGAAGCCGAACGCATGCATCAGCCCGAAGGTACCGACGATCGACACCGGCACCGCCAGCAGCGGGATGATCGACGCGCGCCAGGTCTGCAGGAACAGGATCACCACCAGCACCACCAGCGCAATGGCCTCGAACAGCGTATGCGTCACCGCCTCGATGGAGTGGCGCACGAACTGCGTGGGGTCATAGACAATGCTGTAGTCGATGCCGTCCGGGAAGTTCTGCTTGAGCTCTTCCATGGTCTTGCGCACGTCATCCGAGATCTGGATGGCGTTGGAGCCCGGCGCCTGGAAGATGGGAATGGCCACCGCCGGCTTGTTGTCCAGCAGCGAGCGCAGTGCGTACTCAGACGCGCCCAGCTCGATGCGGGCAACGTCCTTCAGGTACGTGACGGCACCGTCTGCGGAAGTGCGCACGACGATATCGCCGAACTCCTCCACCGTGCTCAGGCGGCCCTGCGCATTGACCGACAGCTGCAGGTCCGCGCCCGGCAGCGCCGGCGACTGGCCGATCACGCCGGCCGCCACCTGCACGTTCTGCTCGCGGATGGCCCTGACCACGTCGCTGGTGGCGAGCTGGCGCTCGGCCATCTTCTCCGGATTGAGCCAGACGCGCATGGCGTAGTCGCCCGAGCCGAACAGCTGCACCTGGCCCACGCCCTGCAGGCGCGCCAGCCGGTCCTTGACGTTGATCACCGCGTAGTTGCGCAGGTAGGTCATGTCATAGCGGTCGTTGGGCGAGACCAGGTGGACCACCATGGTCAGGTCCGGCGAGCTCTTGACCGTGGTGATGCCCAGCCGGCGCACGTCTTCCGGCAGGCGCGGCTCGGCCTGCGAGACGCGGTTCTGCACCAGCTGCTGGGCCTTGTCCGGGTCGGTGCCCAGCTTGAAGGTCACGGTCAGCGTGAGCAGGCCGTCGCTGTTGGACTGCGAAGACATGTACAGCATGTCTTCGACGCCGTTGATCTGCTCTTCCAACGGCGAAGCGACGGTCTCGGCAATCACCTTGGGGTTGGCGCCCGGAAACTGCGCGCGCACGACCACCGACGGCGGCACCACTTCCGGGTACTCCGAGATCGGTAGCTTGAACATCGATATGGCGCCAATCAGGAAGATCAGCACCGACAGCACCCCCGCGAAGATGGGGCGGTCGATAAAAAATTTAGAGAGATTCATCTTGGTCTCTGCAAAAACGCTCCCCTGGCGGCCCGCCATGGCGGGCACCATCAACTGCTTTGGGAGCGAAAAAAACTAGGGGCGCTGGGTGTGCGGGTTCACGTGGTTACCATAAGCGACGGAATCAAACATCGCTCAGGCCGGCTCCCTCTCCCCTCAGCGGGAGAGGGGAGCAAACCATCGGCTCGCATGACTCAGCTCACCGGCTTCACGTCGGCTTCGCCCTTCTCGCTCGCAGCCTGCTTGCGGTCAGGCGTAGTGCCGCGTGGTTCCAGTTCGCTGCGGAAGGCCATCGCCACCGGCTTGGGCTGGACCGTGTCGCCCGGCCGCACGCGCTGCAGGCCATTGACGACGATGGTCTCGCCCGGCTTCAGGCCCTTGCGCACCACGCGCAGGCCGTCATGGTTAGGCCCCAGTTCCACTTCGCGGTAGACCAGCTTGTTGGTCTTGTCGACCACCAGCACGAACTTCTTGCCCTGGTCGGTGCCGATGGCGCGGTCATTGACCAGCACCGCCGCATGCGGCGCGCCGCCGCCCAGCTTGACCTTGGCGTACAGTCCCGGCAGCAGGCGCCCGTCTTCGTTCTGGAACACCGCGCGCACGCGGATGGTGCCGCTGCGCGGGTCCAGGCGGTTGTCGACCGACTGGATCTTGCCCTCATGCGGATTGCCGTCCTCGTTGGCCAGGCCCAGGTAGACCGGCAGGTTGGGCTGGCCACCGCCGGCACCCGGCGCGGTGTAGCGCAGGTAGCTCTGCTCGTCGATCTCGAAACTTGCATAGATCGGCGACACCGACACCACCGTGGTCAGGGCCGGCGAGCCCGTGCCCGCAGCCACCAGGTTGCCGACGGTGATCTCGGCGCGCGACACGCGCCCGGCGACCGGCGCGGTGATGCGGGTGTAGGCCAGGTTCAGGCGTGCGGTTTCCAGCTGCGCCTGGGCAGCCCGCACGTTGGCACTGGTTTCGCGGGCCGCGTTGATGCGCTCGTCGAACTCGCGCTTCGAGATCGCGTTGTCGTCCAGCAGCCGCTGGGCGCGCGTCTGTTCGCTCTGCGCATGGGCGGCGCGCACCTGCGCCGCGCCCAGCGCGGCGTCGGCACGGGCGACTTCCGCGGCATAAGGACGCGGGTCAATCGTGAAGAGCGGGTCGCCCTTCTTCACCAGCGCGCCCTCGCGGAAGTGCACGGCGTCAATGGTGCCGCCGACGCGCGGGCGGATCTCGACGCGCTCCACGGCCTCGACCCGTCCGGAGAACTCATCCCACTCGGTGATGGTCTGGCCGACCACGGCGGCCACTTCAATCGCCGGCGCGGGCGGCGGGGTGTTGGCATGGGCTTCGCCGCCATGCCACGGGCGCAAGATCGAGCCGGCCACGCCGGCGCCCAGCACCACGACGATGGCGAGGGCAATCAAAGTACGTCGTTTCTGCTGCTGCATTTCTCAAACTCCTGGATCGGGTTTTCTTCAACCGGAAAAGCAAATGGCCGAACGCCGCCTGCCGGTCCGCGTGGGCGGACCGGAACCATGGCCAAACTGATGGTCGGACTTAGGACCGCTTGCGTGTCGCGGCGGTCCTGGCTCTGGCCGAAACAGAGCCGGCTGGCGGTTGTCTGGAGCGGCTCAGCCGGCGGGCTTGGCTCCAGGCCGGCTGGCGTTGGCGTCAGCGCGGCGTTCAGTCAGGGATGAGGTATCGTCGGCCGCGGCCAGACATCGCCGCAGGAACCGCGCACCTTCGTCGACCCATGCCTGACAGCTGTCATGGGCCTCTTCCACGCCGTCGCCGCAGGCGCCGGGCATGATCATGGCCTGGGCGGGCACACCGGCCTTGGCCAGGCGCCCGGCGAAGGCTTCGCCTTCGGCACGCAGCGCGTCGTATTCAGCCACCTGGACCAGCGTGGGCGGCAGCCCGGCCAGGCGCGAGGCCAGCGCCGGGGCGGCATACGGATGCACCGTATCCGCCGGCGTCGGCAGGTAGTCGCGATAGTTGTCGGCCAGGCGCCGCAGGGTGTCCATCGGCACCTGCCCGCCGTCGAACCCCGCGCAGGACGCATGCTGCAGGCACGGGTCCGTCACCGGGCGGATCAGCCATTGCCCGCGCGGTTGCGCGGTGCCGCGGTCGCGCAGCATCTGCGCCAGCGCGATCGCCAGGTTGCCCCCGGCCTCCTCGCCCACCAGCGCAAAGCGGGTCTTGTCCAGCTTCAGCCGCCGGGCATTGCGCAGCACCCACTGCACCGTGCTGTGCGCGTCCTCCGGCGCCGCCGGGAACGGATGGTCCGGCGCCAGCGAATACGCCGGCGTTACCACCACCGCCGGCACCGTGGTGGCCAGGTCCTGCACCAGATGGCATGCGTGTTCCAGGCCGCCTTCGACGAAGCCGCCGGCATGCAGGTACACCAGCCAGGGCAGCAGCGCGGCGCCCTCGGCGCCCGGCGCCGGATAGCCCGCCGGGTAGCACACCCGAACCAGGATCTCGCGCCCGTCACTGGTCACCGTATGCTCGGCCACGCGCACCTGCCCCTGCCCGGCTGCCGTGGGGGCAGAGGCGGCGCTGGCTGCATCAGGGCGTTGGCCTGGCTTCTCGGACATGGCGTTGGCGCACGGCGGAAACAATGCGCTTGAGTGTTGCGATGCAACGGATTATGGTGATTGACGAGGATGGGATAAAGCGAGAGATCGCCAATGCACTGTTCCGGGATTGGAATAATCGCAAACCGCCCCGTCATGCCACTGAAACCGCATATCCCCACGCATGACAAGGTCTTGGATTTTGTGATTCACTGCGGCTCTCGGCACGCGCGGCGGTCTGCCAGGCCGGTGCGCGCCCGATCAGAAATCCATGCCGGAACCCGCGCCCAGCCAGCGCGCAGTCCCTGTACCAGCCAGCCGGCAGACTCCCCACAACAACAACCAGCATGGCCACGTGCGTCACGAGCGCGCGCGGCACGCCGTTCGGATCTATCGTCGGAACCTCATCATGGACCGTCTCGTATCAATGCAGGCATTCACCCGGGTCGTGGACGTCGGCAGCTTTGCGCGCGCCGCGGAATCGATGGACTTGCCCAAGGCCACGCTGACCCGCCTGATCCAGAACCTGGAAACCCACCTGGGCGTCAAGCTGCTGCACCGGACCACGCGCCGCATCAGCGTGACCAACGACGGCGCGGCCTATTACGAACGGTGCGTGCGCATCCTGGCCGATGTCGAGGAAGCCGAGCAGTCGCTGACGCGGCAGAACAACTCGCCACGCGGCACGCTGTCGGTGGACACCACCGCGGGGCTGGCGCAGCTGGTGCTGGTGCCCCACCTGCACGAATTCTTCCAGGCCTACCCGGACCTGAAGCTGGACCTGACCATCAACGGCAAGCCGATCGACCTGCTGCAGGAAGGCGTGGACGTGGTGCTGCGCGTGGGCACGCCGGTCGAGGAATCCATGGTGGCCCGCCGCATCGGCCATGTACAACTGGCGTTCTACGCCTCGCCGATCTACCTGAACCGCTTCGGCACCCCGCACGACCTGGCCGAACTGGCCCAGCACAAGGCGGTCAATTTCCTGTCCAACCGCACCGGCCGTGAGATGCCGTGGCCCATGGCGCGCGGCATGGAGCGCAGCGAGGTGCTGCTGCCGTCGGCCATTTCCACCAACGATGCCGATGTCTACATGGGCTGCGCCCTGGAAGGCCACGGCGTGGCACGGGTCTCGCGCGCCATGGCCGAGCCCTATGTGGCCAGCGGCCGGCTGGTGGAGGTCATGACCGACTGGCAGACCGAAGAACTGCCGATCTCGGCGATGTATCCGCAGAACCGGCACCTGTCGGCCAAGGTGCGGGTGTTCGTCAACTGGGCAGCGGACCTGTTCTCGCGCCACCCGCACTTTGGTGCGGCACAGCAGCGGCTGGCAGCCGCAGCCTGATGGCGTGATTGGCTAGTGTCCTGTTCCGTATCTACGGAACAGGACACTAGTGCACTCAGTCTAGTGCGGCATGTAGGACAAAACCGGAAATCGGCCTGGCGCCGGCCAGCCTATACTGTTTCTTCCGAAATCATGACAAGAAGAGGAGTCCGATGAAACAAGTGCTTCCCCCCCTGGCGGCCTGCATCGCCGCGACCATTGCACTGGCCGGCTGCGCCGGCTCCGGCATGAGCTCCTCGTCTGCGGCCAGCGCGTCCGGCACCAGCGCCAGCAGCAGCGCCAGGGCGGCGGCCACGCTCCAGCCCAAGAGCGGCAGCAATACTGGCGGCACCGTGACCTTCCAGCAGCAGCCCGGCGGCGTGATGATGACTGCGGCGATCACCGGCCTGCCGCCCAACTCCGTGCACGGCTTCCACGTCCATGAGAAGGGCGACTGCTCCGCGCCTGACGCGATGAGCGCGGGCGGCCACTTCAACCCGACCGGCAAGCCCCACGGCCAGATGACCATGCCTGACCACCATGCCGGCGACATGAACAACGTCACCGCGGACGCCAGCGGCAACGTTCGCGTCAGCATGCTGCTGCCGGACCTGACCGTTGGCACGGGCGCCAACGGGGTGATCGGCCGCGCGGTGGTGGTACACAAGGATCCGGACGACTACAAGACGCAGCCGACCGGTAATGCGGGCGGGCGGATTGCTTGCGGGGTTGTCGCGGCTTCGTAAGTCGTAGGCTCACTACCGGCGCGTCCAGCGACTGCGGGTGGACCCCCTCTCCCGCAAGCGGGAGAGGGGAGCAGACCGTCGGCATGGAAATTCTTCCGCGCCTCAATACCCCTTGAAATTCGCATTCACCCGCTGCCGCAGGTAGTCCCCCGCGCTGATCGGCGGATACTTGCCACCCGGCCCTTCGATCATCGCACCTCGGTTGGCCTGGCAGAAGAACGCCATGCTGTAGCGCGGGCCCATGTATTCATCCGGCGCGGGATTGCGCACGCGGTGGAAGTTCGACGGCAGCCGGTCGTCGCTCCAGCGCATCAGCATGTCGCCAATATTGCAGGTGATGACTTCCTCGTCCGGCTCGATCGGGGTCCATGCCTGCGCCTCCATCTCCTTGCCGGGGCAGACCTGCAGCCCGCCCTGGCCGGGGCGCTGAAACAGCAGCGTCAGGCAATCGAAATCCGTATGCGCGCCGGCGCGCCAGAGCTCCAGCTTGTCGCGCAGTTCGGGCGGGATCGCGTAGTAGTGCAGCAGCCGCAGCGTGCTCTGGTAGTCCGGCGCCCGCGGATCGTGCGCCTGCGTGAAGAAGTCGCTGGCAAAGCCGAGCTTGCCGGCGAAGCATGACAGCACCTTCATTCCCACCTCCCAGCATTGCGCCTCGAAGGCGAGCATGGTGGCGCGAAAGCCTTCCAGTTCGTCATCGCCGGGCCACAGCCCGGCCATGTGCGGGCGCGTGATCTGGTAGGACTCCTTCTGGTCCGGGGTGCCGGTCGAGGGGCGCACCTGCGCGCGGCTTTCCCAGCCGGCGTTGTTGGCCTTCTGCAGCGGGTATTGCGCCTTGACGGCGTCAGGCAGCGCGAAGAAGCGCTCGGTCATGGCAAAGGCTTCGCGCACGCTGGTCAGGTCGATGCCGTGGTTGGCGATCTGGAAGAAGCCGACGTCGACCGATGCCTGCCACAGTTCGTCGGCGATCTGCGCCTTGCGCCGCGCGTAGTCGGACAGGTCGATGCGGCGGATCTCGCGCTGGCGGGTTTCCGAACCGAACGCGCCCATGCGCGATTCGCGGTGGAGTTCGGCCAGGGCGTAGGCGGTGTCTGGTTGGCTCATGGTGTTCCTTGTGCAAAGCGGGTCAGGGATTGGCCCCTCGCCGGCACAGGCAGACCACCATGGCAACGCACGCCGGGACAACGCGCTCCTGAGGTCGCCTGTGCCAGCCTGCGCGATGGCGAGAGGCACGGACTTCAAGAGCAATTCCCGGCCATCCGGCGTGCGTCTGCGACGCGCCGCGCGGATGGTGAACGCTTCTACTCTTGCCCGAGGTTATGCAGGTTCCGGGCCAGGGGTTTTTGCACCGGGATCGCAGCGATTGCGCCGGGGCTTGCGCCGTGATGGCGCATGCCGGGCGACGGCTTGGTGCATGGCGCCGCGCAGCGCCCGGCACGGATCCTGCTGAAACCGCAGCGGAGTAGAAGCGTTCAGCGGCACGCCGCCCGGAAATTGCTCCCGATGATGTGCACGGTCCCCGCGCATGCCCTGGCCGCATGCCGGCGCGGCGTGGTGCCGGCGTCCTGGGAGGCCACGCTCTCCTTCCGCACCCGCGCCACCGGCCCGCGCACGCATCGTCCAGTGACATTCGTTCCGGAGAAAGACATGCGTCGCCGTTCCTTCCTGCGCGCCACTGGCGCCACCGCCCTGCTTGCCGCCGCCCCGTTCGCGGTGCCCCATGTCCGCGCGGCGGGCTCGCTGCAGAAGTTCAAGTTCAATCTCGGCTGGAAGGTGGAAGCCTCGGGCGCGGGGTTCCTGCTGGCGCACCAGCGCGGCTACTACAAGGACGCCGGGCTGGACGTCACCATCGATACCGGCAACGGCTCGGCCTCGGCCATCAGCCTGGTCGCGGGCGGCGCCTATGACTGCGCCTCGGCCGACCTCGCGGCGATGATCGAATTCAACACCACCAATCCGTCCGCCGCGCTCAAGGCGGTGGCCATCCAGTATGACCTGAATCCGAACGCGATCCTGGTGCGCAAGGGCAGCGGCATCGTCAGGCCAGCGGACCTGGCCGGCAAGTCCATCCTGGGCCAGCCGTTCAATGCCTCGCGCAAGCTGTTCCCGGTCTTCGCCAGGGCACAGGGCTTCGACCCCGGCGGCGTGAAGTGGGAGAGCGTCACGCCCGATATCGGCGACACGCGCTTCGTCAAGGGCGACTTCGATGCCGCCGCCTACTTCTTCTTCACCGGCCTGGTGAACCTGAAGGCGCGCGGCATGGGGCCAGAGAAGATCACCGTGTTCCGCTTCTCGGACTACGGCATGAAGTCCTACGGCAACGGGCTGGTGGCCAACCGCAAGAGCATGACATCCGATCCGGAGGTGATGAAGGCCTTCGTCAAGGCCTCTACCCGCGGCTGGCTCGACGCCATTGCCGATCCCGCCGCGGGCGGTGCCGCGGTCAAGGCGCGCGAGCCGCTGGCCGACCAGGCGCTGGAGACTGAGCGCCTGCGCCTGATCGTCGACGGCACCATGAAGACGCCCGACACCCGGCGCGACGGCTGGGGCGCGGCCACGCCGGCACGGCTGCAGGCAACGCTGGATGAAACCGTCGGCGCCTTCGGCATCAAGGCGCCGCTGACGGTGGCGGACATCTGGACTGACCAGTTCCTGCCAGCGCCATCGGACCGCCGCCTCAAGGCGTAAGGAGAGCACGCCCGTCTCTATATCGTCCCTGGCCTGAGCGATGCGCCGGAGCCCCGTGGCGCGCCACCACTTCCCGCTCCCGGTGCGTAATTAAGCCCGCGGCCCGCGCGGCATGGCAACATGGCGGCATTGCCGTAACGATCGGACCCCGCGAGGGGCCCGACAGGACCCGCCATGCCATCGCCGACAGACGCCGCGTTCGCCCCCCACCGCCGCCTGCGCGCCAATTCGCTGCTGCTGTGCGGTGCGGCCCTGCTCGGCGGCTGCGCCTTGCCGCCGCTGGATCCCCGCACCGAATCCTTTGCGCTGACGCCCGCCGAATCCCAGGCCACGCCGCTGGGCCAGGCGGTGGCCGGCGAAGTGGTGCGCCATCCGGGCCTGAGCGGCATCCATCCGCTCGAGAATGCCTACGCTGCCTTCGCCGCGCGCGTGCATCTGGCGCGCACCGCGCAGCGCACGCTAGACGTCCAGTACTACATCTGGCGCGACGACCTGACCGGCACCCTGCTGCTGGAAACGCTGCATGAAGCCGCCGACCGCGGCGTGCGCGTGCGCCTGCTGCTTGACGACAACGGCATCGCCGGCATGGACGAATGGCTGGCGGCCATGGACGCGCATCCGCAGGTCGAGGTGCGGATATTCAACCCGTTCGTGATCCGCCACCCCAAGGCGCTCAATTTCCTGACTGATTTCCGGCGCCTGAACCGGCGCATGCACAACAAGTCCTTCACCGCCGACGGCGTCGCCACCATCATCGGCGGGCGCAATGTCGGCGACGAATACTTCGGCGCCACCGATGGCGTGCTGTTTGCCGACCTCGACGTGATCGCCATCGGGCCCGCGGCCGGCGACGTGGCGCACGATTTCGACCGCTACTGGTCCAGTGCGTCGGCCTACCCGGTGGACCGGCTGGTGCCGCCGGTCAGCGTCGAACGGCTGCAGGCGCTGGTCAGCAATGCCCGCGCAGTCGAGCAGAACCCCGCTGCCGCCGCCTACCTGGCCGCGGTGCGCGACCTGCCTGACGTGCAGCGGATGCTGGACGGCACGCTGCGGTTCCAGTGGGCAAAAACGCGCATGGTCAGCGACAACCCGGCCAAGGCGCTCGGCGAGGCATCGCGCGACACCCTGGTGGCGCACCAGCTGCGTGAAATCCTGGGCGACCCGCAGCGCGAGCTTGACCTGGTCTCGCCCTACTTCGTGCCATCGACGGGCGGCACGTCCTATTTTGCCGACATGGCCAGGCGCGGCGTGGCGGTGCGCGTGCTGACCAATGCGCTGGAAGCCACCGACGTGGCCGCCGTGCATTCGGGCTATGCCAAGCGGCGCAAGGCACTGCTGGAAGCTGGCGTGGACCTGTATGAGCTGCGCCGCTCGGCCGCGCCCGGCAAGAAGGAAGAGCGCGCCGGCCCCTTTGGCAGCTCGGGCTCCAGCCTGCACGCCAAGACCTTTGCCGTCGACGGCACCCGGGTCTTCGTGGGCTCGTTCAATTTCGACCCGCGCTCGGCCACGATCAACACCGAACTGGGCTTCGTCATCGACAGCCCGGATCTGGCCGGCCGGATCGAATCCACCTTCGCCAGCGTGGTGCCGCGCGCGGCCTACCAGGTCAAGCTCGATGAAACCGGCAAGCTGTACTGGCTGGAACGGCGCGACGACGAAGTCATCCGCCACGACACCGAGCCGAACACCAGCTGGTGGCGCCGGCTTGGCATCTGGTTCCTGTCGATCCTGCCGATCGAGTCGATGCTGTAGAACGGGTTCCCGGGAGCACCGCCCCTCAGATCTGGTCGAGCAGGCTGCGCACCACATCGGCCAGCCGGCCGGCGCGCTGGCGCCCCTTGGTGTCCAGCGCCATGCCGCTGCCGCCGGCCAGCGCCTTCAGGCCAAACAAGGCATCGCCCACGTCGCGCCAGGCCGGGTAATCGGCGTGGATTTTTTCCAGCGCGGCGGCACCGGCGGCCACCTGCGCGGGTGCGGGGGTGCGGCCGGCGGCCAGGTCTTCCAGTGCCGTGGCCGCGTCCAGCAAGCCTTTGCGGTTCATCTCTGTCTCCCCCTGCAAGGTCTCTTTTGTCATGGCCGCCGCATGCGGGCAGCCATGACACTGTAGCAGGCTTGCCGGGAGGGGCAACCGGGCGCCGGCAACGCAGGCCTGGCGGCGCCGGCTCAGTTGCGCCCGATATCCTGCAGGATGCGGGTCATCAGGTACAGGCGCGGCACGATCGAGTCCAGTTCGATGTACTCGTCACGGGCGTGATAGCCGAAGCCGGCCAGCCCGAAGCTTTCCACCACCGCGGGCTTGCCCGAGCGCGCGGCATAGCTGGCGTCAGTGGCGCCGCCGGTGCCTTCGGCCAGGGCCAGCGTGCGGCCGTCCAGCTCGGCGTAGATCTCCTGCGCGCGCTTGGCCAGCGCGCGGCCGCGCGCGTCGGCCACGAACGGCGGGCGGCCCTCTTCCATCGTCACCGTGGTCTGCGTCTCCGGCACCAGCTGGCCGGACTTGACCTTGTCCTGCAGCGCCACCTTCAGCTTCTCGGCGGCGCCGGCCGCGGTGGTGCGCACATCGCCGTAGGCGACAGCGCTTTCCGGGATCTGGTTGCGCACCGTGCCGGCCTGCGCCTGGGTCCAGTTCAGCTGCGAGCCCGGCACCAGGCTGGCGGTGTCGCGCGTCTGCTGCAGCTGGTGGGCGAGTTCGAGCAGCGCATTGCGGCCGCGCTCCGGCGCGGCGCCGGCGTGGGATGCGCGGCCCTTGACCTGCATCGTGGCGGTGGCGGTGCCGGAAGCGCCCAGCAGCAGCGACTCGGCCTTGACCACGTCCTTGGCCGCGGTCGGCTCGCACGACAGCACCACGTCGTGCTGCGCGGCCAGCGCGGCGATGGCTTCGCCGGAGCCGACCGAGCCGACCTCCTCGTCCGGGTTGAACAGCACCGTGATCTGCGCATAGTCGCGCCAGCCCTGGTTCTTCAGGATCTCCAGCGAGTGCAGGATCACGGCGATGCCGCCCTTGTCGTCGGCAATGCCCGGCCCGTACAGCCGGTTGCCTTCCTCGCGGATGGGCTGCGTGGCGAGGGTGTTGTCCGGATACACCGTGTCCATGTGGGCAATCAGCATGATGCGGCGCTTGCCGGTACCGGTGAAGGTGGCCTTGACCATGGTGCCCGGACCCTTGGTGACGGGCATGCGTTCAACCTTCGCGCCCAGCGCATGCAGGCGCTTCTCGGTATAGCCGGCCATCTGCGCCAGCCCCTTCGCGTTGGCGCTGCCGGATTCGATCGACACCATCTCCTTGAGCGACTGCACCAGCGCGGGCTGGGCCGACTGCGCGGCGGACAGCAGCGCGGCATCGGGCTGGGCGGCACTGGCCAGGGTACCGGCCCCGGCAAGCGTCAGGGCGGCGGCAACGGCAACGTGGCGAACGGAAAACGGCATGGAATCTCCTCGGATTGGTCTTGTTGGTGCCATGCCCCGGCGCACGGGCGGCGCCGCGGCACAACGGCACGATGCTAGCCCTTGCCAGAACCTTAGGGGAGGATCAATATCGCCAATCCGGATGCCGATCCCGCCACGGCATCCTGCCAACTCTTCGCGCCATGCACCCGACCACGCCCCCAGGCATGCCCGCCGCCATCGCGCCGCCGTCACAGAACATCCCGCTGCATGTCCGCCTGCTATGGCTGCCGCAAGCCATGCCGGGCAGCCTGTTCACCACGCTCGACGTGCTCCGCACCGTGGCCGGCGTCGCCAGCCTGCAGCGGCCCGACGCCGCGCCCACGCTGAGCTGGCAGCTGTGCGGCAGCAACGGGCGCACGCTGGCGGCGGACCTGCCGGGGCTGGTGTCCTCCACCCGGCGCGCACGGGCCGCGGACCGCCGCACGCTGCTGGTGATCCCGGCCCTGCTGGCCAGCAATGCGCTGCAGCTGGGCGAGATCGTGAAGCGCGATGCCGCGGCGCTGCGCCTGGTGGAACGCCATGCGCAGGCCGGCGGCTGGATCGCGGCGTGTTCGTCGGGGATGGTCTTTCCGCTGCAGCTGGGGCTGCTCGACGGCGCCAGGACCGGCGCGCCGTGGATGTACCAGAGCTGGATGATGCGCCAGTATCCGCATTGCGACCTGGGCAGCGACCAGGCCATGAGCGTGCACCAGCGTGTGTTCTCGTGCGTGGCGCCGGCGCTGCAGGTGGAATTCATGCTGCGCGTGCTGGGCCACCTGCACGACCCGGACCTGGCACAGGCGGCGTCGCGGCTGATGCTGTTCCAGCCCGAGCGCCAGCGCAGCGTGCCGGCACTGGTGTCGCAACGCTGGCTCAGCCGCACCGCCGACAGCCCGGTGTATCGCGCCATCCAATGGCTGCAGGATCATGTGTCCGAGCCCTACAAGCTGGCCGCGGTGGCCCAGGCGGCCGCGGTCAGCGAACGCACGCTGCTGCGGCATTTCCGCCAGGTCACCGGGCTGAGCCCGCTGGACTACCTGCACACCCTGCGCGTGGAGCGCGCACGCATGCTGCTGGAAGTCACGCTGCACGGCACGCAGGGCATTGCCGAAGCCTGCGGCTACAGCGACGCCGCCGCGTTCCGGCGGCTGTTCCAGCGCACCACGGGCATGTCGATGTCAGACTATCGCGCCCGCTTTGCGCTGCGGGCGCGGCGGCGCTACTGGCGCATGGAAGATGCCGCGGTACGGCGCGGCACCGGGGAGTGACCGCGCCCAGGGCAGCGCTCAGGTGCGCAAGGCGATGTGGTTGACCACGTTCTCAACGCCCTGCACGTACCATGCGTCGCGCTCGGCCTGGCGCCGCGTGTCCTCGCTGGCGACGCAGCCTTCCAGCGTCACCACGCGGTTCTCGGTGCGCGCGCTGACCTGGCCGGCATCGATGAAGGGATCAGTCTCCAGCACCAGCATCAGTGCCTCGGTGATTTCGTCGTCGCGGTCGGCTTCGGCGGGCGCTACCACCAGCTCATTGACCACGCAGCGGCAACCGCGCGACCACCAGGCCAGCACCCCTGCCAGGCGCATGTGCGACAGGCTGATTACCTGCCCCCACAGCGTGACCACGCCGTCGTGCACTTCCACTTCAATCCAGCCGCTGCGTTCGCCCACGGCTTCGCGCATGGCCTCGGGCTTGCCCTTGACGCGCGCGCAGATCCTGCAATTGCGGAAATCGATGGCATTGAGCAGGCGCTCGCACACCGCGTCGCGCAGTTCGCCGTCGCCTACCTGCATGCCGCCATTGGCCACGCGCAGGTGATCAATCACGCTGGTTACACCGTCCACGCGCCGCACCGTCGCCGCGGCCCGGGTCTTGTCGACGATATCGGCCACCTCGCCTTCCAGGATCAGCGCGCCGTCAGAAAGCCGCAACTGGATGGTGGGATGGAGGACATGACCCTGATAAGGCACATGCGCCAAGGCTGCGCGCGCCTGCGTCAGCACCGCTTCGCTACTCTGCATTTTGTTCGCCTCGCCCGATTGGTCTGGAGATGGAAGACGCGCGCCCCTGCCTGCAGGCGCGCCTTGCGCGGCGCCGCAGGCTCCTTCACCCCCGGGGCCTGGCAACCGCTTCCTCATTATAGGAAGCGGTCCGGGAACGGCTCAGGCCTCAGGCAGCGGCCGCCTCGCGCGCGCGGGCCACTTCCTGGTTGCGCAGGATAAAGCGCTGGACCTTGCCGCTGGGGGTCTTGGGCAGCTCGGCGACGAACTCGATCTCGCGCGGGTAGGCATGGGCGGCCAGGCGCTTGCGCACGTGCTGGCGCAGCGCCTCGGCCAGTTCCGGCGCGGCGCGATATTGCGGGTCCAGCACGACAAAGGCCTTGATCAGTTCGGTACGCTCCGGATCGGGCTTGCCGATCACCGCGGCCTCGACCACGGCCGGGTGCTCGATCAGCGCGCTTTCCACGTCGAACGGGCCCACGCGGTAGCCAGAGGTGGTGATGACGTCGTCGGCCCGGCCTATGAAGCTGATGCTGCCGTCGTCATTCAGCTCGGCGGAATCGCCGGTCAGGTAGTAGCCGCCGGCAAACCCGCTGGTGGGCGTGCCGTGATAGCCGCCGAACCAGCACATCGGCGAGCGCTTCAGGTCCAGCGCCAGCGTGCCCGGCCGGCCCGGCGGCAGTTCGCGCTGCTCATCGTCCACCACCACCACGCGGTGCCCGGGGCTGGCAAAGCCGGCCGCGCCCATGCGCACCGGATGCGCCAGCGCATGGTGGTTGCACAGCACCATGCCCAGCTCGGTCTGGCCGTAGTGGTCGTGGATGGTCACGCCCAGCTCGCTGGCAAACCAGCGGATCACTTCCGGGTTGAGCGGCTCGCCCGCGCTGCTGACCGCGCGCAGCCGCCCGCGCAGCGGGCCTGACACGGCCTCGCCCGCGGCGATCAGCAGCCGGTATGCCGTGGGCGAGCCGGCCAGGTTGGTGATGCCGTACTTGCGGATCACACGGCATGTGCTCTCCACGGTGAACGGGCCATCGTAGAAGGTGGTGGGATGGCCCAGCGCCAGCGGGCCCGTGACCGCGTAATACAGGCCATAGGCCCAGCCCGGATCGGCCAGGTTCCAGAAAGCGTCTTCCGCGCGCAGGTCGACCGCGTCGCTCATATAGCCGGCAAACGCGGCAATGGCCTTGAGCGGCACCAGCAGCGGCTTGGCCGGGCCGGTGGTGCCGGAGGTGAACATCATCAGGAAGGGGGCGTCGCCCCGGCGCGGCACCGGCTCGAACGACGCCGGCTGGCGTTCCAGTTCGGCCCAGAAGCTGAAGTCGCCGCGCACCAGGCCGCGGCCCTTGTCGCCGGCCACGGTGACGATGGCGGGACAGCCATCCACGTCATCCAGCTTGGGGCGGTTGGCGCCATCGGTGACCACCACCTTCGCGCCGGACGCATTGAGCCGGTGCTCGATGGCCTTGGGGCCGAAGGCCGTGAACAGCGGCTGGTACACCGCGCCGGCGCGCCAGGTGCCGAGAATCGTCACCAGCAGTTCCGCATTGCGCGGCAGCAGGCCCGCCACGCGGTCGCCCGGCTGCACGCCCTGCACCTTCAGGAAGCCGGCAAACTGCGCGGACAGTGCCTGCAACTCGGTAAAGGTCCAGCTGCGCGAATTGCCGTCTCGCCCTTCCCAGAACAGCGCGATACGGCCCGGCAGCGCGTGGCGGTCGCAGCATTCGACGCAGGCGTTCATTGCCTCCTGGCTGCCGTGCAGTTGCCGTGCCACGGCGTCGTCATAGGAAAATCCGTCGAAGGCTTGGGCGTAGTCGCGCATGATGTCTCCTGTATTCCGGCTGGTGCCTTTTGGTAGGTGGCCGCTGCGCGCGGGGTGCCGGCGCGCAACGGCTGCCGCAAGAGTGTGCGCGAGCGCCACGGGAGCAGGCAATAACCGATTCCGCCAGCGCGGCTGACGGTTTTTGCCATCCCTGCCGTGAACCCTGACGCACCTCCGGGCACCCTTGACGCGGCACCGCCCGGCGCCGACGATACGGGCATCGCCGCCAGGAGACAGCGCATGTGCACCAACTACGCCCCGGTCCAGAGCCGGATCCTGCGCGAGATCTTCGGCGTGGAACCGCCGCCGGGGCTGTACAAGGCTGAAACCTATCCGGACTACGCGGCGCCGATCGTGCGCGCCGCGGACGATGGCACGCGCAGTGGCGCTCTGGCCTCGTTCGGCATGGTGCCGCGCCCGCGCATCCCGCCCGGCGCACGGCGCTTTGACACCACCAATGCCCGCAGCGAGACCGTGGGCGAACGCCCCGCCTTTGCGCGCTACTGGCGCCAGGGCCAGCTGTGCCTGGTGCCGGCCACGGCGTTCTATGAGTTTGCATATCCCGAAGATGCAGCGCCCGGCGGCCCACCCGGCAAGCCGGTGCGCTGGCGCGTCTGGCTGCCCGGCGAGCCGGCCTTCGGCATTGCGGGCCTGTGGCGCAGCTGGCCGGACCAGTCGCTGTCCTTCACCATGCTGACCATCAACTCGGCCCAGCACCCGGTGATGCAGCGCTTTCACAAGCCGGGCGAGGAAAAGCGGTCAGTGGTGATCGTGCCGCGTGAACAGTGGGACGACTGGCTCGCCTGCCGCGATCCCGAGGTCGCGCGCACCTTCCTGACGCTCTGGCCCGCAGACGCCATGCGGGCCGAACCGGCGCCCAAAGTGCAGGGAGCGCCAATCCCCGACTCGGAGTAAGCGCGCCGCTATCGCCGCCCCGGCCGCAGGCGCGCTTCCCTGCAAGGCGGCTCAGAAGCGATAGGTAACGCTGCCCACCACCGTGCGGCGCGCGCCGAAGTAGCAGTCACCGCGCGCCAGGCAGGTGGTCAGGAATTGCTTGTCGAACAGGTTGCTGGCATTCAGCGAGACGCGCAGCGGGCCGTGGTCATAGGCAATCATCGCGTCGTAGAGCGTGACGCCGCCCACCCGGTTCTGGTCGGCACCGTCATAGCTGGGACCGACATAGCGCACCCCGCCGCCGGCGACAAAGCCCGGCACGCCAAACAGCTTGAAGCGATAGTTGGCCCACAGCGACGCCATGTTCGACGGCGTGCTCGCCAGCTTCTTGCCCACCTCGGCCGGCGTGCCGTCGATCACGCGCGCATCCAGGTAGGTATAGGTTGCGATCAGGTCCAGCCGGCTGGACAGCGAGGCCAGTGCCTCAACCTCGATGCCGCGCGTACGTGCCTCGCCCACCTGGACTGAATCGGGAATGCCGTTGACCACGCCGGCGGTCTTGCGGTTCTTCTCGCGCATATCGAATGCGGCAATGGTCAGCGTGGCGTTCTTGCCCGGCGGCTGGTACTTGATCCCCGCCTCCCACTGCGAACCGCGCAGCGGCTTGAAAGCCTGGTTGGCCTTGTTGAAGCCGGCCAGCCCCTGGAACGACTCGGAATAGCTGACGTACGGGTTGAGGCCGATGTCCGAGCGGTACATCAGGCCAGCACGCTTGGTCAGCTCGCTGTCGTCGCGGCTGGCCGAGGGCGTGTTGTCCTGCGCGGCGCGCGACCAGTCATAGCGCAGCCCCAGCATCAGCAGCCACTTGTTCCACGACAGCTGATCCTGCACGTACAGGCCGGTCTGCGCCTGCGTGGCGGGGTTCAGGTCGCGCGTGCCCGGCAGGGTGAAATTGCCGTAGACCGGGTTGAACACATTGAGCGGCGCGGCCGTGCCCCCCACCCCGGCGCGCCCCGTGATCTCTGAGTGCTGGTAGTCGACGCCGGTCAGCAGCGTGTGCTGGACCGGGCCGGTGCGGAAGTTGGTCTGCGCCTGGGTATCGACCGCGAACGAGTTCAGCGTGGGCTGGTTCAGGTAGACCGTGCGGCGCATCAGCGTATCGCTGCCCGGCACCCAACCGTGGCCGGCGCCGTTGAAACCGGCCGCGTAGATGCTGCGGTAGTCCACCGTGCTGTGCGAATAGCGCAGGTTCTGCCGCACCGTCACGGTGTCGTTGAACTTGTGCTGGAACTCATAGCCCACCGACGCCTGCTCGGCGTTGTAGCGGTCGAAGCCGGGCTCGCTGATAAACAGGTGATCGGGGATCTGGCCGGCCGGGTTGGCCTGCAGCGTGCCCCGCCAGGGGAAGAAGCCGACCGAGGTCCCGCTTTCATCGCGCTGGAAGTTGGCCAGCAGCGTGAGCGAGGTGTCCTGGCTCGGGCGCCACGTCAGCGAAGGCGCGATCAGGTAGCGGTTGTCCTTGACGTAGTCCACCTGCGTGTCGCTGTCGCGCGCCAGCGCCACCAGCCGGTACAGCCACTTGCCGTCCGCATCGAGCGGGCCGGTCAGGTCGGCCTGCACCTGCTTGCGGTTGTAGTTGCCGAACTGCACCCCGATCTCGCGCGCCGCCTCAGCCTGCGGGCGTTTGCTGACCAGGTTCAGGATGCCGCCGACCGCGCCCTGCCCGAACAGCATCGACGACGGCCCGCGCAGCACGTCGATGCGTTCCAGCGCGTAAACATCGGGCCGCACGTTGTTGTAGAAGCCGACCTGGTTCAGCAGGCCGTCGCGGTACTGCGTGAACTCGGTGCCCCGGAACCGGCCCCAGTCGCCGCGGGCGTCGTTGCCGAACGGCCCGGCATAGACGCCGGCGCTGTAGCCGATGGCCTGCTGCACGCTCTGCGCGCCTTGCGCCTCCATCCGGTCGCGCGTGATGACGGTGATCGACTGGGGCGTCTCCATCACCGGGGTGTCGGTCTTGGTGGCGGTGGCGCTGCGTTTTGCCACGAAGCCATGAACCGGGCCGGTGGCGGTTTCGTCGTCGCTGCCGGCGCGGATCGTGACGGCCGGCAGTTCTGCCGCGGCACTGGCCGTTGCCGGCGCAGGCACTTCGCCGGATTGGGCAAACACGCCACCGGCCTGCAGGCTCAATACAAGGGTGGTCAGCGAAAGGCCGCGCGGGGTGACAAGCGCGGGGCGGGCAAAGCGCGGCTTTGCCTGCTTGGTCGGGTGGAAATACATCACTCAGGGATCGGAAGGTAGCTACCCCGCAGGCGCGGCGTGGCAAGTGGAAAATTCTGATTACGAATGCGAATAATTCGTAATTACAACAGAATTGTAGCCTGAATGTGTCAGAAGCGAGACATTTTCTATTCGCACCGGATGCTGCCTCGGCGCTAAGCCAGACGAAGGAAGTGTTGGGCAGTCCCCGGCCTCAGTGGCCAGCCCCCCAAGCCAATCAGCCGGCCTGCAGCCGGCCCAGCAACCGCCGCCCCGCCTCGATCACCGCCGCATCCGGCTGCATCTGGTAGCGCACGATCATGCCTTCGATGCACAGCATCGCTTCCTCGGCCACCGCTTGCGGCTGGTCCAGGCCCAGGCGCGTGGCGATGTCGGCGACGAATGCGGCCAACTCGGCCTTGTGCGCCGCGGCCTGTTCGGCCGCGCGCGCGTCGCCGCCCGCCTCGGCCACCACGTTGATAAAGGCGCAGCCACGGAAGTCTCGGCCGAACCAGTCCGCCAGCGCGTCGGCAATCACGTCCAGGTGCGGGCGCGCGGCCAGCCGGGCTTCCACGTCCTGCCGGAACCACGTCATCCACTCGTCATGGCGGCGGTCCAGGAACGCCGAAATCAACTCGTTCTTGGAGGCGAAATGGCGGTAGAGCGACATCTTGGCGACGCCGGATTCGGCAATGATCTTGTCGATGCCGGTGGCGCGGTAGCCCCCCTGGTAGAACAGGCGGGCAGCGGTGTCGAGGATGCGGTCGCGGGCGGAAGGCGTGGCCATGGTGGCGGCGTAGTCGGTAAAGGTGCGCGGCCGGACAGCGCCCTGCGCCGCCCTGCCTCTCTATAGGTCGATACTATGACAGACAGACCTGTCTAGCAAACCTGGCCCGCTCAGGCCTCCAGCTTCGCCTCCGCATCACGCAGCGCCGTACGCAGGCCCTCTTCCACCACCGGGTGGTAGAAAGGCATGCCCAGCATCTGCCCGATGGTCAGGCCCTGCTGGTACGACCACGCCAGCAGGTGGGCGATGTTCTCGGCACGCGGGCCGGTCCATTCCGCGCCCAGGAAGCGGCCCGTGGCCTTGTCGGCATAGACATGCATCAGGCCGCGGTTCTTCAGCATCACGCGGCTGCGGCCCTGGTCCTCGAAGCTGACCTCGCCGGTCACGAACGTGCCTTCGGCCAGGTCGGCGTAACGCTGGCCGACCATCGCGATCTGCGGGTCCGTGAACACCACCGCGATCGGCGCGCGCCGTGCCAGCGGCTTCACTTGCGGATAGCTGGCGGCGTTCTCGCCCGCGGCCTTGCCCTCGTCCGCGGCCTCATGCAGCAGCGGCAGGATGTTGTTGGCGTCGCCGGCAATGAATACCGGTGCATTGCCGCACTGGAGCGTGCGCGCATCGAACAGCGGCACGCCGCGCGCATCCAGCGCCAGGCCGGCATTTTCCAGGCCCAGGCCGCGCACATTGGGCACGCGGCCGGTGGCGACCAGCGCATAGTCGAAGCGCTCGGTCACGCTGCGGCCTTCGCGGTCCAGGTAAGTCACCACCACCTGGTCGCCGTCGCGGGCCATGTCGGTCACCCTGGCGTCCGGATCGAGATAGAACTCGCCGTTGAAGGTCTTCGCCGCGTAGGCGCGGATCACGGGATCAGTCAGCGGCCCGAGCGAGCCGCTGACGCCGAACACGCGCACCCGCACGCCAAGGCGCGACAAGGCCTGGCCAAGCTCCAGCCCGATCACGCCGGGGCCGAACGCCACCACGCTGGCGGGCAGGTCTTCCCAAGCGAACACATCGTCATTGACGATCAGGCGATCGCCGAACACCTGGAACGGCGCCGGCAGCATCGGCGTGGAGCCGGTGGCAATGACCACGCGGCTGGCACGCACGGTGGTGTGCCCATCCACTTCCAGCGTGGTGTTGTCGATAAAGCGGGCATAGCCGCGGACGCGGTCGGCTTCGGGGATGTTCTCCACGCCGCGCACCACGAAGCCGACAAAGCGGTCGCGCTCGCTGCGCACGCGGGCCATCACCTCGCGGCCATCGATGCGGACCTCGCCATCCACGTGCACGCCGAACGGCGCAGTGTGGCGCAGTTCGTGCGCGGCCTCGGCGGCAGCGATCAGCAGCTTGGAGGGCATGCAGCCCACCCGGGCGCAGGTGGTGCCGTACGGGCCGCCTTCGATGATCACGGCGCGCTTGCCCGCGGCAATCGCGGCACGGTAGGCGGCAAGGCCGGCGGTGCCTGCGCCGATCACGGCGACGTCGGTCTGGATGGTGGTCATGGCGGTCAATTCCTTTGTCTTGATGGCGTCAAGCTGGTGTCAATCAGCGGGCTGGATGGGGCCGCCATGCCGGGCAAGGCGACCCCATCGGGTCCGGCGACTGCCGGTCCCCGGGTGCGGGATGAAGGCAGAATCGGCTTACTTGCCCAGGTACTGCTGCAGCGCCTCGGCGCCGCCGATGAGCTTGCCGTTGATAAAGACCTGCGGTGCGGTCATCTCGCCCGACACGGCGCCCAGCACCTTGCCGCGCACCTTGTTGTCCAGCGGCACGTCGATATAGTCGAAGCCGTTGTCGTCAAGCAGTTGCTTGGCCTTGGCGCAGAACGAGCAGCCGACCTTGGAGAACACCACCACCTGGTCCGGCTTGCGCGCGTCCGGGGCGATATGGGCCAGCATGGTGTCGGCGTCGGACACCTTGAACGGGTCGCCCGGCTCTTGCGGTTCGATGAACATCTTCTGCACCACGCCGTCCTTGACCAGCATCGAATAGCGCCAGCTGCGCTTGCCGAAGCCCAGGTCGGCCTTGTCCACCAGCATGCCCATGCCTTCGGTGAATTCACCGTTGCCGTCGGGGATCATGGTGATGTTCTCGGACTCCTGGTCCTTGGCCCATTCGTTCATCACGAAGGTGTCGTTGACGGACACGCACAGGATGTCGTCCACGCCGTGCTTCGCGAACACCGGGGCCAGCTCGTTGTAGCGCGGCAGGTGGGTCGACGAGCAGGTCGGCGTGAAGGCGCCCGGCAGCGAGAACACGACCACGGTCTTGCCGTTGAACAGCTCGCCGGTGGTGACGGTCTTCCACTCGTTGTCTTCACGCATGCGGAAAGCGACATTGGGAACGCGTTGGCCTTCACGGGATTGCAGCATCAGTTCACTCCTTGGTCTGGATCGGGTTGGTTTCGGCTGCGGGTTGCAGCGAAGGCCCCATTCTGTAGACCGGGATGTGATTTGTACAATTCATCGTTTTAACCACGACGATTGCCTTACGCTATTGACTCGGCATAGCCATCCCCTATTGCGCCGGCCCTTGCACTTCATCCGCGGGCACGCAAAAGCATATTTTTTCGGCAAATACCGGCGAGTGCCCTATCATGCGGCATCCACTCAGACTCCCGTTTTGTCCGCAATGACCCGACCTTGCCGCCTGCCGTCTCTCTGCCGATGGGCCCCGATGCTCGCGCTGTCGCTGGTGCTGGCGCACCCCGCGCAGGCGCAAACCCTGAAGAAACCGGCGCTGGATGCGCTGGTCTCCGGCACCCGAACGGCGGCCCAGGCCGACCTGCAGGCATTCATGGCCGCCGCGGCCAGGGCCGAGCCTTCCGTGGCGCCGGCCGTGGCGGCGTGGCAGGCCCGGTCGCCACTGGCCGGCGACAACCTGGTCAATATCGGCCGCCTGCTGGGCGTCTACAACCGCGTCCGCAACGAGGCCGCGGTGATCGACGCCATCGGCAGGATGGTGGCGCTGCGCACCGTGCGCGACGAGAAAATCCCGCAGCACGAGAACCCCGCCATCATCGAGTTCGGCAAGATGATCGAGGCCATGGCGCGCGACTTCGGGCTGGCCTACCGCAATGTCGACAACCGGGTCTTCGAGGTCACGCTGCCCGGCGGCGGCAAGGATACCTTCGGCATCCTGACCCACGCCGACGTGGTGCCCGCGGTGGCCGAGGAATGGGTACTGGAGGACGGCACCAGGCTGGATCCGTTCCGCATGACGCGCGTGGGCGACACGCTGTACGGGCGCGGCACCATCGACGACAAGGGCTCGATCGCCGCGGTCATGTATGCCATGAAGACCGTCAAGGAAAGCGGCGTGCCGCTGGAGCGCACCATCCGCCTGATGATCGAGACCACCGAGGAAACCGGCGGCGACGGCATGAAATACTACCGCCAGCACACCACCCTGCCCGAGTACAACGTCGTGCTCGACAGCAAATACCCCGCGGTGGTGGCGGAGAAAGGCGCGGGCACGCTGACCGTTTCCTTCGGCATCAAGGCGGCGGACGACAAGAGCGCGCAAGGCAAGTCCGACCGGAAGGGACCTGCCATCGTTGCCATGCGCGGCGCGGTCTCGGCCAACGCCATCCCCGAGACCGCCACCGCGCGCATTGCCGGCGGCGATGCTGCCGCCGTCGCTGCCGCGCTGGAACAGGCACGCGCTGAATTCCTGCGCCGCCACACCCCGCGCGGCAAGTTCTCCATCGACGTGAAGCGCGCCGGCAACGACGTGGAAGTGAAGGTCACTGGCGCCTCGGCGCACGGATCGCGCCCTGAGGAAGGGGTCAACCCGCTGCCGCGGCTGGCGCTGTTCCTGCAGGCCAGCGGCGTGCAATTTGCCGAGAACCACTACCTGAACGCGGTCCGCTACCTGAACGACCTGTACGGGCTGGATTACCTTGGCACCAGGATGGAGGTGGCCTACCGGGACCCGTTCATGGGCCCGCTGACCATGTCGCCCACGCTGGTGCGCGAGCGCGGCGAATACGTCGACGTGGTCACCAACGTGCGCATGCCGCGTGGCCGCACGCCGGACGAGCTGGGCGGCAAGATCACCAAGCGCATCTTCGGCTGGGCCGCCACCCATGGGCCAGTCGAAATCAAGTACGACCAGGGCAACTGGATGGCGCGCGATCCCAAGGGCGCGTGGCTGTCCACGCTGCTGAATATCTTTGGCGATACCACCGGGCTGGAAGCCAAGCCGGTTTCCACCGCCGGCAGCACCACCGCCAAGCTGATGCCCAATGCCATCAACTTCGGGCCGGCCATGCCGGGCAAGAAATACACTGCGCACAACGCGCGCGAGTACAAGGAAGTGGCCGACCTGAACCTGGATATGCAGATGTTCACCGAGATGCTGGTGCGGATCGGGAACCTGGCCAAGATGCAGTAACGAGGGTTTCAGGCGTGTCCCTCTACGCTTGTGTGCTCCCTCTCCCCTCATGGGGAGAGGCCCGGGGTGAGGGGTGGTCCAGCTAGGAACCACATCAAGCGGGGCCTTCGGTTTTAGGACCCAACAGCTTCACAACTCCAGTTCACTCAACCCCGCATGTTCATCCGGCCGCCGGCCCAGTGGCCAGTGGAACTTGCGGTCCGCCGCCTTGATCGGCGCATCGTTGATGCAGGCAAAACGCCTGCGCATCAGCCCCGCCTCATCGAACTCCCAGTTCTCATTGCCGTATGACCGGTACCAGTTGCCGGAATCGTCGTGCCATTCATAGGCAAAGCGCACGGCGATGCGGTTGCCGTCGTGCGCCCATAGCTCCTTGATCAGCCGGTAATCCAACTCCTTCTGCCACTTGCGCTGCAGGAAGGCGACGATGTCGGCACGGCCATTGACGAATTCCGCACGGTTGCGCCAGGCGCTGTCGACGGTATAGGCCAGCGCCACGCGCTCTGGGTCGCGGCTGTTCCAGCCATCCTCGGCGGCACGGACCTTGGCGATGGCGGATTCACGCGTGAATGGGGGCAACGGCGGACGGATTTCGGCTTGTGCGGACATGCGGAGGCTCCTTTGCTGAAACAGGGTGAATCAGATGGAAGAACAGGCTGCTCAATATGATACAGACCTGTCTCATTATTGATAGACAGATCTGTCTTGTCAAGGCAGGATACCGGGCAGAATTCAAAAGCAAGACCCGGAGTGCCAGGTGCACGCGGGCGGCCTAAAGTTGGCACCATGCAAGCGAGAGAAAGGAGACCCGCGGTGAGCATCAGCCAGATACAGCGCCCCGAAATGGCCGTGGCAGGGCCGCGCCGGCCAATACTGCCAGCGCGCGGCACGGCGCGGGGGCATAGGCACGAAGCCGATATCGCCACCCGCGTCGATGGCACCGACTGGGCCGCCATTGCACGCGAGCTCGACGACTACGGCTGCGCCGCGATCCGCGGCCTGCTGTCGGCAGCCGAATGCGACGCGCTTGCCGCCGGCTATGCGCAGGACGCGTTGTTCCGCTCTCGCATCGAGATGCGCCGGCACGGCTTTGGCCAGGGCGAGTACAAGTACTTCCACTACCCGCTGCCCGACACCGTGGCCGCAATGCGCACGGCGCTGTATCCGCACCTGGTGCCGGTGGCCAACCGCTGGAACGCCGCCATGGGCATCGATGTGCGTTATCCCGCCGCGCACGCCGATTATCTTGCCCGCTGCCACGACGCCGGCCAGTTGCGCCCGACGCCCCTGCTGCTGCGCTACGGCCCCGGCGACTACAACTGCCTGCACCAGGACCTGTACGGCGAGCACGTATTCCCGCTGCAGGTCGCCATCCTGCTGTCCGAGCCGGGCCGCGACTTTACCGGCGGAGAATTTGTGATGACCGAGCAGCGGCCGCGCATGCAGTCGCGGGCCGAGGTGGTGACGCTGCACCAGGGCGATGCCGTGGTCTTCGCCGTCAGCCAGCGCCCGGTGCAGGGCAGCCGCGGCAGCTACCGCGTGAACCTGCGGCATGGCGTCAGCCGGCTGCACGCGGGCCAGCGCTACACGCTGGGCATCATCTTCCACGACGCCACGTGAGGTATCCCATGACCCGTCCCACAGAACAACCGGAAGTCAGCACCATCGAACGCGACCCGCGCTGGGCTCGCGTGCTGGCGCGCGATCCGGGCGCCGACGGTGCCTTTGTCTATGCGGTCAAGACCACCGGCGTGTACTGCCTGCCGAGCAGCCCGTCGCGCCTGCCGCATCCGGCCAATGTCGAGTTCTTCGACAATGCCGCCGCGGCCGAAGCCGCCGGCTACCGGCCCAGCCGACGTGCCGCCGCGCCTGCGCTGGCGGCCCGGCACGCAGCCATCGTGGCCGACGCCTGCCGCCGCATCGAGGCCGCCGACACCCTGCCCACGCTGCCCGAACTGGCCAACGCAGCGGGCGTCAGCCCCTATCACTTTCACCGCCTTTTCAAGGCCGCCACCGGCCTGACGCCGCGTGCCTATGCCGCCGCGCATCGCGCCAGGAAACTCCGCGAGCAACTGGGCACCAGCGACTCCGTGACCGAGGCAATCTACGACGCCGGCTTCGGCTCCAACAGCCGCTTCTACGAAACCTCGGACGCAGTGCTGGGCATGACCCCGTCGCGCTACCGCGCAGGCGGGGCCGACACCGATATCCGCTTTGCCATCGGCCAGTGCTCGCTGGGCGCGATCCTGGTGGCCCAGAGCGAGCGCGGTGTCTGCGCGATCCTGCTGGGCGACGATCCCCAAACGCTGTTGCAGGACCTGCAGGACCAGTTCCCGCGCGCCAACCTGATCGGCGGCGATGCGCAGTTCGAGCAACTGGTGGCGCAAGTGGTGGGCTTTATCGAGGCACCTTCAATCGGCCTGGCGCTGCCGCTGGATGTGCGCGGCACCGCGTTCCAGCAGCGTGTATGGCAGGCCCTGCAAGAGATCCCCGCGGGCAGCACCGCCAGCTATGCCGAGATCGCGGCCCGCATCGGCGCGCCGCGTGCGGTGCGCGCGGTGGCGCAGGCCTGCGCCGCCAACCACCTGGCGGTGGCCATTCCCTGCCATCGCGTGGTGCGCAGCGACGGCAACCTGTCGGGCTACCGCTGGGGCGTGGCGCGCAAGCGCGAGTTGCTGGAGCGCGAGGCGCAAGCCTGAGTGGCCCGCGCTCAGCGCGCCACGGCTGCCTGCACCCGAGCCAGGTAGTCGTGGATCTGCGCCACCACCGCCGCGCCCTCGCCTACCGCCGCGGCGACCCGCTTGGTCGATCCCGCCCGCACGTCGCCGATGGCAAACACGCCCGGCACGTTGGTCTGCAGCGGATACGGCACCGCCGACGCGCAGCCCAGCTCGCCGCCGCCGGTGCGCACGAAGCCCTTGTCATCGACCTCGACGTTGCAGGTGCGCAGCCACGACGCATTGGGATCGGCGCCGATGAACAGGAACAGGTGCCGCACGTCCATCGTGACCGGGGCCGGGCTTTCCGCCCGGCATTCGTAGCGCACGGAACTGAGCCACCCTTCCCCCGCCAGCGCGCTGATCTGCGCGTGCGTGTGCAGCGTGATATTGGGCAGCGAACCGATGCGGTCGATCAGGTAGCGCGACATGGTGGCGGCCAGCCCCGGCCCGCGCACCAGCATATGCACGTGCGCCGCGTGCGAGGCCAGGTAGACCGCTGCCTGCCCGGCCGAATTGCCGCCGCCCACCAGCATCGCCGGCTCGTTCTTGCACAGCTTGGCCTCCACCGGCGAAGCCCAGTAGTAGACACCACGCCCTTCAAAGTGCTCCAGCGCGGCGATGTCCGGGCGACGGTACTGCGCGCCGGTGGCAATCACCACGGTGTGGGTCGGGATCATGCGGCCATCGGCCAGCTCCAGCCGGATCGGGTCCGCGCCGCAATGCAGTGCCTTGACCTCCAGCGGGATGGCGATATGCGCGCCGAACTTCAGTGCCTGCACGAACGCGCGCCCGGCCAGCGCCTGTCCGGAGATGCCGGTGGGAAAGCCAAGATAGTTCTCGATCCGCGCACTCGCACCCGCCTGCCCGCCCGGCGAGCGGCAATCGATCACCGCCACCGACAAGCCTTCGGATGCGGCATACACGGCCGTGGCCAGCCCCGCAGGCCCGGCGCCGACCACCACCACGTCATAGACATGGACCGGATCGAACTCCGGCAACAGCCCCAGGCACGAAGCCAGCTGCCCTTCGTCCGGCGCGCGCAGCACGCGGCCGTCGGCGCAGATCACCAGCGGGAAGTCGCTGGCGGGCGCGTTGGCGTAGTCGAGCAGCAATGAGCAGTCGCGTTCGGCGTCGATATCGATAACCGTATGCGGGTAGCCGTTGCGCCGCAGGAAGGCTTGCAGTGCCACCAGCTGCGGCTCGGTGCCGTGGCCGACCAGCACCGGCCCGCTGCCGAATTCGATCAGCCCCACGCGGCGCAGGATCAGCGCGCGCATGATGCGCTCGCCCAGTTCGGCCTCGGCCACCAGCAGGGCGCGCAGCCGCTCTGGCGTGATCACATAGCCCTGGGTATCGGTCACGGCCACGCCGTCGACCAGCGCCGGGCGGCCGCTGAGCGTGCCGACCTCGGCCAGGAAGTGGCCGGCGCCCTGCTCGGTGATCTGGTGCTCGCGGCCCAGCCCGTCGCGCCGCATCAGGCGCACGCGGCCGCTGCCGATCAGGTACATGCCCCGGCCCGTATCGCCGATGGCAAAGAGCTTCTCGCCCGCGCGCCAGCTCTGCGGCGTGCCAAAGCGGCGCACGCGCGCCATGTCGTCGGCGCCGAGCTGCGGGAACATCTGGTGCCAGCGTGACTCCAGCGTGGAATACGGCGCCTCCAGGCCGCCGCCGGCCTCCGGGCCGGTGTCCTCATCCGGGGCCATTGCCTCCGACTGCGAAATCGCCATGCTCCCTCCCCGTCTGGACCCGCGCCTGCCCTGGGCACATCTTCCCGGTTGCGCGCGGCCTATCGATAGTAGACGGCTGCGCGCAGAATGCGAGAATCGCACGGCGCAGTTGCGGATTGCGCTGGCTTGGGATTGAATGAGCGCCTCGGCGTGTCGGCATTCGCCGTCACCTTCAGCAAAAAACCAGTCTTGATGCAATCCAACCATGATTCCGACGCCAGCCAGGCTGGCGACCGCCCCGCCCGTCCGGCATTGCGCCCCCTGACGCCCGTCGAAGGCCGCGTGCTCGGCGTGCTGGTCGAAAAACAGCACACCGTGCCCGATACCTACCCGCTGTCGCTCAATGCGCTGGCCTCGGGCTGCAACCAGAAGACCGCCCGCGCCCCGGTGATGAACGTCAGCGAGGCCGATATCCTTGAAGCCATCGATGGCCTCAAGGGCCTGAGCCTGGTCTTTGAAGGCAGCAGCAGCCGCGTGCCGCGCTTCGAGCACAATATGCAGCGCGTGCTGGCCGTGCCCAGCCAGTCCGTCGCACTGCTGGCCATGCTGCTGCTGCGCGGCCCGCAGACCGCGGCGGAGCTGCGCCTGAACACCGCGCGCCTGCACGGCTTTGCCGATATCTCGTCGGTCGAGGCCTTCCTTGACGAACTGGCCAGCCATGCGCCGCCCTTTGTCGTCCGGCTGCCGCGCGCGCCGGGCGCACGCGAAAATCGCTGGATGCACCTGCTGAGCGGCGAAGTGAGCGCCGCGGCGGACGCCGACGATGCCGACCGCACCACCGGCGGCGCCACCGCCGCGCCGGGCGAACTCGAACAGCTGCGCGCCGAACAGCAGGCCCTGACCGAGAAGGTGGCGAAGCTGCAAAGCCTGGTCGAACACATGGCCGGCCAACTCGGCATCCCTGTCGACGAGTTTCTCGACTGACACCGCGCCTGCGTCATGGCTGACGGTACCGACCACCCTGCTGTTAGCCAGCATTGGTGGTTGGAGGATATTGCTGGCGGTTAATTGCGTTATTACCTCGCGAAGGCGAGCCACAGGCTCAGACCCCAGCGCGGCAGACGGCTTGCCGTCCGACCTGCCCGATAACCCGGATGTCGCCTATCCTTTGCTCAGGACCGCAAACTGGACAGGGAGACCGGCGCAGCCATGGACAAGACAGCCTTTGTATTTGCGGGCGGCGGCAGCCTGGGTGCGATCCAGGTCGGCATGCTGCGCGAACTGGCGGCTTGGGGCGTGATGCCCGATATCGTGATCGGCGCCTCGGCCGGCGCCATCAACGGCGCCTACTTTGCCTGCAATCCGGGCGTGGCCGGCGCCGGCCGGCTTGACGCGCTGTGGCGCGGCATCCGGCGCTCGGACATCCTGCCGTGGAGCTGGCGCAGCGTCTGGAGCATGTTCGGCGGCAACCGCGGCCACCTGGTGGAGGCGGCCGGGCTGCGCCGACTGCTGGCGCAGCACTTCGGCACGCTGCGGCTGGAAGCAGCGGAACTGCAGCTGCACGTGGTGGCCACCGACATGCACAGCGGCGACGAAGTCTTGCTGTCCAGCGGCAGCATAGTCGACGCGGTGCTGGCCAGCGCGGCCATCCCCGGCGTGTTCCCGCCGGTGCAGTTCGAGGGCCGCACGCTGATCGATGGCGGCGTGGCCAACAACACCCCGGTATCCACCGCGATCGCACTTGGTGCCACGCACGTGATCGTGCTGCCCGCGGGCTTTACCTGTGCGGAGCGCCGCCCGCCGCGCGGCGCGCTGGAGCATGCGTTCAATGCGCTCTCGCTGCTGGTGGCGCGCCAGCTCGTGCACGACCTGCAGCACTTCGCCGACCGCGCGCAGATCAGCGTGGTGCCGCCGCTGTGCCCGCTCGACATCTCGCCCTACGACTACTCCAAATGCGGCGAGCTGATCGACCGCGCCGCGGCCACCACCGCGCAATGGCTGCAAGGCAAGGGGCTTGACAGCCAGCGCATACCGGGCGCGCTGGCGCCGCATTCGCACGACGAAGCGACGCCCAGCTGCAGCGCCGACATCCCGGCGGCGGCGCCCCACTGACGCCGCTCAGCGCCGGGTGGAAGTACCCGAACGGATTGTGCCGCGCCGCATGCTGGCCGCCCTGGTACCGCCCTCATCGACGCGGATCAAGGCAAGCCCACCCCGCCCGCGCGCCAGGCTGCGCTCTGGCAGCCATTGCTACAATCCGACAGATGTCCACCCAAGCCGAACGCAGCGCCAGCACCCGCCAGTCCCTGATCGACGCCGCCGTGACCTTGCTCGTCGAGCAAGGCTATGCGGCCTTTTCAGAAGCGCGCGTGTGCGAACTGGCCGGCAGCAGCCGCGGCTCGCTGCGGCACCATTTCCCCGAAGGCCGCTATGACCTGCTGCCAGCCATGCTCACCTGGCTGCTGGAGCGCGAGGCGGCGCGCCTGGCCGCGCTGGGCCCGCTCAGCCCCTCGCTGTGCCTGCACCTGATGCTGCATATCCTGGCGACCCGCCCACAGCGGCATACCTCGCTCGCCATACTGGAGGTGTGGATGGCAACGCGTGGCGACGCGCGCCTGGCCACCGCCGTGCGCGCGCCGCTGGAGGCTGTGCCGCAGATGCTGTTCGGCCTGCCGCCGGACGCGCCGCCGGAGCCGGAATGGCTGGCGCTGCGCTGTTTCCTGCACGGCGCCACGCTGCACAGCTTCGCGCCGGACTACGACGGCCAGGGCTTGTCCGAAGCGGTGCGCTGGCTGATCGCGCGCCTGCCGGCCCCGGCGGGGCTGGACGCCTTGCTGGCGCGCTTGCACGCAGACTAGTTGTAGAGCGCCGGATCAGGGCAGCCGCGCCAGCAACCGGTCGCCCAGCGTGGGCGGCAGCGCCAGGCGCCCTGCCTTGCCAGGCGCCGCGGCATCGAAGACCACGGCCTGGCCGTCCCAGCTGAGCCGCACCGGCCCGCTGCTGTTGAAGGTGCGCTGGGCCAGCACGCGGTCGCGCTCCACGCCGTAGATGCGCAGCAACACCCGCTCCCGACCCAGATAGCAGTATTCCGCTGCGTAGCGCGCGGCGGCATCCAACGACGGCAGGTGCCGGCAGTTATGCGCGCCGGCGCGCTCCCAGGCGCCGTGGCCATAGGCGATGGCGGTCCAGATACCGCCGAGCGCCAGCAGCCGCCCCGCGGTCACCAGTGCCAGGCGCTGCGCGCGGGCCTTGCGCCCGTCCGGGGTCGCCATCACGTGCGACACCGCGCGATACAGCGCCAGCCCCAGCAGCAGCATGGTCACCGCCGCCAGATGGAAATAAAACGCCGACTCCGGCATTGACGCCATGATCTGACCCATGCCCGCTCCCGGAAAATATCGTCAAACTAACCGTCCTGCCGAATATCAGAATCCGGCGTCCGCGCCGTCATATAAAAACGCACCGCATTAATCGGCGTCATTAGTTCCAGAATATTGAAAAGCGGCGCCCTGATATATCTGAGCATAATCAACCGACCGCACCGGGCCAATCCGGTGTATTCCCGCACCGGAGCTGCCGGCGACCGCCGCCATCTTATTTTTCCGATGGCAGCGCCGCCAGCAGGGCGAGCAGCCGCGCCACCGTCGGCGCCACGATCGCGGCCAGCGCAGCGGCGTTGGCGGCATCGCCGTCGCTGGCGGCATGCTCCAGGCGCTGGGCAAGAGCACGCAAGGCATGGCAGCCGACGTAGTGGGCAGATGCCTTGAGCCGGTGGGCGACGCTGCGCACGGTGTCCAGCGCACCGTCAGCGGCGCGCAACTGCGCCAGGTCGGCCTGCGCCGAGGTGACCAGGGCGTGCACCAGCTCAGCGGCAAAGGCGCGGTTGCCGAAGGTCTGCGACGCGATGGCTGGCCCGATTCCCGCGGCCTCGCGGGGGGACAGCGCCAGGTAGCGCTGGCGGGCCAGCATGGCGACGATGGCCGCTTCGGTCACCGGCTCGCGCAGGCAGGCGATCACACCTTCGTCCGCGCCGGGCACCGGCACCGCGTCGGCCGGCAGCACCACGGCGCAGACCGGGCCGGTGGCACGCCAGGCGCGCAACAGGCTGTCAGGGATCTCGGTGGCGGCGCCGGCTATCACCAGGCCGATGTCTGCGGCGGCGTCCGGCGCGGGCGTGTCGGTGTGCACATCAAAGCCGAGATCGCGCAGGATCGGGGCAACCCCGGCGACCCAGCGCGTGTCGCCGGGCGTGGCAAGCAGCAACGCGCCGGTCATGCGCCGCTTCTCAATGCGAGTCGAATCACGGGCAGCATGCTAGCCGATCGCGATATGGTGGCGCCGCGCAAAGTCGATGACATCGACAATCGATTTTGCCCCGAGTTTTTCCATGGCCCGGGTCTTGTGGGTGCTGACCGTCTTGTTGGAAATAAACAGGGTTTCGCCGATTTCCTTGTTCGACATGCCCTTGGCAAGCATCTGCATGACCACCAGTTCCTTGTCGGAAAGACTGGCCAGGCGCGCGGCTTCGTCGGCGTGGCCGGCGTTGTTGCCGCGGTCGGTTTCCGGCATCACCGTATAGCCGGCCAGCACGGACTCGGTGCAGCGCACGATCTCGGCCAGTTCCTGGGTCTTGCTGACAAAACCATGCGCGCCGACCTGGCGCGCGCGCGGGGCAAACGTGTTCTGGTCCTGGCCGGAAATGACCAGGATGCGCACGGCGGGGTGGCAGGCCTTGAGGCGGGGGATCACGTCCAGCCCGTTGATCTTCGGGATGTCCAGGTCCAGGATCACCACGTCGGGGGTGTACTGCCGCACGATCTCGATGGCGGCCTGGCCATTGTCGGCCTCAAGCACATGGGTGATGCCCAGCACCTGGGAAAAGTGCGTCTTTAGCACCACCCGCACGGGCGGGTGGTCGTCGACGATCAGGATTGTGGTCAAAACTTGAACTCCATAACAGGCGCCCTGATGTCCGGGCGCCCATGCACATCATTTTGCTCAGCATTTGTGCCGGAGGGCACCGGAAATTTCCGAGCGCGGGCTTGCTTCTTCCGAAAACCCGGCTGGTTTTGCAGGCCTGGCGCAATGCGGACCATGGCAGTTGCGCAATCCAATCATAACGCTGCCGCCACAGCTGAAAAACCACGTCGCCGGACCATGGCAGGGGGTACCGGAAGGTTTTGTTTTGGACCTGCCTGCCGCCATCGGGTTTCTCGACGCTGGCGCGTGCGTGCCTGGCTGATGCCGGCGTTGGCCCCGTGAGATGCTGCCCGGCATTTGTCTTCGATATGTGACGTGAAAGGCATCAACGGCGCGTGATCCGGAAATTTCACCCCCAATCTCAGATTCGTCCTAATGAGATATCGAGGCTGAGCCCATAGAGTGAAAACTATCCAGCCACCGCTGCGCCAACCGCGCGGCGGCCGCTGCCATGTTTCACTGAATTTTGCCGCCCCGCTTGTCCATTCATCAGCCCATCCATAACGAATCTCCATCGGCCACCGCTTGCCCGCACCGCTTCACGCGCGCCTGGCGGCTGGCAAGTGCCGCGTTGTTCGTCAGCGTATTGGCCTGCGCCGTTGCCCAGCGGACGGCAGATCCCGCGCCAGCGCCATCCCCGGCCGGCACGCCAGTCGCCTTGCCCGAGGCACCGGCCCTGCAACCAGCCCCGCCACCACAAGCAGCGCCACAGGCGCACTGGCAGGTGCTGGGGTGGACGACCGGGCTGCTCTGCCTGCTGACGCCATGCCTGCTGGCATGGATCTTCGTGCTGTATCGCGAGGTGCGCCGGCGCCGCGCCGCGGAGATTGCGCTGAAGGACAATATCGCGATCCAGTCGGCGCTGCTCGACGGCATTCCCCAGCCTGTCTACCTGCGCGATGCCTCGCTGCGGCTCATCACCTGCAACCGCAGCTATGAAGAACTGGTCGGCGCCACGCGCGACACCTTGCGCGGGCAGCCGCTGGACACATCGGTCCAGGTGCATCCCATCGCCATCGACATGGCCGAGGTGGAGCGCGACTACCGCAAGGTGATCAAGGACGGCATCCCGCTGCACAAGGACCGCTGCCTGCGCCTGGGCGGGCGCACCCACCACGTGCTGAACTGGCTGACACCGCTGCGCGGCGCCGATGGCACCGTCAAGGGCCTGGCCGGCGGCTGCGTCGACCTGACCGAACGCCACGACATGCTGGCCGAGCTGGCGCAGGCCAAGACAGAAGCCGAGGCCGCCAACCGCGCCAAGTCCACCTTCCTGGCCTCGGTCAGCCATGAGATCCGCACCCCGATGAACGCCATCACCGGCATGCTGGAGCTGACCCTGGCGCGCTGCCAGCTGGCCGAGCAGGAACGCCTGCAGCTGGTCACGGCGCATAAATCGGCAGTGGGCCTGCTGGCGCTGATCGACGACATCCTGGACCTGTCCAAGATGGAGGCCGGCAAGTTCAGCATCCACCCGGCACCCGCTTCGCTGCCCGGGCTGGTCAAGGACACGCTGCTGATCTTCGGGCCGGTGGCGGCACAGAAGGGCCTGCCGCTGACCAGCGGCATCGGCGTCGCCGTTGCGCCGCTGCACCAGGTCGATGCGCTGCGTTTCCGTCAGATCCTGGCCAACCTGGTGTCCAACGCGGTGCGCTTCACCGACAGCGGCACGATCCACGTCAGGCTTGACGCCCTGGCGCCTCGCGACGGCGTGCAGCAGGTCATGCTGACCGTCTCCGACACCGGCATCGGGATACCCGCCGGCGCGCAGGCGCGCATGTTCGAACCCTTCGAACAGGTGCATGACCGCACCCGGCCCCATGCCGGCGGCACCGGGCTGGGGCTGGCAATCTGCCAGCGCCTGGCCAGCGCGATGGGAGGCCAGATCTCGCTGTCCAGCCAGCCGGGCCAGGGCACGCGCGTCATGGTGACGCTGCCGTTGGCGCTTGCCGTCGCCACGGAACTGCCCGAGCCGGTGCCGCCGCCCATGGCGGGCTGCGCACGGCGCCGGGTCAACGTCCTGGTGATCGACGACCATGCGCCCAACCGGCTGCTGCTGCAGCGCCAGCTGGAGCACCTGGGCCACCGCGTGAGCACCGCCTGTGATGGTCGCGAAGGGCTGGCCATGCTGGACCGGTCCAGCTTCGACGTGATCTTGTGCGACTGCGCCATGCCGGTCATGGACGGCATGGCATTCGCACGGGCGGTGCGCGCACGCAAGGATGCGCGCGGCAGCGTGCCGGTGATCGGTTGCACCGCAAGCGCCGTCGCGGTGGACCATGCCGCGGCGCTGGCGGCGGGCATGAATGCCGTGATCGTCAAGCCGGTTGGCCTGCAGGCGCTGGATGCGGCGGTGGCACAAGCCTGCGCCAGTGGCCACCGGGTGCGCGAGATAGCCGTGCCAGTGCGGGTCAGCGCGCCCGACAGCCAGGCCGGCACGCGTGACGAGGCCGCCCACTGCGGCGTCAAGCCCGGCTCGCGGCCATCATGGTGCGCGGTGTGCCGGGCAATGAACGTACAGTGCGACCGCCTCGACCAGCCGGAAGATTAAGAACCCGTTTCAGAATGAAAAAGGGGCGCGAAGGCTGCTGCCGGGCGGCAGGGCGTTGTTGCGGCCTCCTTGCGTGGAAATAACCCACGCGGCGTCGACCACGCCTAGCCCTGCGGCCCGGCAGCAGCCTTCCCTTCGGGTTCAGGCCTCCAGCGGCACCGCGCTGGTGCACTTGATCTCGTCCAGGCACACGCTGGACTTCACGCCGCTGACACCCGGGATACGCATCAGCGTATCGAGCAGGAAGTCAGACAGCGACTTCAGGTCCTTTGCGACCACCTTGAGCACGTAGTCGATATCCCCGGTCACCGAGAAGCATTCCTGGATCTGCGCCAGTTCCGCCACCAGGCGCTTGAAGTTGGACAGGTCGCGGATATGCCCGCGCTCCATCGTCACATGGATAAAGGCCACCACGCCAAAGCCCAGCGCCGCCGCGTCCAGCCGCGCCTCATAGCGTTTGACCAGCCCGGCCTCTTCCAGGCGGCGGTGGCGCCGCAAAGTCTGCGCCGGCGACAGCGCGATGGCCTCTGCCAGCTCCAGGTTGGAGGCCCGCCCCTGCTCCTGCAAAACCCCCAGCAAGCGGCGATCGGTACGGTCCAGCTCGATCGATTGCACTTTGATTTCCTCACATCAGAGATTCACGCAATCGAATTTCATAATCTAGGGTTTCCCTGCCTGTTTTACGAAATCCAATTTTGCCGTCAGGAATATACACTGCATCCCAAGCAAGCGCACTACAGGCCTGTCCTGCAACAGGTTTCCGCCGAGCCGACTGACTCCGGCGCGACCTCGTTGCCAAGTGCCGCAGCCACAATATTATTTCCCGCCCCTTTAGTGAGAAAGCCATGGCCGACCTGTTTGACAACCCGATGCAGTTGATGGGCTTCGAATTCGTGGAATTCGCCTCGCCCACCCCAAACGTGCTTGAGCCCCTGTTCGAGCAGATGGGCTTCACGCTGGTGGCAAAGCACCGCTCCAAGGACGTGGTGCTGTACCGCCAGGGCGAAGTGAACTTCATTGTCAACCGCGAGCCGCACAGCCACGCCGCCTACTTTGCCGCCGAGCACGGCCCGAGCGCCTGCGGCATGGCTTTCCGCGTCAAGGATTCGCACAAGGCCTACGCCCGTGCACTGGAACTGGGCGCCCAGCCGGTCGAGATCCCGACCGGCCCGATGGAGCTGCGCCTGCCCGCGATCAAGGGCATCGGCGGCGCGCCGCTGTACCTGATCGACCGTTTCGAGGAAGGCAAGTCGATCTATGACATCGACTTCGAATTCATCGAAGGCGTCGACCGCCACCCGGTCGGCCACGGCCTCAAGCTGATCGACCACCTGACTCACAACGTCTACCGTGGCCGTATGGCTTACTGGGCCAATTTCTACGAAAAACTGTTCAACTTCCGCGAAATCCGTTACTTCGACATCCAGGGTGAGTACACCGGCCTGACCTCCAAGGCCATGACTGCGCCGGATGGTAAAATCCGCATCCCGCTGAACGAGGAATCGTCCAAGGGCGCCGGCCAGATCGAAGAGTTCCTGATGGCCTTCAACGGCGAGGGCATCCAGCACATCGCCTTCCTGACCGACAACCTGATCGAGGTCATCGACCGCCTGCAACTGGCAGGCGTGCCGCTGATGACTGCGCCGAACGACTACTACTACGAAGCACTGGACACGCGCCTGCCCGGCCACGGCCAGCCTGTGGAGCAACTGAAGTCGCGCGGCATCCTGCTGGACGGCACCACCGAAGGCGGCAAGCCCCGCCTGCTGCTGCAGATCTTCTCCAAGACCGCGCTCGGCCCGGTGTTCTTCGAGTTCATCCAGCGCCGCGGCGACGAAGGCTTCGGCGAAGGCAACTTCAAGGCCCTGTTCGAGTCGCTGGAACGCGACCAGATCGAACGCGGCACGCTCAAGGTCGAGGCCTGACCGGCATCGATCTTCCCTGACCGGCTCCGGCCGGTTCCGGAAACGCGCACACCTCCTTCGCGGCAGTGACCCTGCCGCGAAGGAGGTGACGTCCCCCAGGCCCAAGCGTCCGACTCGACAATAGCCAGAGGCGCGGGCCCGCATTCCATGAGAATGGGTAGAGGAAACTACTGAATGCATGCAAGCAGCAATGACGGCACGCTCAAGCGCGGCCTGAAGAACCGGCATATCCAGCTGATCGCGCTGGGTGGCGCCATCGGCACCGGCCTTTTCCTGGGCATCGCCCAGACCATCAAGATGGCGGGGCCCTCGGTCCTGCTGGGCTACGCGATCGCCGGCATCGTGGCGTTCTTCATCATGCGCCAGCTGGGCGAGATGGTTGTGGACGAGCCCGTCGCCGGCTCGTTCAGCTACTTCGCCGACAAATACTGCGGCCACTTCGCCGGCTTCCTGTCGGGCTGGAACTACTGGGTGCTGTACATCCTGGTGAGCATGGCCGAGCTTTCGGCCGTTGGCATCTACGTGCAGTACTGGTGGCCCGAGATCCCGACCTGGGTCTCGGCGCTGGCCTTCTTCGTGATCATCAACCTGATCAACCTGTCGAGCGTGAAGTCCTTCGGCGAGATGGAGTTCTGGTTCTCGATCATCAAGGTCGCGGCCATCATCGGCATGATCGGCTTCGGCGGCTACCTGCTGCTGTCCGACAATGCCGGCCCGCAAGCGAGCGTGGCCAACCTGTGGCAGCACGGAGGCTTCTTCCCCAACGGCATGGGCGGCCTGGTAATGGCCATGGCCGTGATCATGTTCTCGTTCGGCGGGCTGGAGCTGGTGGGCATCACCGCGGCCGAGGCGGATTCGCCCGAGAAGACCATCCCCAAGGCCACCAACCAGGTGATCTACCGCATCCTGATCTTCTACGTGGGCGCGCTGGCAGTGCTGCTGTCGCTGTACCCGTGGGAGAACGTGGTCACCGGCGGCAGCCCGTTCGTGCTGATCTTCCACGCGCTGAACAGCAACTGGGTGGCGAACGTGCTGAACGTGGTGGTGCTGACCGCGGCGCTGTCGGTCTACAACAGCGGCGTGTACTGCAACAGCCGCATGCTGTACGGCCTGGCCCAGCAGGGCAACGCCCCCAAGGCGCTGCTCAAGGTCAACCAGCGCGGCATTCCGCTGACGGCGCTGGCGTTCTCGGCCGTGGCCACCGCGGCCTGCGTGGTGATCAACTACTTCATGCCCGGCAAGGCCTTTGAGATGCTGATGGGCCTGGTGGTGTCGGCGCTCATCATCAACTGGGCGATGATCAGCCTGATCCACCTGAAGTTCCGCGCCGACAAGCGCCGCGCCGGCCAGGCCACGAAGTTCCAGAGCTGGGGCTATCCGCTCACCAACTACCTGTGCCTGGTGTTCCTGGCCGGCATCCTGGTGGTGATGTACCTGACGCCTGGCCTGCGCCTCTCGGTCTACCTGATCCCGGTGTGGCTGGTGGTGCTCGGCGTGAGCTACCTGGTGCGCCAGAAGAACGCGGCCGCCGCGCTGCAAAGCGGCATCGCCGCCCAGCAACTGCGCTGAAGCGGCAAGGCGGCGCCTGCAGACTGCGGGCGCCGCCGGTTAGAATTCAGGCTGCGCGACGCCCCCTGCGCCGCGGCAGCTGCCCCCCGACCCAATTCCATCGCATCCCATGTTTGCACACATCGAGGCATTTCCCGGCGATCCGATCCTCTCGCTCAACGAGGACTTCCAGCGCGACCCGCGTACCGACAAGGTCAACCTGAGCATCGGCATCTACTTTGACGACGAGGGCCGCCTGCCGGTGATGCAGGCCGTGGCCAAGGCCGAAGCCGCGCTGCTGGCCGACATGGGCCCGCGCCCCTACCTGCCGATGTCGGGCCTAGTGGCCTACCGCAACGCGGTGCAGGCGCTGGTGTTCGGCGAAAACTCGCCGGCGCGCGCCGCCGGCCGCATCGCCACGCTGCAGACGCTGGGCGGCTCGGGCGCGCTGCGCGTGGGCGCCGATTTCCTCAAGCGCTACTACCCGCAGGCGCAGGTGTGGATCAGCGATCCCAGCTGGGAAAACCACCGCGTGGTGTTCGAGCGCGCCGGCTTCACCGTCAATACCTACCCGTACTATGACGACGCCACCGGCGGCCTGAAGTTCGACGCGATGATGGACGCGCTGCGTACCATCCCCGCGGGCAGCATCGTGCTGCTGCACGCCTGCTGCCACAACCCGACCGGCGTGGACCTGAACCAGGACCAGTGGCGCCAGCTGATCGCGCTGCTCAAGGCCAACCAGCTGCTGCCGTTCGTCGACATGGCCTACCAGGGCTTCGGCGCCGGCCTGGAAGACGACGCCTTCGCCATCCGCGAGCTGGTGGCGCAGGACGTGCCCTGCCTGGTGGCCAACTCGTTCTCGAAGAACTTCTCGCTGTACGGCGAGCGCTGCGGCGGCCTGAGCGTGTTCTGCAACACCGCCGGCGAAGCCACCAACGTGCTGGGCCAGCTGACCGGCGCGGTGCGCGCCAACTACAGCAACCCGCCCACGCACGGCGCGCGCGTGGTGTCCAAGGTGCTGACCACGCCCGAGCTGCGCCAGCTGTGGGAAGAAGAACTGGCCCAGATGTGCGGCCGCATCGCGCGCATGCGCGAGGCGATCCATCACAACCTGCGCGACCATGTCAGCGGCGAGGCCCTGTCGCGCTACCTGACCCAGCGCGGCATGTTCACCTACACCGGCCTCACCGCCGACCAGGCCGAGCGCCTGCGCGAGCAGCATGGCGTGTACCTGCTGCGCTCGGGCCGCATGTGCGTGGCCGGGCTGAACGAGCGCAATGTAGGGATCGTGGCCAAGGCCATCGGGAGTGTGCTGAAGGGCTGAGCCTGACGGCAGACGGCATCACCAGGCGGCGCCTTCGGGCGCCGTTTTTTATTTGGCGGCGCATGGGACGCGCCAGCGTAATCTCTACAAACGCCGTGGAGTTTTGACTTTCCAGCCATGGCTTCCCCTGGCTTTCCTCAGGCCCATCGCCACGGCCATCCCCGGCACTGAACTTGCAGCCTTCCTGCATCCCAGGCACCGTCCCCAACCGTGCCGGAGTTCCCACAGAAGGCCCGCAAATGTCCGAAGACAAGGCCCCCGCCCAGTGCAGCAC
>NZ_JBYSZW010000027.1:0-10281 GCF_058787575.1 Cupriavidus sp. FW305-3-2-15-C-LB2
ACCCTGCCCTCCCCAAAATGAAACCATGCGCCACGCCCCGTGCGCGCGGATCCATCAGGAGAGCCAGCATGTTTCCCGAATACCGCGACCAGATCACCACCCTGAAGACCCAGGATGCCCGCTTCGCGCGCCTGTTCCACCGCCACAACGCGCTGGACCAGGAAATCCACAACATGGAGTCGGGGCTGGTGCCGGCCTCCACCTTCGAGATCGAGCGGCTGAAGAAAGAGAAACTCCTGCTCAAGGACCAGCTCTACGCGATCCTGCGCAACACCGCAGCCTGACGGAGGACCGCAGATGACAGATCGCGACACGATCCAATCCTCCCACACCGCCACCGCGCCACGTGCCCGCGCCACGGCCAGGGGTGACGTGCTGCCCACCAACTCGGCGCTTTCAGCCCAGCGCAACGAAGTCGACAGCGCCGTCGACGCCTCGGTGCAGCTGGCGGCCAGCAGCATGCAGGACATCCTGGCCAGCCGCGCAGGCAACGGCGCCGACATGCTCGACGCCATGCGCACGCTGCTTGACGGCCTGGCGCCCGACGAGGCCGCGCAGCTGCGCAGCCTGATCCTCGAAGGCGATCCCGCCGCGTGGCAGGCCGGCCGCAAGCGCCACCCGGACGACGAGCTGTCCGCGGGCTGGCGCGAAGGCGCGTACCCGTACCAGAACCTGATGTCGCGGCGCAATTATGAAAAGCAGAAGTACCGCCTGCAGGTGGAGCTGCTCAAGTTCCAGGCCTGGGTGCGCGAGACCGGCCAGCGCGTGGTAATCGTATTCGAAGGGCGCGACGCCGCCGGCAAGGGCGGCACCATCAAACGCTTCATGGAACACATGAACCCGCGCGGCGCGCGCGTGGTGGCGCTGGAAAAACCCACCGAGGCCGAGCGCGGGCAATGGTACTTCCAGCGCTATGTGCAGCACCTGCCGTCGGCCGGCGAGATCGTGCTGTTCGACCGCTCCTGGTACAACCGCGCCGGCGTTGAGCACGTGATGGGCTTCTGCTCGCAGCGCGAATACCAGGACTTCCTGCAGCAGGCGCCGGACTTCGAGCGGCATCTGGTGCGCAGCGGCATCCACCTGTTCAAGTTCTGGTTCTCGGTCAGCCAGAAGGAACAGCGCCGGCGCTTCCGCGAGCGCGAGATCCACCCGCTCAAGCAATGGAAGCTGAGCCCGGTCGACCTTGCCTCGCTGGACAAATGGGACGAATACACCCAGGCCAAGGAGGCCATGTTCGCCCACACCGACACCGCCGATGCGCCGTGGACGGTCATCCGCTCGGACTGCAAGAAGCGCGCGCGGCTCAATGCGCTGCGCGCCATCCTGTCGCGCTTCCCCTACGGCAACCGGGACACCACTGCCATCGGGCAGCCCGACCCGCTGATCGTGGGGCGCGCGCTGGCCAATTGAACTTCGCCCCCTACTCCCGCACTTCTTCCGTTTTCCCTTTACCAAGGCCCCTATGTTCAAGCACATCCTGCTGCCCGTCGACGGTTCCGAGCTTTCCCACAAGGCCGTGTCCGCCGCCATCCAGTTTGCCCGCACCGCCTCCGCGCGCCTGACGCCCTACATGTGCGTGGAGACCTACCCCTACATGGTGGGCAGCGACAGCACCCATGAGCGGCGCGAAGTGTTCCAGCAACGCGTGGAAGCACTGGCGCGCCAGGAACTGGTCAAGATCGAGGCCGCGGCGGCAATGGCCGGCGTCCCCTGCGCGGGCCACGTCTCGGCCGCCAGCGCCCCGTATCACGGCATCATCAACGCCGCGCGGGACCTCGGTTGCGACGTCATCTTCATGGCCTCGCACGGCCGCAAGGGAATCAGCGGGCTGCTGCTGGGCAGCGAGACGCAGAAGGTACTGACACACAGCGACGTGCCGGTGCTGGTGTTCCGCTGACGGCACGCCGCTGACCCCGCCGCCGGGCCGGATCCGGCCGCGGCAACCGCTGCCCCGTGCTGTACCATATCGTCCATATTCGAAAACGCCCCTTCGCGCCCCGGCCCCAGGCCGTCGGATGACCGCCCGGACGCCCCGCGCGGCCGCTATCCGGCTTGCGCAAGGCGGCGATCCGAGCGGAGCGGGCGGCATCACGCAGGCCCACCGCCAGACAGGCTGAATGGCAATGGGATTGCAGAAGAAAACCGACCCGGAACAGGCGCAGGCAGATTCGGCCGCAAGCCGCCACACGCCAATGATGCAGCAATACCTGCGCATCAAGGCAGACCACCCCGACACCCTGCTGTTCTACCGCATGGGTGACTTCTACGAACTCTTCCACGACGATGCCGAAAAGGCCGCGCGCCTGCTCGACATCACGCTGACCGCGCGCGGCGCCTCCAATGGGGTGCCGATCCGCATGGCCGGCATCCCCTTCCACTCGGCGGACCAGTACCTGGCGCGCCTGGTGAAGCTGGGCGAATCCGTGGCGATCTGCGAGCAGATCGGCGACCCGGCCACCAGCAAGGGGCCGGTGGAGCGCAAGGTGGTGCGCATCGTCACCCCGGGCACGCTCACCGACGCCGCGCTGCTGCCGGACAAGGCCGATACCTTCCTGATGGCGGTGCACCAGCAGACCACGCGCCGCGGCGTCAGCAAGACCGGGCTGGCATGGCTGAACCTGGCCAGCGGCGAGCTGCGCCTGATGGAATGCGAAGCAGCGCAGCTGGGCCGCGAGCTGGAGCGCATCCGCCCGGCCGAGCTGCTGTATGCCGATGGCATCGAGCTGCCCGCGCTGGCGTGCGCGCGTACCCGCCTGCCCGAATGGCATTTCGACCAGGACGCCGGCACGCGCCGGCTGCGCGAGCAGCTGGGCGTGGCCAGCCTGCACCCGTTCGGCTGTGCCGGGCTGGGTGCCGCGCTGGGCGCGGCCGGCGCGCTGCTGAACTACGCGGCCACCACGCAGGGCCAGTCGTTGCGCCATGTGCAGGGCGTGAAGGTCGAGCGCGAATCGGAGTACGTCGGCCTGGATTCCGCCACGCGGCGCAACCTGGAACTGACCGAGACCCTGCGCGGCGGCGAGTCGCCGACGCTGTTCTCGCTGCTGGACACCTGCTGCACGGCCATGGGCAGCCGCGCGCTGCGCCACTGGCTGCACCACCCGCTGCGCGACCCGGCGCTGCCGCAGGCACGCCAGCAGGCCATCGGCGTGCTGATCGACCAGGGCACCGATGCCCTGCGCACGGCGCTGCGCCGGCTGGCCGACGTCGAGCGCATCACCTCGCGGCTGGCGCTGCTCAATGCGCGGCCGCGCGACCTGTCCTCGCTGCGCGACACCTTGCGCGCGCTGCCGGACGTGCAGGCCTGCATCCGCGATGACCAGGGCAGCACCTTGCTGGCGCAGACCCTGCACGACCTGGCCGTGCCGCAGGACTGCCTGGACCTGCTGGTGCGCGCCGTGGCCGAAGAGCCGGCCACCGTGGTGCGCGACGGCGGCGTGATCGCGCGCGGCTACGATGCCGGACTGGATGAACTGCGCGACATCTCCGAGAACTGCGGCCAGTTCCTGATCGACCTGGAAACGCGCGAACGCGCCCGTACCGGCATTGCCAACCTGCGCGTCGAGTTCAACCGCGTGCATGGCTTCTATATCGAGGTCACCAACGGCCAGGCCGACAAGGTGCCCGACGACTACCGCCGCCGCCAGACGCTGAAGAATGCCGAGCGCTACATCACGCCTGAGCTGAAGGCCTTCGAAGACAAGGCGCTGTCGGCGCAGGACCGCGCGCTCGCGCGCGAGAAGCAGCTCTACGACGGCCTGCTGCAGGCGCTGCTGCCGCACATCGGCGAGTTGCAGCGGGTGGCGGGCGCGCTGGCGCGCCTGGACGTGCTGACGGCACTGGCCGAGCGCGCGCAGACGCTGGACTGGTCCGCGCCTGAGCGCGTCGCCGAGAACGTGGTCGACATCGTGCAGGGCCGCCACCCGGTGGTCGAAGGCCAACTCGCGGCCGAGTCGGTGGCGTTCATCGCCAACGACTGCCAGCTCAACGAAGCGCGCAAGCTCTTGCTGATCACCGGCCCGAACATGGGCGGCAAGTCGACCTTCATGCGCCAGACCGCGCTGATCGTGCTGCTGGCCTGTGTCGGCGCCTACGTGCCGGCGCGGCGCGCGGTGATCGGGCCGATCGACCGCATCTTTACCCGCATCGGCGCCGCCGATGACCTCGCGGGCGGCCGCTCCACCTTCATGGTCGAGATGACCGAGGCCGCCGGCATCCTGCACCACGCGACCCCGGCTTCGCTGGTGCTGATGGACGAGATCGGGCGCGGCACGTCGACCTTCGACGGGCTGGCGCTGGCCTGGGCGATCGCGCGTCACCTGCTGTCGCACAACCGCAGCCATACCCTCTTCGCCACGCATTACTTCGAGCTGACGCAGCTGCCGCAAGAGTTTCCGCAGGCAGCCAACGTGCACCTGTCGGCGGTCGAGCATGGCGATGGCATTGTCTTCCTGCACGCAGTGCAGGACGGCCCCGCCAGCCAGAGCTACGGCCTGCAGGTAGCGCAGCTGGCCGGCGTGCCGCAGCCGGTGATCCGCGCCGCGCGCAAGCACCTGGCCTGGCTGGAGCAGCAATCGGCCGACGCCACGCCCACGCCGCAGCTGGACCTGTTCGCGGCACCGCCAACGCCGGATGACGACGAGGACGACTTCGGCGCTGCCCCGTCGGCCGTGCCCGCGCCGCTGGCACCCACGCTCGCACCCGAACAGGCCGCGCTGGTCGATGCGCTGGCCAACCTGGATCCCGACACCCTGACGCCGCGCGCAGCGCTGGAGGCGCTGTACCGGCTCAAGGCACTGGCAGGCGAGGCGCTCGACGCCGCATGAACGCTGCACGCCGTGCCCTGCTTGCCATGCTGCTGCCGCTGCTTTGCACGGCCGGCATGGCATCGGCCGCGCCCGCGGGCCGCGCCGGCAAGGCACCGGCCAGGCCAAAGCTGACGCGCATCGCGCTGATCGCCGACCTGCCCCAGTGGCCGGCCGCGGAGGCCAACGCGGCGGCACTGCTCGACTACTTCGGCGAGCGCAAGCTGGACCTGGTCATTCATGCCGGCGGCATCAAGGGCGATACGGAGTCGTGCAGCGATGCGGTGCTGGGCAACCGCCAGCAATTGCTGGACCAGTCGCCGCTGCCGCTGGTCTACGTGCCCGGCGAGACCGACTGGTCCGAATGCCGGCTGCCGGTCAACGGCGGCTTTGACGCGGTCGAGCGCCTGAACCGGCTGCGTGAGCTGTTCTTCCCCGAGGACGCCACGCTCGGCCGGCATCCGCGACCGCTGCACCGGCAGTCGGACCAGGCGCTGTTCCGCAGCTTCCGCGAGAACATGCGCATGGAGGTGGCCGATATCCTGCTCGTCGGCATGAACCTGCCGGGTGACAACAACCACTACCGCGACGAAGGCGGGCGCAATGGCGAGTTCGAGGACCGGCGCGAGGCCAACCGCCAGTGGCTGGCGCGCGCGTTCTCGGTGGCGCGGCAACGCGACCTGAACGGCATCGTGGTGGTGGTCCACGCCGACCCGCATTTTGCCAACGGCTGGGAGAAGAAAGGCCGCCCGACGCTGCTGGACGGCTTCATGCGCCACCGCACCCGCGACGGCTACCTGGAATTCAAGCGCCAGCTGCGCGAGCTGGCCGGTCGTTTCCGCGGCCAGGTGCTGCTGGTGCATGCGGGCGGGAACGGGGCCAACGGGGCGGACAACGGCTTCGGCATCGACAAGCCGCTGCGCGATGCGGCCGGCAAGGTCATGCAGAACTTCACGCGTGTGTCACTGCCCGCCAACACGGTCTCGCAATGGGCCGAACTGGTGATCACGCCGGGCGCGGCCTCACCGTTCGCGGTCATGCTCAAGGACGCACCGGCACCGCGCTGAGACCGCTCGCCGGCCCGACAACGAAAAAGCCGGCTGCGGCCGGCTTTTTCCTGGGGTGCGGAATACGAACCGTGCAGCGCGATCAGTGCAGCGTGCGCGGCGTGTCGTCGTCCTCATCCTCATCGACGACTTCAACGCCCGAGGCGCCATGGGCGTGGCCGTGCTCGATTTCCTCGGCGGTGGCCTCGCGGACTTCGGAGACCTTCAGCCAGAAGCGCAGCGCCATGCCGGCCAGCGGATGGTTGCCATCCAGCACGACCTTGTCCTCGGCCACGTCGGTCACGGTGTAGATGACGGAGTCCTCTTCGTCGCCATCTTCGGGCATGCCTTCGAACTGCATGCCGACTTCCAGCGGCTCGGGGAAGCGGTTGCGCGGCTCGACCTTCACCATATCGGCGTCATAGTCGCCGAACGCGTCTTCCGGCTCCAGCTGCAACTGGGTCTCGAAGCCCGCGTCATGACCGTCGAGCGCTTCCTCGATCTTGGGGAACGTGCCATCATACCCGCCGTGCAAATAAACCATGGCTTCATCTGACTCCTCGATCAGATTGCCTTGCGCGTCCGACAGCTTGTACATCACGGACACCACAGTATTCTTAGCGATTTTCAATTCTTGACTCCATGAACGATTCCGCATTATACGCGCAGGCCCTGCCCCCTGGCCCCGTCGATCCAGACACTCCGCTCGACCTGCTTGGTGGCATGACGCCTGCTGCATTCATGCGGGATATCTGGCATCGCAAGCCCCTGCTGATTCGACAGGCAGTACCCGGAATCGTGCCGCCTGTGTCGCGCGAGGCTCTTTTCGACCTGGCCGACAGCGATGACGTCGAATCGCGCCTGGTGACGCACTTCCGTAACCGCTGGAAACTCGCGCATGGCCCATTTGCGCGCGAAAACCTGCCCGGCGTCAAGGCCCGCCAGTGGACCCTGCTGGTGCAAGGGGTAAATCTGCATGACGCCGCCGCGGCGGAACTGATGGGCCGCTTCCGTTTCGTGCCGGACGCGCGCCTGGACGACCTGATGATCAGCTACGCCACCGACGGCGGCGGCGTGGGCCCGCATTTCGACTCCTACGACGTGTTCCTGCTGCAAGTCTCGGGCCGGCGCCGCTGGCGCATTTCGTCGCAGACCAGCCTTGAGCTGATCCCGGACATGCCGCTGAAGATCCTCGCCGACTTCAACGCGGAACAGGAATGGGTGCTCGAACCCGGCGACATGCTCTACCTGCCGCCGCAATATGCGCACGATGGCATTGCCGAAGGCGAATGCATGACCTGCTCGATCGGCTTCCGCGCGCCGGCCTACCGCGAGCTGGCCGGGCATTTCCTGGCCTGGCTGTCTGAAACGGTCGAAGACAATGAAGACCTCGGCGGCCGTTATGCCGACGCCGGCGAGCGCGCCGCCACGCGGCCCGCGCAGTTACCCGCCGGCATGGCCAAGGCAGTCGCCGAGCGGCTCAAGGCGTTGCAATGGAATAGCCAGATGGTGTCCGAATTCCTCGGCAGCCATCTGTCAGAACCCAAACCTGGCGTTGAATTTGCAGAGATACCCGACATGCCGTTGCGCCGTTATGCGACACTGGCGGCCCGCCATGGTGTGGTACTGCCATCAGCATCGATTGCGCTTTACGACCGCGCGAATTTCTTCCTCAATGGAGAAGCCTACGAGCCGCCGGCCGAACTGATGCAATGGCTGAAAAAGTTGGCCGATTATCGGCAGCTTAGTAGCGAAGATGTTGCGGCTTGCGCGGACCTACCCGATCTGATGGAAACTTTCCATCACTGGACGCTGGAAGGATGGCTGCAATTGGGCCCGCGGCTGTAATAATACGTAACATTGCGAATCAGTAAATTTCGGCGCTACACAAGCCGGGAAAACGCGGATATAATTGTTGGCTGGCTAGTACTGTGGACCATTGCATTTATCGGGACCCGGGAGGGCCTCTATTTTGCAGTTCAAGAGCGATAATTACCGGTAATTATTCATCGCCTGTTTTCCGTTATTACAAGTTAAAGGACGAACAATGAAGAAGTCTCTCCTGATCGCATCGCTGCTGGCCGCTGTTGCTCTCGCCGCTTGCGGCAAGAAGGAAGAAGCTGCCGCTCCGGCCGCTGACACGGCTGCTCCGGCTGCTGCCGCTCCGGCTGCTGAAGCTTCGGCTCCCGCTGCTGAAGCCCCGGCCGCTCCGGCTGCTGCTGCTCCGGCTGCTGACGCATCGGCTCCGGCTGCTGACGCTTCGGCTCCGGCTGCCAAGCAGTAATCGGTTCCTGACCGATGAAAAAACCGGCCTTCGGGCCGGTTTTTTCATTTGGGCGCTGCTACCGCACTGCACCCTGCCGAATCCACGCATCCCTCAGGCGCGCACCGCCTGCCAGTCCAGGCCCTCGTCCTGGTCTGCCACCAGCACCTCGGACGGCAACGCACCCAATGCCATTGCCAGCGCCCCCGTTGCCAGCTCACGCGTATTGTTCTGCTTGCTGAGGTGGGCTGCGACCACGCGGTTCAGGCCGGCATGGGCAACTTGCGCCAGGATACTGGCCGCCACTTCATTGGCCAGGTGGCCGAAGTCCCCGCCGATGCGCCGCTTCAGCGAAGCCGGATAGACCGAATTGCGCAGCATCTCGCGGTCATGGTTGCATTCCAGCACCAGCGCATCCACGCCTGCCAGGCGCGCCGTCACGTAAGGCGTCTCCATGCCTGCATCGGTCAACACGCCCAGCCTTGCCTGCCCGTCCGACAAGACGAACTGCAGCGGCTCGCGCGCATCGTGCGGCACGGTGTACGGCAGCACCTGCAGTCCGCCGATGGCAAAGGCATGGTCGGCGCCGCAGACGCGCACGTCGGCCGCATCGGCGCCGCGCAGGTGCGAGGTCGCCAGCCAGGTGCCGTGGCTGGTGTACACCGCCAGGCGGTGGCGGGCGGCAAAGGCGTAGGCCGAGCCGACGTGGTCGCCATGCTCGTGCGTCACCAGCACGGCGTCGAGCTGGTCCGGCGCGACGCCCAGGCGCTCCAGGCGCCGCGCGGTCTCGCGGATGCCGAAGCCGCAGTCGAGCAGCACGCGCGTGGTGGTGGTGTCTTCGCGGGATTCGATCAGCAGCGAGTTGCCCTCGCTGCCGCTGCCGAGGAAGGCGAAGCGCATCATGGCCGCGCCCTCCCCGCCAGGCACCGGCCAGGACGGCCGGCTGGCATGCCAGCAGTCATGCGCCGGCTCAGTGCAGTTGCTCGTCGATCAGCGACAGGATGCGCTTGCCGATTTCGCCGTTCTCAGGCTGGCCGGCATCGTTGAGCACCGTCACCAGCGTGCCGCTGCCCGTGCCCTTGAGCGACACGCGATACTTCTTGGCGGTCTTGGAATCTTCCGGCTTGGTGAACAGCTTGGAGAAGAAGCCACGGCTGTCGGCAACGGTGCGCGGGTCGACATAGCGCACGTAGTACAGGCCCTGGCCGCGGTCGCGGTCTTCAACCGTGAAGTTCACGCGGTCCAGCGACAGACCGACCGAGCGCCAGGCGCGGTCGAACGGTTCGGGCAGCTGCAGCGCCGGAGCGCCGTTGACCTGGGACAGGTACGACTTGGCCGGCGCGGCGCCATCGGCACCAGCAGCAGCGCCAGCAGCGGCGGCCGTGCCCGCAGCGGCTGCGGCATTGCCCGCCGCCGCCGGGTTCTTGGCCATGCGGTCGGCCTGTTCCTTCTGCACGCCCAGGCGCTGGGCCAGGCGCGACAGGAATTCGGCTTCCAGCTCAGGATCGGCCGGACGCGGGGTCCAGACCGTGCTCGACTTGTCGATGCCGGTCAGCTGCTCCTGCGCACCGCGGTGGCTGATGAAGACCTCCAGCGTGCCGTTCTGCGAACGCTCGACGCGGGTGCGGAACTTGTCGCGCTCCGAGGTCGAGTACAGGCCGTCGAAGACCTTGCCAATGGTGTTGCGGATGATGTCCTGCGGGATCTTGGCGCGGTTCTCGGCCCAGTCGGTTTCCATGATGCCGGTCTCGGGCGAGTCCTGCACCAGCAGGAAACCGCTTTCCTGCCAGAAGCCGCGCAGCTGCTGCCACAGCTGGTCGCCGCGCATGCCGTTGCTGATCACCAGCCAGCGCTGGTTGCCGTCGCGCTCCATGCGGATACCCTGGGCGGAGGGCAGCACGTTCTCGCTCGGGGACTGCTCGCGCACCTTGGTGGCCTGGCTGTACGTCGACAGCGTCGAGGTGCCGTTCGCATCGGGCACCGAATAGCGGCGATCGCCCTCCAGCTTGGTCAGGTCGGGCGGGATATCCAGCGTAGGCGTGCGCTTCGAGGCCGACGACTTGTAGTCGATCTTGTCCGGCTGCATCGCTTCGTTGATGCTGCTGCAGCCGGTGATCACGCCAGCGGCGAGCACGGGCACAACCAGGGCGGGGGGGGGGGGGGGGGGGGG
>NZ_JBYSZW010000027.1:10291-24692 GCF_058787575.1 Cupriavidus sp. FW305-3-2-15-C-LB2
GCGCGGCGGACTTGCGTCGCGCCGCGGCGGTTAAGCTTCAGTTTCATTGACACGCAATCCTAGTAGGTGGTGCGACAGCAGGACGCCGCGAAAGATCAGGCCAGCAGGCCGGCGGCGGCCAGTGCCTTGCGTACATAGTCGTGGTTGGCCTCGGACAGAGGGGTCAGCGGCAGGCGGATACCGCCTTCCATCCTGCCCATCTGCTGGAGCGCCCACTTGACCGGGATCGGGTTGGCCTCGATGAACATGGCCTTGTTCAGCCCGATCAGCTCCATGTGCAGGCGGCGCGCGGTGACGACGTCGCCCTTGAGCGCCGCGACGCACATCTCGTGCATCTTGCGCGGTGCCACGTTGGCGGTGACCGAGATATTACCGTGGCCGCCCAGCAGGATCAGCGCAACCGCGGTGGGGTCATCGCCGCTGTAGATGGCAAAGCCTTCCGGCGCGTCCTTGATCAGCTGCGCGGCGCGGTCGATATTGCCCGTCGCTTCCTTGACGCCGACGATGCCCGGCACCTGCGCCAGGCGCAGGATGGTCTCGTTGTTCATGTCCGCGACCGTACGGCCCGGCACGTTGTACAGCAGCACCGGCAGCTCCACCGCTTCGGCGATGGTGCGGAAATGCCGGTACATGCCTTCCTGGGTCGGCTTGTTGTAGTACGGCACGACCTGCAGCGACGCATCGGCGCCCACCTTCTTGGCGAAGGCGGTCAGCTCGATGGCCTCCTTGGTGGAGTTGCCGCCGGTGCCCGCGATGATCGGGATGCGCTTGCCGGCCTGTTCCACGGCAACGCGGATCAGTTCGCAGTGCTCCTCGACGGAAACCGTCGGGGACTCGCCGGTGGTGCCCACGATCACGATGCCGTCGGTGCCTTCGGCCACGTGCCAGTCGACCAGTGCGCGCAGGGCCGGGAAGTCCAGGCTGCCGTCTTCATGCATCGGGGTAACGATGGCGACAATGCTGCCGGTAATCTGTGTCATAACGTTAAGGAATTCGGGATGCGAATAAGGGGATTGTACCGGAACCGCAGGCCGCCTCGACCGCCGCCCGGACAGGGGTTGATACCAACTGTTTCAACGTGTGCAGCGGCATTCTCGCCGACAGCGCCGTGCCTGGCTCAGGCGTCGAGCCGGTAGCGTGCCGGCGCGGGCGCATCGGCGCCGCCAGCCGCCTCGCGCACCGCACATATCCGCTGCACGAAGGCTGTTTTCGGCACTTCGACCAGGCCATCCTCATAGGCGACTACGCGCAGGCCATGCTGTCGCGCCACTTCGAGCAATTCGCCCGGCCGCAGCAGGAAATCCGGCCGCGACGGCTTGCCGACGGTTTCATTGCCCGCGGCAAAGGTTTCATAAATCCACATGCCGCCGGGCGCCAGTGCCGCCGCCAGGTGCGGCCACAGCGGCCGGTGCAGGTAGTTGGTGACGACGATGGCGTCGAACGGCGCCTCGCCGGCCAGCGGCCAGGCGCCCTGCTCCAGGTCGGCCACCCGGCCGGTCACGCCGGCCGGCAGGCCGGCGATGGCCTCGCCGTCGCGGTCGACGGCCAGCACCGTGTAGCCGCGTGCCGCCAGCCAGGCGGCATGGCGGCCGCTGCCGCAGGCCAGGTCCAGCACCCGCGCGCCGGGGCGCAGCAGGCGGGCCCAGCGGGCAACCCAGGGGGATGGCGCCGAAAGCCCGGCATGCGATAGCGTCATGGCGTTCCCCTGCACGTCAATGCAGCAGCATCACGATCGGGCGCAGCATCAGCTCGATCAGCGACATCAGCACATTGACCACCGGCGTCATCCAGATCGTGGTGATCACGCCCGCGGCCACCAGCGCCAGCACCACGAAGATGCCGTACGGCTCGATGCGCGACACCGCGCGGGCAATGCCCTGCGGCAGCAGCGCGGTCAGCACGCGGCCGCCGTCCAGCGGCGGCACCGGGAACAGGTTGAAGGCTGCCACCACCAGGTTGACGCGCACGCCCGCCAGCGCCATCTCGCCGAAAAACGGCTCGCGCACGCCGCCCCAGGTCAGGCCGATGGCCAGCAGCACCCAGACGAAGGCCTGCACCACATTGCTGGCCGGCCCGGCCAGCGCCACCCACATGCCGTGCCAGCGCGGGTTGCGCAGGCGCTCGAACGCCACCGGCACCGGCTTGGCATAGCCGAACACGAACTGGCCGCTGGTCATGATGTAGAGCAGCAGCGGCACCGCGATGGTGCCGATCGGATCGATATGGCGGATCGGGTTCAGGCTGACGCGCCCGAGCGCATAGGCCGTGTCGTCGCCGAAAAGCTTGGCCACGTAGCCATGCGAGGCCTCATGCAGCGTGATGGCGAACAGCACCGGCAGGGCATAGACCGCGAAGGTCTGGATAAGGGAGGAATCCATGGCCCCTATTGTAACGGCCCGGCGCCGCCCAGGCGCACGCTCGTGCACCCGCCAGGCGGGGTGGCAGCGCCCGGGGAAGTCAGAGCCCGAAGCGCCCGACGTCGCCGCGGCCCGCGCGGATCAGCTCGGGCTCGCCGCCGGTCAGGTCGATCACCGTGGTCGGCTGCGCCGGCGCCGGGCCGCCGCACACCACCAGATCAAGCTGCTTCTCCAGCCGCGCGCGGATTTCCGCCGGGTCGTTGAGCGGCTCTTCGTCGCCCGGCATCTGCAGCGTGGCCGAGATCAGTGGCTCGCCGGTCTCGCCCAGCAGCGCCAGCGGAATCGCGTGTTCAGGCACGCGCACGCCGATGGTCTTGCGCGCCGGGTGCGACAGCCGCCGCGGCACCTCCTTGGTCGCCTCCAGGATGAACACGTACGGGCCCGGCGTGGCGCCCTTGAGCCAGCGGTACTGCCGGTTGTCGACGCGCGCAAAGTTGCCGAGCTCGGACAGGTCGCGGCACATCAGCGTCAGGTGGTGGCGGTCATCGATGCCGCGCAGCCGGCGCAGGCGCTCGACGGCGGCCTTGTCGTCGAGCCGGCAGGCCAGCGCATAGCTGGAATCGGTCGGCAGCGCAATCAGGCCGCCCTTCTGCAGGATCTGGGCGGCCTGCTTGACCAGGCGCGACTGCGGATTGAGCGGATGGATCTCGAAGTACTGTGACATGGACCAGGGTGGCGGATTCGGACAGATCGGAGCGGAATCTGGGGGGGTACCCCGGCCAGGCCGGGCTTGCACCTACCAGTCGTGCCAGACCGGCGTCACCGTCGACGGCAGCGGCGGCAGCTTGCCCAGCTCAACGCGCCCTTCGCCAGGGCCGTGGAAGTCCGAGCCACGCGAGGCCAGCAGCCCGTAGTGGCGGGCCACCGCGGCATAGTGGCGGTACTGGTCGGGCGTGTGGCTGCCAGTCACGACCTCGACGGCGCCACCGCCCAGGGCGGTGAATTCATCGAACAGCGCGTCGTGCTGGGTATCGGTGTAATTGTAGCGGCCCGGGTGCGCCATCACGGCGATGCCGCCGGCGGCGCGGATCCAGCCGACTGCGTCGGCCAGGCTGGCCCAGCGGTGGCCGACATAGCCGGGGCGGCCTTCCGACAGGTACTCGCTGAAGACCTCGCCCACGGTGGCGCAACGGCCCTGGTCGACCAGCCAGCGCGCAAAGTGCGTGCGCGAGATCAGGTCCGGGTTGCCCACGTGCTGCAGCGCCCCTTCATAGGCGCCTGTGATGCCCACTTTTGCCAGCGCGTCGGCAATATCGCGCGCGCGGCGCGCGCGGCCCGAGCGGGTATCGGTCAGGCCGTCGATCAGTTCCGGGCAGTGCGGGTCGATCTGCAGGCCGACGATATGCACGGTCTGCCCGGCCCAGGTCACCGAGATCTCCACGCCCGGCACATAGCGCATGCCGAATTCCTCGGCCGCGGCACGCGCCTCGGCCTGCCCGCCCAGTTCGTCGTGGTCGGTCAGGGCCCAGAACGCGACACCCGCGTCGCGGGCGATTTCCGCGATGGCGCGCGGCGCCAGCGTGCCGTCGGACACGGTGGAATGGCAATGCAGGTCGGCATTGATGGCGTGGGCGTTTTGCATGGGGCCATTCTACTCCCGTCGTCCCCTCCATGCGTGACGCCGGCGCCCCCTGGAAAGCCATGCCAAAGCCCTGCCGGCAACGCTGGCGTGGGCGGAAACGGGCGATGTGCGGGGTATAGTCGGGCCTTGCACCGTCTTTTTGCGGGCACCTGGCGTGCCCGCCATGCCCAATGTCCACCGCTACCCCTCTCGCACCAACCCCCGTCACCACCACCGATGTCCTGATCGTGGGCGCCGGCCCGGTCGGGCTCTTTGCCGCGTTCCAGGCCGGCGTGCTCGGCCTCAGATGCGAGCTGATCGATGTGCTCGACCGGGCCGGCGGCCAGTGCACCGAGCTCTATCCCGAAAAACCGATCTACGACATCCCCGCCGTGCCGGGCTGCCTGGCGCAAGACCTGGTCGACCGGTTGCTGGAGCAATGCGCGCCGTTCGCTTTCCCGATGCACTTCGGCCAGCGCGCGGAGAGCCTGTCCGAAATCCCGCGGCAGCCGGCACCTGACGGGCATGCCGCCCATGAGCGCCTGCTGGTCACCACTGACGGCGGCAAGCGCTTCGATGTCTCTGCGGTGCTGATCTGCGCCGGCGCGGGCGCGTTTGCGCCGCAGCGTGTATCGCTGCCGGAAGCGCCGGCACTGGAAGGCCGCCACGTGCACTACGCCGTGCGTGATGTGTCGCGCTTTGCCGGCAAGCGCGTGGTGGTGGCCGGCGGCGGCGACTCGGCGCTGGACTGGGCGCTCGCGCTGCGCAAGGTGGCCGCGCGCGTGACTCTGCTGCACCGGCGCGAAGGCTTCCGCGCGGCCGACGGCACCGTCGCGGAAATGCGCGAGGCAGTGGCGGCCGGCGAGATGGATTTCGTGGTCGGCATGCTCGGCGCCCTGCGCACCGAAGGCCAGGACGGCCCGCTGACCGAGGTCGAGGTGCGCACCCGCGACGGCAGCACGGTGCTGCCCGCCGATGAACTGGTGGCGCTGTACGGCCTGGTGTCCGAGCCGGGCCCGATCGCGCAGTGGGACATGGACATGCGCGCCGGCCGCATCCTGGTCGACACCACCACTTATGAAAGCTCGCGCCGCGGCATCTTTGCCGCGGGCGATATCGCCTACTACACCAACAAGCAGAAGCTGATCCTGTCAGGCTTCCACGAGGCCGCGCTGGCGTTGCGCCGCGCCTACCACTACGCCTTCCCGGAAAAGGCGCTGGTGCACGTGCACACCAGCAACAATGCCGCGCTGAAGGAAAAGCTGACGCACGCCTGAGCGGCGGCGCCAGCGCTCACACCGCGCTACAGAACGATTCCACCAGCTCCGCCACCGCCGCGGGCTGGTCGTGATGCAGCATGTGGCCGGCATCATCGACCACGGCTTCACGGAAGTCGCGGAAGGCGCGGAAGCGCTCCTTGAATTCGTCGATGGCCTGCTTGTGGGCGATATTGCGCAGCGTTGCAGAATCGCGCGCTTCCACATGCAGCACTGGCGCGCTGACCTGCTCCCAGATCGCCATCACCTCATCGAGCCGGTACAGCATCGGGTTGACCAGCTTGTGCGCCGGATCTCCCAGGATCTCCCAGCGGCCCTCCGCATTGCGGCGCGACCAGTGCGCGGCCAGGAAAGCGGCACGGTCGTCGGGCAAGCGCGGGTTGGTCTTCTGCAGCCGGGCGGCAACGCCGTCCACGCTGTCATACGTCTTCAGCGCCGAGCCGGTGCGCAGTTCGTCGAGCCAGCGCGCATAGCGCTTCGGCGCATGCACCGGCCGCGTCGCCGTCATACCGAAGCCCTCCAGGTCCACCACGCGGCGCACGCGCTGCGGGCGGATGCCGGCATACAGGCAGATCACGTTGGCGCCCATGCTGTGGCCGACCAGGTCGACCTGGCCGTCGGGCTCATAGTGGTCGAGCAAGGCCTCCAGGTCGGCGATATAGTCGGCGAACCAGTACGACTGCGTGCCCGGGTAGCGCGTGGGCCAGTCGCTCTCGCCAAACCCGCGCCAGTCCGGCGCAATCACATGCCAGTCGCCGCGCAGGTGGTCGACCAGGAACTGGAACGACGCGGACACGTCCATCCAGCCATGCAGCATGAACAGCTTGCGCGCGCCGGGCTGGCCCCAGTGGCGCACGTGGTAGCGCAGTCCGCGCAACGTGATAAATTCAGACCGCGAGGTTTCCTTGATTGTCATTGTCTCCACCCTTGCGCGCGGGTCTTCCTGCCGCCGGGCGCGGCGCCACGGGGGCTGGCGAGGGAAGCCCACGCAAAATAGAACGATCGTTCGCTTGCGCGCATTATAGCGGCCGCCGCCATTCCGGGGGCCCCGTGGCCGCGCGAGCCGGACCTACCGGAGACCTTGGATGGCCGCAGCTGCGTTGCCGGCAAGCCGGCGCGACGACTATCGCGCCCTGTATGAATCCTTCCGCTGGGAAATCCCCCCGCATTTCAATATCGCCGAGGCCTGCTGCGGGCGCTGGGCGCGCGACCCGGCCACGATGGACCGCATCGCGGTCTATACCGAGCATGAGGACGGCCGCCGCAACGCGCATACCTTTGCCCATATCCAGGCCGAAGCCAACCGCCTGTCGGCGGCGCTGCGCGCACTGGGCGTGGCGCGCGGCGACCGCGTGGCAATCGTGATGCCGCAGCGGATCGAGACCGTGATCGCGCATATGGCGATCTACCAGCTCGGCGCCATCGCCATGCCGCTGTCGATGCTGTTCGGGCCCGAGGCGCTGGCCTACCGTATCGCACACAGCGAAGCCAATGTGGCGATCGCGGACGAGACTTCCATCGACAATGTGCTGGCCGCGCGCCCGGAATGCCCGACGCTGGCCACCGTGATTGCCGCCGGCGGCGCGCATGGCCGCGGCGACCACGACTGGGACGTGCTGCTGGCCGCGCAGCTGCCGACTTTTGTCGCCGAGCAGACCAAGGCCGACGAGGCCGCGGTGCTGATCTACACCAGCGGCACCACCGGCCCGCCCAAGGGCGCGCTGATCCCGCACCGCGCGCTGATCGGCAACCTGACCGGCTTTGTCTGCTCGCAGAACTGGTATCCGCAGGACGACGACGTGTTCTGGAGCCCGGCCGACTGGGCCTGGACCGGCGGCCTGTGGGATGCGCTGATGCCGGCGCTGTATTTCGGCAAGCCCATCGTCGGCTACCAGGGCCGCTTCTCCGCCGAGCGCGCCTTCGAGCTGCTGGAGCGCTACGCCGTCACCAACACCTTCCTGTTCCCGACCGCGCTCAAGCAGATGATGAAGGCCTGCCCCGAGCCGCGGCAGCGCTACGACATCAGGCTGCGTGCGCTGATGAGCGCCGGCGAGGCCGTGGGCGAGACCGTGTTCGGCTGGTGCCGCGATGCGCTGGGCGTGATCGTCAACGAGATGTTCGGCCAGACCGAGATCAACTACATCGTCGGCAACTGCACCGCGCAGAACGACGACAAGCAGCTGGGCTGGCCGGCACGACCGGGCTCGATGGGGCGTCCCTATCCGGGCCACCGCGTGCAGGTGATCGACGACGAAGGCCAGCCCTGCGCGCCGGGCGAGGACGGCGAGGTCGCGGTATGCGCCACCGACAGCGCCGGGCATCCGGACCCGGTGTTCTTCCTCGGCTACTGGAAGAACGAAGCCGCCACCGCGGGCAAGTACGCCGAGCGCGACGGCCTGCGCTGGTGCCGCACCGGCGACCTGGCGCGCGTCGATGCCGATGGCTACCTGTGGTACCAGGGGCGTGCCGACGATGTGTTCAAGTCCTCGGGCTACCGCATCGGGCCGAGCGAGATCGAGAACTGCCTGCTCAAGCATCCGGCGGTGTCCAACTGCGCCGTGGTGCCCTCGCCCGACCCCGAGCGCGGCGCCGTGGTCAAGGCCTTCGTGGTGCTGACACCGTCGGTGGCGCGCTCGTTCGACGGCGACGCGGCGCTGGTCACGGAGCTGCAGGCGCATGTGCGCGGCCAGCTGGCGCCGTATGAATACCCGAAGGCGATCGAATTCATCGACCAGCTGCCGATGACCACCACCGGCAAGATCCAGCGGCGCGTGCTGCGCTTGCTGGAGGAAGCGCGCGCGGGCAAGCGCGCCTAGGCAGGAAAGACCCGCTCGCAGAGGAAATCGACCAGCGCCCTCACCTTGGGCGAGGGATGCCTGCTCGCCGGCCAGAGCACGTGAAAGGCCTTGGCTGGCCCCACATGGCCAGCCAGTACCTGGCACAGGCTGCCATCGGCGAGCTGCTCGCGGATGGCGAAATCCGGCAGGCAGGCAATGCCCAGGCCGCGCAGCGCAAAACACAGGCGCGTCTCGATGTTGTTGCAGATCATCGATGTCGGCAGCGCCAGCTCGGGCTCGCCCGGCGCGCGCCGCAGCGGCCAGGCCTCGAGCTTGCCGGTGTGCGGGAAACGGTAATGCAGGCAGGCATGGCCGGTCAGGTCGGCAGGCAGCTTCGGCGTGCCACGCTGCGCGAGGTAGTCGGGCGATGCCACCAGCATCGCCTGGAACGCACCCAGCCTTCGTGCCGACAGGCGCGAGTCGGCGGGCTCGCCGGTGCGGACCACCGCATCGAAGCCCTCCTCGATGACATCGACCAGCTGGTCGGTGAAATCCAGATCCAGCTCGATGTCCGGATACGCGCGCATGAAGTCGCCCAGCACGGGCAAGACCAGTGAACTGACCAGCGGCAGGCTCACCCGCAGGCGGCCGCGCGGTGCCGCGGTGGCTTCGGCCAGCTCCAGCTCCGCCGCTTCGATCTCGGCGAGCACGCGGCGGCTGCGCTCCAGGAACAGCGTGCCTTCGGCGGTCAGCGTCACGCTGCGCGTGCTGCGGTGGAACAGCCGTACGCCGAGCCTTTCTTCCAGCCGCGCCACGCTCTTGCCGACGGCGGAGGCCGACACCCCAAGCAAGCGCCCCGCCGCGACAAAACTGCGGGTCTCGGCCACCTGCACAAACACTGCGAAGCCACTGAGGCTGTCCATGATGCCCCCGATTGCGGACACAAAGTTCCGGAGAAAAAGGAACTGTAGCCCACTTTTTCTTTAATGGCCGGGTCCTTATCGTGAGCGGGTCGTTCATTGAACAAGGATTCGCTGTGTCCCTCCCCACGATTGCACCGCCCCCGGGCGTGTCCCCTGCATTCCCCGCGCCCGTGAGTGCGCGCATCGACGCCGTGGTCCGGCAGGCGCTGGAGCAACGGCGACTGGTCGGCGCCGTCGTGCTGGTCAGCCGTGACGGCGAACTGGTCCACCGGCAGGCGGCAGGCCTGGCCGATCGGGAAAGCGGACAGCCGATGCGCATGGATGCGGTCTTCCGGCTGGCTTCGGTAAGCAAGCCGATCGTCTCCGTGGCGGCACTGGTGCTGGTCGCACAAGGCCGGCTCGAGCTTGACCAGGGTATCGACCGCTGGCTGCCTGAATTCCGCCCGCGCCTGGCCGATGGCCGACCGGCACGTATCACGGCGCGGCAACTGCTCAGCCATACCGCGGGGCTGGGCTATCGCTTCTTCGAGTCCGGCGAAGACGGACCCTATGCCCGCGCCGGCGTCTCCGACGGCATGGACGACGCCACCATCAGCCTGGCGGAGAACCTGCGGCGCATCGCCAGCGTGCCCTTGCTGTACGAACCGGGTACCGCGTGGGGCTACTCGCTCGCGACCGACGTGCTGGGCGCGCTGATCGAGCGCGTCCATGGCACGCCGCTGGACACCGCAGTGCGGCAGCTGGTGACCGGCCCGCTGGGCATGGCCGACACCGGCTTCGTGGCACACGACGTGCACCGCGTGCCGACCCCGTACGTGAACGACAGCCCGCACCCGCACCGCCTGCGCGAAGGCGAAACCGTGCCCGTGCTCGAAGGCACGGTTGGCATTCCCTACAGTCCCGCACGCATCTTCAATGCGCGGGCCTTCCCCTCCGGCGGGGCGGGCATGGCGGGCACGGCGCAAGACTTCCTGTGCCTGCTGGAGAGCTTGCGCCAGGGCGGCGGCGCGTTGCTGCCATCCGCCCTGGTCGAGGACATGGCGCTCGACCAGACCGGCGGCCTGGACCTGCCCGATGCGCCGGGAACCGGCTTCGGGCTGGGCTTCTCGGTGCTGCGCGATCCGCGCCGGGCGGGCTCGCCGGAAGCCGCCGGCACCTGGCGCTGGGGCGGGGCCTACGGCCACGCCTGGTTCGTCGACCGCAGCCAGGGGCTGAGCGTGGTGGCGTTCACCAACACGCTGTACGAGGGCATGTCCGGCCGCTTTGTCACCGACCTGCGCGACGCGGTCTACGGTGTCGCCCCCACAGCCGCGTAACCATCCAAGCAACACATCAGTCCTTATCCAGGCGCCAACATGACCACAGCCACCAACACGCTTGCGAACGATGCACAGCCGGACACGCGGCCTGCGCGGCTACCGCTTCCGGCACTGCTTGCGCTTGCTGTCGCAGGCTTCATCACCGTCCTGACCGAGGCCTTGCCGGCGGGGCTGCTGCCGCAGATCGGCGCGGGCCTTGCCATCTCCGAGCCGCTTGCCGGCCAGTTCGTCACCATCTACGCCTTCGGTTCACTGGTGGCCGCCATGCCGCTGACGGCGGCTACGCAAGGGCTGCGGCGGCGGCCGCTGCTGCTGCTTGCCATCGCGGGCTTTGCCGTCGCCAACGCCGTGACGGGCTGGTCCGGCAGCTATGTCCTGACGATGGCGGCGCGCTTCCTTGCGGGGGTCTCGGCCGGACTGCTGTGGGCGCTGCTGGCTGGCTATGCCGCGCGCATGGTTCCCGATCACCTCAAGGGTCGTGCCATTGCTGTCGCGATGGTTGGCATCCCCCTGGCCTTGTCGCTGGGCGTGCCATCCGGGACCTTCCTCGGTGCGTTCATGGGCTGGCGCGCGTGCTTCGGCATCATCAGCGTGCTGACGCTGGGACTGATTGCCTGGGTGCTGGCGAGCGTGCCGGATTTTGCCGGCCAGCCCGCCGGCCAGCGGCTGCCGATCGCGCGCGTGTTCACCGTGCCGGGCGTGCGTCCGGTGCTGTTCGTGACGCTCGCCTTCGTGCTGGCGCACAACATCCTCTACACCTATATCGCGCCGTTCCTGCGAGCCGGCAACGCCGGGGCACGGCTTGACCTGGTCCTGTTCGTGTTCGGCGTGGCCTCGCTCGCCGGCATCTGGATCACCGGCGTGCTGATCGACCAGTGGCTGCGGGCGCTGACGCTGGCCAGCACGCTGCTGTTCGGGCTTGCGGTGCTGGCGCTTGGGGCCGGGGGCGGGCACCCGGCCGTGGTCTATGCCGCGGCCGCGATCTGGGGCCTGGGCTTCGGCGGCGTCTCAACGCTGTTCCAGACGGCGCTGGCGAAGACCGCCGGCAAATCCGCGGACGTGGCCCAGTCGATGCTGGTCACGGCCTGGAATATTGCCATTGCCGGCGGCGGCGTCATCGGCGGGCTGCTGCTCGATGGCTTCGGGATCGGCGCATTCCCGCCCGTGCTGGCTGCGCTGCTCGCCGCAACCTGGCTGGCGGTCTGGTCGGCGCGCAAGTATGGCTTTCCGCCGCGCGGCTGAGGCACTGGGCGGCAGCACTAACCGGCCGATGCCTCCAGCCAGGCCAGTTCCTCTTCATCGAAGCCCGCAGCGCGCCGCGCATCGAGATTGAACGGCCCGCGCAGCTTCGGCGCGCGGTACTGCCCGGCCAGCTGCGCGTAGGTGGCAACGGGCTCCAGGCCGCGCTGCGCGCACAGCCAGCGGTACCAGTGGTTGCCGATGGCGACGTGGCCGACCTCGTCGCGCAGGATGATGTCGATGATGGCCGCGGCGGCGTGGTCGCCTGCGCCGGCCAGCCTGGCGCGCACCGGCGGCGACGCATCGAGCCCGCGCGCCTCCAGCGTGCGCGGCACCAGCGCCATGCGCGCAAGCACGTCGCCGGCGGTCTTGTCGGTCATCTCCCACAGGCTGTTGTGGGCAGGGAAGTCGCCGTAGGCCGCGCCCAGCGTGCCAAGGTGGTCGGCCAGCAGCGAGAAGTGGTACGCCTCTTCATCGGCCACGCGCAGCCAGTCGCGGTAGTAGCCGGGCGGCATGCCGGCGAAGCGCCAGGCCGCGTCCAGTGCCAGGTTGATGGCATTGAACTCGATATGGCACAGCGCATGGATCATCGCCGCGCGCCCGGCCGGGGTATGCAGCGAGCGGCGCCGCTCGACGTCCTGCGGCGCCACCAGCGGCGGCCGCGCGGGGCGGCCGGGGATGGCCTGGCCGGCATCGGCCTGGATCGCCTCGCCGGCGGCAAGCGCCTCGTCCGGCAATGTCGTCACATGGCGGTAAAGTGCCCGCGCCGCCACGGACTTTTCCCGAGGATCCGTCATGCACAACACCGCCAGCGCCTGGTGGCGCGGCGAAAGTGACTGTTCGGGCAAGGCGGCGGCGGGTGTTTTTTCTGGCATGAGCGTAAAATCCGGGTCTGCCGCCATTGTAGGGCCTGGCCGGTGCCCGACTGCCGGGCAAGCCGCGCAGTCGCCGTGGCGCCGCGCGCCCGCACTCCACCCTGGCCCTTTAAAGTCCGGCGGCAACCCCCACTTCAACAAAAGCCTTTCGTGCAGGAGACCCCATGGCGCTTTACCAGCTCGGCGACGTCAAGCCCAATATCGACAGCGATGCCTACGTGGCCCCCGAAGCCACCGTCATCGGCAACGTGACCCTCAAGTCCCGCGCCAGCGCCTGGCCCGGTGTCGTGATCCGCGGCGACAACGAACCGATCGTGGTGGGCGAGGACACCAACATCCAGGAAGGCTCGGTGCTGCATACCGACCCGGGCTGCCCGCTGACCCTGGGCGACAAGGTCTCGATCGGCCACCAGGCCATGCTGCATGGCTGCACCGTAGGCGAAGGCTCGCTCATCGGGATCCAGGCCGTGGTGCTGAACCGCGCCGTGATCGGCAAGGAATGCCTGGTCGGCGCCGGTGCCGTGGTGACCGAGGGCAAGGTCTTCCCGGACCGCTCGCTGATCCTGGGCGCGCCGGCCAAGGTGGTGCGCCAGCTGACCGACGCCGACGTCGCCAACCTGTACCGCAACGCCGAGACCTACGCCACCCGGCAGGCCATGTACAAGCAACAGCTCAAGCGGATCGGCTGACGACCGCGGCGGCACTTACCGAATCATCGACAGATTATTGTGACCGATACCACCACCCCCGACACCCTGCAGAAATTCCTGTTCGACGCGGCTCCCGTGCGCGGCGAGCTGGTGCGCATGGAAGCCACCTGGCAAGAAGTGCTGGGCCGCCACAGCTACCCCGCACCGGTGCGCCGGCTGCTGGGCGAGATGATGGCCGCCGCGGCGCTGCTGTCGGCCAACCTGAAGTTCAACGGGGCGCTGGTGATGCAGCTGCACGGCGACGGCCCGGTGCGCATGCTGGTGGTGGAATGCCTGTCCGACCTGTCGATGCGCGCCACCGCCAAGCTGGCCGAGGACGCGCACATCGCCGATGACGCCACGCTGGCGCAGATGGTCAACGCCCACGGCCACGGCCGCTTTGCCATCACGCTGGACCCGAAGGACAAGCTGCCGGGCCAGCAGGCGTACCAGGGCATCGTGCCGCTGGCCGACGCGCACGGCCCGCTGGCCTCGATCAGCGCCGTGCTGGAGCACTACATGCAGGCGTCCGAGCAGCTCGACACGCGCCTGTGGCTGGCGGCGGACGACCACGTCGCCGCCGGCATGCTGCTGCAGAAGCTGCCGGCCTACGGCGGCACCGCGGAAGTCGGCGAGACCGGCGCGCCGCTGGCCAGCCATGCCCGCGCGCAGGACCTGGACACCTGGGACCGCGCCGTGCAGCTGGGCGCCACGCTCAAGGCCGACGAACTGCTGGCCGAGACCCCCGACACCCTGCTGCGCCGCCTGTTCTGGGAAGACCTGCAGGCCGCCGGCCTGCGCGTGTTTGAGCCGCTGACGCCGCATTTCCATTGCTCCTGCTCGCGCCCCAAGGTGGCCGGCATGCTGCAGTCGCTGGGCCAGGAAGAGATCGAAGGCATCATCGCCGAGCGCGGCCAGGTCGAGATCCACTGCGACTTCTGCGGCCTGCGCTATGAGTTTGATCCGGTCGACTGCGCCCAGCTGTTCTCGGCCACCCATATCGCCACCGGCGCCGGTGCCGTCCTGCAGGTCGGCGACTTCCCCTTCCAGCTTGGCGTTGCGCAGCTTGAGCGTCTGGTTGCGGGTGCCCTGCTCGGTCAGTTGCCGGTTCAGGTCCCACACGCGCAGCCAGCCGCCCTTGCCCAGCCAGAGCGGGTACTGGATGGCAAGCAGCAGCACAAACAACAGCAGCGAGATCAGGCGCATGAAAGATGGCGGACAGGAAATTCCGCACAATGATCTGCGAACTCAGCCCGGAAGGCAATTGCCAGGCAGATTTCGATACAAAAACGGCGGCGGCCAGGGAATCCCGGCCGCCGCCATT
>NZ_JBYSZW010000027.1:24702-49812 GCF_058787575.1 Cupriavidus sp. FW305-3-2-15-C-LB2
CCCCCCCCCCCCCCCCCGCCATTCCATCCGCTTGCTGCCGCTCCCGCGCAAGCGGGAACGGCAGGGCAAGGTGTCAGCGCAGGTTGTAGAACGCGCCCTTGCCCGGGTAGCTGGCGATATCGCCGAGGTCTTCCTCGATGCGCAGCAGCTGGTTGTACTTGGCCATGCGGTCCGAGCGCGACAGCGAGCCGGTCTTGATCTGGCCGGCGTTGGTGCCCACGGCGATATCGGCAATGGTGCTGTCTTCGGTCTCGCCCGAGCGGTGCGAGATCACGGCGGTGTAGCCGGCGCGCTTGGCCATCTCGATGGCGGCGAAGGTTTCGGTCAGCGTGCCGATCTGGTTGATCTTGATCAGGATCGAGTTGCCGATGCCCTTCTCGATGCCTTCCTTCAGGATCTTGGTGTTGGTGACGAACAGGTCGTCGCCCACCAGCTGCACGCGCGTGCCCAGCTTCTCGGTCAGCGTCTTCCAGCCGTCCCAGTCGCCTTCGGCCATGCCGTCCTCGATCGACACGATCGGGAACTTGTCGCACAGGTTGGCCAGGTAGTCGGCGAACTGGGTCGACGACAGCTTCAGGCCTTCGCCTTCCAGCTGGTACACGCCTTCGCCTTCGTGGTAGAACTCGCTGGCGGCGCAGTCCAGCGCCAGCAGCACGTCTTCACCGGCACGGTAGCCGGCCTTCTCGATGGCCTGCACCACAGTGTTCAGGCATTCCTCGTTGGACGAGAAGTTGGGGGCGAAGCCGCCCTCGTCGCCGACCGCGGTGGACATGCCCTTGTCGGCCAGGATCTTCTTCAGCGCGTGGAAGATCTCGGCGCCGCAGCGCAGGGCTTCGCGGAAGCTGGTCTGCGACACCGGCATGATCATGAATTCCTGGATGTCCAGGCTGTTGTTGGCGTGCGCGCCGCCGTTGACGATGTTCATCATCGGCACCGGCAGTTGCATCGCGCCCGAACCGCCGAAGTAGCGGTACAGCGGCAGGCCGGCTTCTTCAGCGGCGGCCTTGGCAACGGCCATCGACACCGCCAGCATGGCGTTGGCGCCCAGCCGGCCCTTGTTCTCGGTGCCGTCGAGGTCGATCAGGGTGCGGTCCAGGAAGGCCTGCTCGGAGGCATCCAGGCCCATGATGGCTTCGGAGATTTCAGTGTTGATGTGCTCGACGGCCTTCAGCACGCCCTTGCCCAGGTAACGTGACTTGTCGCCGTCACGCAGTTCGATGGCTTCGCGCGAACCGGTCGAGGCGCCCGACGGCACTGCCGCACGGCCCATCACGCCGGATTCCAGCAGCACGTCGCATTCGACGGTGGGGTTGCCGCGCGAGTCGAGAACCTCGCGACCGATGATATCTACGATTGCACTCATGAATTCCTCTCTGACTGTTGATTCTTGCTGCTGCTGATTACTTCAACCTGTGCCCGTGTCAGGCGCATGTCAAACTGCCCGGCAACCCTCAGGCAGCGCCTTCCACCACGATCATGTTCATCTTTGCCGCGTGCTCGCGCGCCTTGCGGGCGGCGCGATAGGCTTCGCCGTCATGGAACGACCTGGCGGCTTCATAGCTGGGGAATTTCAGCACCACGACGCGGGTCGGCGCCCACTCGCCCTCCAGCGGCTCGGTCTTGCCGCCGCGCACCAGCACTTCGGCGCCATGGACCTGCATGGCCTTGCTCGAGAGCACTTTGTATTCTTCGTACTGCTGGGGGTCGGTCACGTCGACGTAGGCGATGATATAGCCCGCGGCCATGGAGAATCTCCCGATTTTTTGTATTGTCTTTCGATATGGTTTGTCACCACCGGCATTGCGGTGGTGACAAGACCGGGCCTGCTCAGGCGCAGGCCGGCCAGCCGAAGTTGTCTTCCAGGAAACCGGCGCGCTTGACCAGCGTGTCCAGGTCCTTGAGCACGGCCAGCAGTTCCTTCATGCGCGACAGCGGCACCGCGTTGGGGCCATCGGACATGGCCTTGCTCGGGTCCGGGTGCGTTTCCATGAACAGGCCCGCCACGCCGGTGGCGACGGCGGCGCGCGACAGCACCGGCACGAACTCGCGCTGGCCGCCCGAGCTGGTGCCCTGGCCGCCCGGCAGCTGCACCGAGTGGGTGGCGTCGAACACCACCGGGGCACCGGTCTCGCGCATGATCGCCAGCGAGCGCATGTCGGACACCAGGTTGTTGTAGCCGAACGAGACACCACGCTCGCAGGCCATGAAGACATCGTCAGGCAGACCGGCTTCGCGCGCGGCATCGCGCGCCTTGTCGATCACGTTCTTCATGTCATGCGGCGCCAGGAACTGGCCCTTCTTGATGTTCACCGGCTTGCCGCTCTGGGCGCAGGCACGGATGAAATCAGTCTGGCGGCACAGGAAGGCCGGCGTCTGCAGCACGTCCACCACGGCAGCGACGGGCTTGATCTCGTCGATCTCGTGGATGTCGGTCAGCACCGGCACGCCGATCTCGCGCTTGACGGTGGCCAGGATCTCCAGGCCCTTTTCCATCCCCAGGCCGCGGAACGACTTGCCGGACGAACGGTTGGCCTTGTCGAACGACGACTTGTAAATGAACGGGATGCCCAGTTCGGCGGTGATGGCCTTGAGCTCGCCGGCCGTATCCAGCGCCATCTGCTCCGACTCGATCACGCACGGACCGGCGATCAGGAAGAACGGCTTGTCGAGGCCGGCCTCGAATCCACAGAGTTTCATGACTGTCTCTCCTGCTTGCCGCCGGGGCTTACGCGCCCTTGCGCTGCTGGCTGGCCAGCGCGGCTTCGACGTAGGCCTTGAACAGCGGGTGGCCGTCACGCGGCGTCGAGGTGAATTCCGGGTGGAACTGCACGCCGACGAACCAGGGGTGCATCGACTCGGGCAGCTCCATCATTTCCGGCAGGTTCTCGGTCGGCGTGCGCGCCGAGATCACCATGCCGGCCTTTTCCAGCGTCGGCACGTAGTGGTTGTTGACCTCGTAGCGGTGACGGTGGCGTTCATTGACCTCGGCGCCGTAGATCGTCGCTGCCTTGGTGCCTTCCTTGACCGGCACGCGCTGGGCGCCCAGGCGCATGGTGCCGCCCAGGTCGGAATCGGCCGAGCGCTGCTCGACCTTGCCTTCGCGGTCCACCCACTCGGTGATCAGCGCGACCACGGGGTGTTCGGTTTCCAGGTTGAACTCGGTCGAGTTGGCATCGGTCATGCCGGCCAGGTGGCGGGCAAACTCGATCACGGCCAGCTGCATGCCCAGGCAGATGCCCAGGTACGGGATCTTGTTCTCGCGGGCGTACTGGATCGCGCGGATCTTGCCTTCCGTGCCGCGCTTGCCGAAGCCGCCCGGCACCAGGATGGCGTCGAGCGGGGCCAGCACTTCGAGGTGGCCCGATTCCAGTTCCTCGGAGTCGATGTACTCGATGTTGACGCGCGTGGCGGTGTGCATGCCGGCGTGGCGCAGGGCCTCGATCAGCGACTTGTACGACTCGGTCAGGTCGACGTACTTGCCGACCATGCCGATGGTGATCTCGTGCTCGGGATTTTCCTGGGCGTTGACCAGCTTCTGCCACATCGACAGGTCGGCGGGCTTGGGATCCAGGCGCAGTTCCTCGCAGATCAGGCGGTCCAGGCCCTGCTCGTTGAGCATCTGCGGGATCTTGTAGATGCTGTCCGCATCCCACACCGAAATCACGGCGTCTTGCGGGATATTGGCGAACAACGAGATCTTGGCGCGCTCGTCGTCCGGGATCGGGCGGTCGGCGCGGCACAGCAGCGCGGTCGGCGAGATGCCGATTTCACGCAGCTTCTGCACCGAGTGCTGGGTCGGCTTGGTCTTGAGCTCGCCAGCGCTGGCAATGAACGGCACCAGCGTCAGGTGCACGAAGGCGCAGTGGTTGCGGCCCATGCGCAGGCTCATCTGGCGCGCGGCTTCCAGGAACGGCAGCGATTCGATGTCACCCACGGTGCCGCCGATTTCCACCAGCGCCACGTCGGCCTTGCCGTCGTGCGACGCCGCGGCGCCCCTTTCGACAAAGGCCTGGATCTCGTTGGTGATATGCGGGATCACCTGCACGGTCTTGCCCAGGTATTCGCCGCGGCGCTCCTTGCGGATCACCGATTCGTAGATCTGGCCCGTGGTGAAGTTGTTCGACTTGCGCATCTTGGCCGAGACGAAACGCTCGTAGTGGCCGAGATCGAGGTCGGTTTCAGCACCGTCTTCCGTGACAAACACCTCGCCATGCTGGAAGGGGCTCATCGTGCCGGGATCGACGTTGATGTAGGGATCTAGCTTGAGGAGGGTGACTTTGAGGCCGCGCGACTCAAGAATGGCCGCGAGCGAGGCAGCAGCGATGCCCTTGCCGAGAGAAGAGACGACGCCACCGGTGACGAAGACGAATTTGGTCATAAACCGAGCTTGCCGGGGAAATCGGGATTATACATGAGAGCCCGATTCCCGCCGACCCGGAAATTGTGACAGCACCCCTCCTCGGCGGGGCTGCAACAGGCTTTCCCGGTGCGTTGCGGCGCATGCGCCGCACCCCGCCTCAGCGCCCCTCGCGGCGCATCGCGCCGATCAGGTCGCGCACCAGCTGCGCCGTCTCCTGCGGCCGCTCCATCGGGTACAGGTGGCCGCCCTCGATAAAGCGCAGATTCGGGCCGACCAGCTTGCGGGTGGCACCCAGCCCACACTGGCGCACCTCGCGCGAACGCGTGCCGGCGACAAAGCCGACCGGCACCGGCGCGCCGCGCGCCACCTTGCGCCCCAGGCTGGTCGGCAGCGTGCGGTAGATCCAGTATTCGACCTCGCGGTCAAAGCGCAGCCGCCGCTCGTTGTCCTTGCCGGTCGGCTCGGTGCCGTGGATGGCGTAGTCGCGCAGCACCTCTTGGTCCCACACCGCGAAGTTGGGCTTGGCGCGGAAGTGTTCCCAGACCGCCTCGGCGTCCGGCCAGTGGGTGCGCCGGTTTTTGGTCACCGCCGCCGGGCCGGGCTTTTCGTCCATGCCGAACATCTGGGCGGTCTTCAGCAGCGACGCGCGCCAGCCGGCAATGATCGGCGAATCCAGCATCACCACGCCGCGCACGCGCTCCGGGCGCCGCAGCGCCGCCATCAGCGACAGGAAGCCGCCCAGCGAATGGCCCACCAGCCACACCGGCTCGTGGTACTGGCGGTCGATCTCGCCGAGCAGCTCCTCCACCAGGTGCGGCCAGCCGCGCGTCACCGGGAATTCAGGCTTGTGCCCGTAGCGGTCCACGGCGCGGAATTCGAAGTCGCCGTCCAGTTCGCCGAACAGCTTGCGGTAGGTGGTCACCGGGAAGCCGTTGGCATGGGAAAAATGAATGATCTCGCGCATCGCTTGTTTCCTCGCCCGGCCTCAGTCCTGGGTACGCGACGGATTGCGCTTGGCGCGCACCGGCTGGCCCCAGCGGTCGGCCTCGCCGGGACGCGCCAGCGAGAATTCCGCGGGCGCGCCGGGATCCCACTCGGGATTGTGGATCTCGCCGAAGACCTGGCGCAGGCGCTGCCCCCAGGTGTCGCGGATCATGCGGAAGTAGGCGTTGCGCTCGTCGATGTTGACGAAGCGCGTCACGCACAGCGTATCGGCCTCATAGACCAGCAGGTCCAGCGGCAGGCCGACCGAGATATTCGACTTGAGCGTCGAATCCATCGAGATCAGCGCGCATTTGGCCCCCTCGGCCAGCGGCAGCGACGGGTGCACCACGCGGTCGATGATGGGCTTGCCGTACTTGGCCTCGCCGATCTGGAAGTAGCAGTTCTCGGGCGTGGCCTCGACAAAATTGCCGGCCGCGTAGATGTTGAACAGCCGCACGCGTTCACCGCGCACCTGGCCGCCGAAGATCAGGCTGACATTGAATTCGATGCCGGCATCGCGCAGCGCATGCGCATCGCGCTTGTGCACCTGGCGCACCGCCTCGCCGACGATGGAAGCGGCCTCGAACATGTCGCGCGCGGTCCACAGCGAGCGCTTCTCGTCATGGTTCTCGGCCAGGATCTGGCGCACCGACTGGCTGATCGCCAGGTTGCCGGCGGTCATCAGCACCATCACGCGGTCGCCGGGCTCTTCGAACACCGTCATCTTGCGCGACGTGGAGATGGCATCTACCCCCGCATTGGTGCGGGAATCGGACAGGAATACCAGGCCGGCATCCAGCCGCATGGCTACACAGTAAGTCATGGTCTTGTTTTGGTGTGCTTTGCGGCGGCCGGAAGTGGCCAGCCGATGGCCTGCATACCCGGGATTCTAGCGCCCGTATTGCGGCACCGCGCCCTGTCTGGAATCAGGCACCTAATCAGGTAAAAAGCGGCGTGATGCTCACATCAACTTCAAGCGTCTCGCCGGACCCCCCTTCCAGGATGCCCCTGACTGGTGCAGCCGACGCATAATCGCGCCCCACCGCGAGGCGTATATGACGCTCGTCGGTCAGGCAGCCGTGGGTGATGTCGACGCTGCACCACACCTCGCGCGCCGGGTCCAGGCATACGTCGGCCCAGGCATGGCTGGCCATCTCGATCGCGGCCGGATCGTAGAAGTATCCGCTCACATAGCGTGCCGGGATACCGAGCGCCCGGCACGCCGCCACCATCACCTGCGCCTGGTCCTGGCACACGCCGCTGCCCAGGCTGAAGGCCTCGGCCGCCGAGGTGCCGACGTCAGTGGTGTTGGGCTTGTAGCGCACCCGCTCCGCAATCCCCTGGGCCAACGCCAGCAGCGCCGGAATCTCGTGCCCGGCCGCCAGGAACGGCGCGGCAAACGCCTGCATCTCCGGCGGAGCCGAGGTCAGTGGCGTGCTGCCGAGGAAGTACAGCGGCGACACCCGGGACTCGCCGGGGGGCGGAGCGTCGCAGAACGCATGGTGGCCGTCCCGGTCGAGGTCGCCATGCGGCGGCAGCACTTCCACCTCGCCGCTGGCTTCGATCGAGATGGTGCCGGTCGGTCCGGCCACCGTGAAGTTGTGCACGATATTGCCGAATCCGTCGCGCGCCGCCGACGGATTGCCAGGCGCGACCAGTTGCCAGCGGTGCACCGTCTGCAGCGGGCCCGAACGCGGCTCGAGCCGCACTTCGTGCACGCTGCGGCGCACCGGCTCGGCGTAGCGGTAAACAGTATGGTGGTGGATCTTGTATTTCACGGTATCAGGGCGCGGCGGCGGCACATGGAGGCTGCCGGCGGCCCATTTCAGGCAGCCAGCAGCGGCACGAGGAAGTCCCGGCTGATGCCATTGCCGAGATCGCCGATGCGCTCCAGGAAGCTGGTCAGGTACGCGTGCAGGCCGACCGCGAAAATATCGTCGATGCGCGCGTACTTCAGGTCGGCGTGGAGTTTACCAGCCTGGCGCTCGGTTTCCGCCGATTGCTGGTTGCGCACCGTATGCAGGATGGCCACCACCTCGTCCATGCTCGACACCAGCGAGCGCGGCATGTCGGGCCGCAGGATCAGCAGCTCGGCCACGCGCTGCGGCGTAATGACCGCGCGATAGACCTTGCGGTAGACCTCGAAGCCCGAGACCGAGCGCAGCACCGCGGCCCAGTGATAGAAATCGTTCTGGTCGCGGTTGGCATCGCTCTCGTCGCTGCCCGATGCCTGGAACTTGACGTCGAGGATCCGCGCGGTGTTGTCGGCGCGCTCCAGGAACGTGCCCAGCCGCATGAAGTGGAAGGCATCGTCCTTGAGCATGGTGCCGAACTGGACCCCGCGCGCCAGGTGCGAGCGGAACTTGACCCATTCGAAGAACGCCGACGGGTCCTCCTTCAGCACGCCGTCGGCGATCAGGCGCTGCACCTCCAGCCAGGTCGTGTTGACGGTCTCCCAGACCTCGGTGGTCAGCGAGCCGCGCACCGCGCGCGCATTCTCGCGCGCCGCGCGCAGGCAGCTCATGATGGACGAGGCGTTGGTCATGTCGCGCACCATGAAGTCGATCACATCGTCGCGCGACAGCAGTCCGTACTTGTGGTCGAAGACATCGGTCAGCTCCGAGATATCGAGCATGGCCCACCAGCCCTGCTCGGCCACCTCGGCCGATTGCGGCAGGAGCGAGGTCTGGTAGTTGACGTCGAGCATGCGCGCGGTGTTCTCCGCGCGCTCGGTGTAGCGGGCCATCCAGAACAGGTGGTCGGCGGTGCGGCTCAGCATGTGGGCTCTCCTGGCGTGGCGGCGGTCGCCATGGCGGTCGTTGCGGCGGTCATCATGTGGTTCGCGTTCATCGTTCCAGCACCCAGGTGTCCTTGGTGCCGCCCCCTTGCGAGGAATTCACCACCAGCGAGCCCTCGCGCAGCGCCACGCGGGTCAGCCCGCCAGGCACCATGCGCACCTCCTTGCCCGACAGCACGAACGGGCGCAGGTCGATATGGCGCGGCGCGATGCCCGACTCCACATAGGTCGGGCAGGTCGACAGCGCCAGCGTCGGCTGCGCGATGTACTGCTCCGGGCGCGCCTTCACCACTTCGCGGAAGGCATCGATCTCGGCCCGCGTGGCGGCCGGGCCGACCAGCATGCCGTAGCCGCCGGCGCCGTGGGTCTCCTTGACCACCAGTTCTTCCATATGGTCCAGCACGTACTGCAGGTCGTCCGGGCGCCGGCACATATAGGTCGGCACGTTGCTGAGGATGGCCTCTTCGCCCAGGTAGAAGCGGATCATGTCGGGCACGTACGGATAGATCGACTTGTCGTCGGCCACGCCCGTGCCGATGGCGTTGCAGATGGTCACGTTGCCGGCGCGGTAGACCGACAGCAAGCCGGCCGCGCCCAGCGAGGAATCGTGGCGGAACACCAGCGGGTCGAGGAAGTCGTCGTCGACGCGGCGGTAGATCACGTCGACGCGCTGCGGGCCCTGCGTGGTGCGCATGAACAGGTGGTCGTCCTCGACGAAGAGATCGCTGCCTTCGACCAGTTCCACGCCCATCTGCTGCGCCAGGAAGGCATGCTCGAAGTAGGCCGAGTTGTACATGCCCGGCGTCAGCACCACCACGGTGGGATCGGCAATGGCCTGCGGCGACACCCCGCGCAGCATGTCGAGCAACAGGTCAGGATAGTGGGCCACCGGCGCCACGCGGTTGCGCGCGAACAGGTCCGGGAACAACCGCATCATCATCTTGCGGTTTTCCAGCATGTACGACACGCCCGAGGGCACGCGCAGGTTGTCTTCCAGCACGTAGAACTCGCCCTCGCCGGCGCGCACCACGTCGATGCCGGCCACGTGCGCATAGATGTCGTGCGGCACGTTGACGCCGAGCATCTCGGGCCGGTACTGGGCGTTGTTGTAGATCTGGTCGGGCGGGATCACGCCGGCGCGGATGATGTCCTGGCCGTGGTAGATATCGTGGACAAAGCGGTTGAGCGCGGCCACGCGCTGGCGCAGCCCTTTTTCCAGCAGCGCCCATTCGTTCGCCGGGAATATGCGCGGGATCACGTCGAACGGAATGGTGCGTTCGGTGCCGCTGTTGGCTTCATCCTTGTCGCCGTAGACGGCAAAGGTAATGCCCACGCGCCGGAAGATCAGGTCGGCCTCGGCGCGCTTGTTGCCCATCGTGCCTTCAGACTGCCGCGCCAGCCAGTCAGCGAAATGCCGGTAATGCGGGCGCACCGCGCCTTCAGGCAACGCCTGCCCCGCCTGGATAACCCATTGCGCCCCGTCCGTGCGCCAGTCCAGCATCTCGTCGAAATACCGCCCCGCCATGATGGCCGTTCCTCCATGTCGCGGGCTTCCGGTGCTACCGCTTCACTGCGACTTCGTGGTCGCTACCGGCTGCCCTGGTTTTGCCCTGGCTTTCCCGTCCCCAGCCCGCCGCGCCTGCCCGTTCGGGACGCTCACGGCGATACTGTCGAGTCACTGGCCCTTTCAGCATACCCGTACCGGCGAAACCCGCAAGCTGGCGGGTGCCGGCCGGCACGGAAAGTGAACTAGCAAGATGTCTGCCAGCGCACGCAAAAACGGCCGCCAGCCAGGCTGGCGGCCGCTTGCGGGCTGCACGGGAACGGGGCCGGCCGGAACGGTCGGCGAGGTCAGCAGGTCAGCGCGCCGCGCCGGCGCCCTGCGGCACCGTGGCCTGCAGGATGGTGGCGACCAGCGCCTCGGGCGACTGGCGGATGTCGAGCACCAGCGCGTCGCTGGGCTCTTCCAGCGTATCGAACTGGCTTTGCAGCAGGTCGGGGTTGAAGAAGTGTTCCGTGCGCGCGGACAGGCGCGTGCCGATCAGCGATGCATCGCCCTTCATGAAGACGAAGGTCACGCCGCCGTCGGGCGGGGTCAGCCGGTCGCGGTAGGCCTGGCGCAGTGCCGAGCAGGTGAACACATGGGTGCGGCCTTCGGCCCGGGCCGCGTCGATGGCGGCGCGCATGGCCGCCAGCCATGGCCAGCGGTCTTCGTCGGTCAGCGGGACGCCAGCGTGCATCTTGGCCTTGTTGGCGTCGCTGTGGAATGCATCGGCGTCATGGAAGCCGCAGCCCAGTCGCTGCGCCAGCAACTGGCCGACCGTGGTCTTGCCGCTGCCGGAAACGCCCATCAGGATATAGATCATGTCTGCTCCGTCGGTCTTGGTATCGGATGGTGTCGCCATCCTTGTCTGTCCTTGTCGGTCCAGCTGGACGTCCTTGCGGCGGCGCAAAGACGTCCGGGGGGCGCTGCCGCCCCGCAGGGAACTTCAGGGGAAAATCGGCCTCAGGCCTGGCTATTGTGCGACGGTTTGCGCCGCTGCGGTACGTTGGCGCCCGCCTGCGCCGGCCCCAACATCCGCCTCGGACAGGTCAAGTGCGCTGCCGCCCTCTTCCGCGATGCGCGCGTGGCGCCGGAACAGGCCGAACAGGCCGCGCCCCAGGCTGAATTGCGCGAAATCGTCGTCCGGCGCCGCGGCCAGCTCGCGCGCCGCGAATTCACGTTCGTCGCCCAGCCACTGCAGCGTGCCGGCAACGGCATCGACACGGATGCGGTCGCCGTCGCGCACGCGCGCGAGCGCGCCGCCGGCCAGCGCCTCGGGGCCAACGTGGATCACCGCCGGCACCTTGCCCGACGCGCCGGACATGCGGCCGTCGGTCACCAGCGCCACCTTGTGGCCGGCGTCCTGCAGCGCGCCCAGCACCGGGGTCAGGCGGTGCAGCTCGGGCATGCCGTTGGCGTTCGGCCCCTGGAAACGCACCACCGCGACCAGGTCGCCGGTCAGCTCGCCCGCATCGAAGGCCGCCTGCAGCGCCTCCTGCGCATCGAACACCCGCACCGGGGCTTCGACCACGCGGTGCTCCGGCGCCACCGCCGAGACCTTGATCACGCCGCGGCCCAGGTTGCCCTGCATCAGCCGCAACCCGCCCTCGGCCGAGAAAGGCTCCGCGACCGTCGCCAGCACCTGCGCGTCGCCGCTGTGCGCCGCGCCGTCGCGCCAGCGCAGCACGCCGTCGGCCATCACCGGCTCCTGCGCATAGCGGGCCAGCCCGGGGCCGGCCACGGTCTGCACGTCCTCATGCAGCAGGCCGGCCTGCAGCAGTTCGCGGATGACGAAACCGGCGCCGCCCGCGGCATGGAAGTGGTTCACATCGGCCGAGCCATTCGGGTAGACGCGCGCCAGCAGCGGCGTGATGCGCGACAGCAGGTCGAAATCGTTCCAGTCGATGACGATGCCCGCGGCGCGCGCCATCGCCACCAGGTGGATGGTGTGGTTGGTGGAGCCGCCGGTCGCCAGCAGGCCGACCATGGCGTTGGCAATGGCGCGCTCGTCGACGATGCGCGCCAGCGGCAGGTATTCGTCGCCGCGCGCGCGCAGGGCGATCGCGCGTTGCGCGGCCGCCGCGGTCAGCGCATCGCGCAGGCCGCTGTCCGGGTGCACGAAGGCCGCGCCCGGCAGGTGCAGGCCCATGATTTCCATCAGGAACTGGTTGCTGTTGGCGGTGCCGTAGAAGGTGCAGGTGCCGGCGCCGTGGTAGGCCTGGCATTCGGCTTCGAGCAGCGCATCGCGCCCGACCTGGCCGGTGGCGTAGAGCTGGCGCACGCGCGCCTTCTCCTTGTTGGGCAGCCCGCTGGCCATCGGGCCCGCCGGCACGAACACCATCGGCAGGTGGCCGAACTGCAGCGCGCCCATCAGCAGGCCGGGCACGATCTTGTCGCACACGCCCAGCATCAGCGCCGCATCAAAGGTGTTGTGCGACAGCGCCACCGCGGTGCCCATCGCAATCGCATCGCGCGAGAACAGCGACAGCTCCATGCCCGGGTTGCCCTGCGTGATGCCGTCGCACATCGCCGGCACGCCGCCCGCCACCTGCGCCACCGCGCCCACCGCGCGCGCGGCCTCGCGGATCACGGCGGGGTAGCGCTCGTACGGCTGGTGCGCCGACAGCATGTCGTTGTACGCGGTGACGATGCCCAGGTTGGGGGCATGGTCGACGCGCAGCTTCAGCTTGTCGTTGGCCGGCAATGCGGCAAAGCCGTGCGCCAGGTTGGCGCAGGACATGCCGCGCAGCGGCCCCAGTTCAGCCTGCGCGCGCTCGCAGCGGGCAAGGTAGGCGGCGCGGCTGGCGCGGCTGCGCGCGACGATGCGCTCGGTGACGGCAAGAAGCTCGGCATGGACGGCAGAAGGCATGGCGGAGACGTTCCTTGTGGGCTTGGTGGCGGCGCGGCAATGCCGCGCCATCGCATGTAGATTTTCTACAGATCGCCGCCATTATACCGAGCGCGAGCACGCCGTCGACCCGCTCATGCATCACAATTGCGCAGAAATTCCCGGAATCAGGGCAAACCCCGAGGGCGGGCGACGCACCATTTCGGGCAAGATGCGGCGCCATCCGATGTAGAATCTCTACATATCCGCAACCCCCGACACTGCCTCCCGCCGCCATGCGCGACCGAATCCTAGCCGTCTACGACACGCTCCGCCCTTCTGAACGCCGCCTGGCCGACTATGTCGCCCGGCATGGCGCCGCCGTGATCCGGCTGTCGATGCCCGAGCTGGCCGAGCGCGCCGGCGTGTCGCAGCCCACCATCGCGCGCTTCTGCGCGGCGCTGGGCTACGACGGCTTCCGCGAATTCAAGCTGCAGTTCGCGCAGAACGTTGGCGGCGGCACGCCCTTCGTGCACCAGGACGTCGCGGCCGACGACCGCCCCGCGGACATCGCCGGCAAGGTCTTCGACCGCACCATTGCCACGCTGATGAGCGTGCGCAATGCGCTGTCGGCCGACCAGATCGAGCATGGCATCCAGCTGCTCGCCGGCGCGCGCCGCATCGAGTTCTACGGCTGCGGCAACTCCGGCATCGTCGCGCTGGATATCCAGCACAAGTTCTTCCGCCTGGGCATGCCGACGGTTGCGTATTCCGACCCGCACGTGTTCAGCATGTCGGCCGCGCTGCTCGCCCGTGGCGACGTGGCCGTGCTGGTCTCCAACAGCGGCCGCACCTGGGACATGCTGACCGCTGCCACGCTGGCGCGCAGCAGCGGCGCCAGCGTGCTGGCAATCACGCACAGCGGCTCGCCGCTGGCGCGGCTGGCTGACGTCTGCGTGTTTTCCGACGTCGAGGAAGACAGCGAGGTCTACACGCCGATGACCTCGCGCATCAGCCACCTGGTGCTGGGCGACGTCCTGGCCGCCGGCGTGGCGCTTGCGCGCGCCGACACCGTCGCCCCCCGCCTGCAGCGCGCCAAGGCGCATCTGCGCGAACGACGCATTGCCGGTGCGGAGCCGGCCCGGCCAGTACCGCCGGCACGAAACCGCGCCAGGCCCGCCGCAGCCGAGCCAGCCACGCCCGCGCTGCCCGCCACCCGCACGCGCCGCCGCAAGGCCAGTTGACGCTAACGCGGCGCCGGCGGCCGCGCCCGCCAGTAGCGCGGCTGCGCCTGCCGGAACACCGACAACGCAAAGCCCCCGGGCGCAGTGTCCATGGTCACCGCGCCGGTTTCATCGGTCCGGTAGCGCAGGACGCCCGCGCGGCCGTAGCGCTCCCACACCTCGCCGCTCGGGTGGCGATAGCGGTTGGCATAACCCAGCTGGAACACCGCCGCCGACGGGCGCACTGCCTCCAGCCAGGCTGCACCGGATGAGGTGCCGCTGCCATGGTGGGCCACCACCAGCACGTCGGCACGCAGCACCTCGGCCGGCAACCTGTCGATCAACGCACGCTCCTGCGCCACGCCGATGTCTCCGGTCAGCAGCAGGCTGTGCGCCGCCGCATCCACGCGCAGCACGCAGCTGCGCGCATTGCTGGCAATGGCTGCCTGCTGCGCCTGCTCCGCGAGCGGATGCAGCACGGTAAAGCGCACGCCGTCCCACTCCCATTGCTGGCCCGCCGCGCATGGCGACCAGTCATTGGCCGCCGACCCAAGCAGAACGTGACCGGAAGGCGCTCCGGTGCTGCGCGCGGACACGGCCACCGCCGCCGTGATGTCCGCCACGCCGCCGGCATGGTCGGTGTCCTCATGGCTGACCATCAGGTGGTCGATCCGGCCAACCCCCTCGCCCCGCAGCAATGGCACCACCACCTGCGCACCGGCGCTGGATCCCGACGCATAAGACGGCCCGGTGTCATACAGCAGCGCATGGGCGCGCGTTCGCACCAGCACCGCCGTGCCCTGCCCCACGTCCAGCATCACCGCGCGGAACTCGCCATGCGCAACCGGCGGGCCGCGCGCCAGCAGCATCGGCAACATCAGCAGCCCGCCGTGCAGGCGCGCGCGCGCGGTGGCGACCGGCGCGACCAGCAGCCCGACACCGAGCGCCGCCAGCACCAGCGCCAACGGCCCCGCGCTGGCCGCTTCCCACATCGCCCATGGCAGCGCCGAAAGCCAGCCCAGCACCGCGGCCAGCGCCACCATAGCCAGGTGGGCCACCGCCAGCACCGGCCCGGCCAGCGCCATCGGCAAGGCGGCGCCGAGCAAAGCCAGCGGCGTCACCAGCAGGCTGACGACCGGGATCGCCACCGCATTGGCCAACGGCGACACCACCGATACCTGGCCGAACAGCAGCAACGTCAGCGGCACCAGCCCGATGGTCACGGCCCACTGCGTGCGCGCCCCGGCGGCGAGCACGGACCGCAGGCGTTGCCAACGCCCTTCCGTCGAAGCATCCCGGCCGGGCCGGGCCGCGAAGAAGATCACGGCCACCGCGCCGAAGGACAGCCAGAAGCCGGGCAACATCACCGCCCACGGATCCAGCAGCAATGCCACCAGCGCCGCCCACGCCAGCACCACCGAGGCGGGCGGCGCACGCGCACTCCATACCGCAATGGCCGCCACGCAGAGCATGGCCACGGTGCGCAGCGCCGGGACCTGCATGCCGGCCAGCAGGCCGTAAGCCAGCGCACTGGCCACGGCCGCCACCAGCGCGGCCTGCCGGGCCGGCAGCCACAGCGGCAACGGCCGGCGCAGCCAGCGGCCGAGTCCGAACGAATGCCGCCACAACAGCCCGGCAAGCGACGCCGCCATGCCGGCGATCATGGTGATATGCAGCCCGGAGATCGCGACCAGGTGGCTGACGCCGGTGCGCCGGAACAGTTGCCAGTCGTCCGCATCGATACCGCGCTGGTCGCCAATGACCAGCGCGGTCAGCACTGCGCCAAAGCGCGCATCGGCCGGCAGCGCCGCGCGCAGGTGATCGCGCACGGCGGCGCGCACGGCCTCAATGCGCCATGCCAGCCGCTCCGCGGACGCGTCCTGCGGCGGCCCTTGTGCGCGGCGCACATAGCCGGTGGCGCCATAGCCCTGCGCCAGCAGCCAATAGGCGTAGTCAGAACCAAAAGGATTGGCGAGTCCGCGCGGACGCCGCAGGCGCAGGGTCAGCGTGAGGCGCTGCCCGGGACGCAGGTCGGGCGGTGCGCCACGCCAGTTGAGGATCACGCGGCGCGGCAGAGGCTGGCCCGCATCACCCTGCTCCACAGTCAAGGCAAAACGCGTCCCGGTGGCGGCATCCGCCGGCAGCCCCGACACCACGCCGCGCACGTCGAGGTCGCGCGCCTCCAGCGTGGCCGGCAGCCAGTCGCGCATGCGCAGTTCGGCCCGCCAGGCCGCCCAGCAGAAGGCGGCGCCGAACGCCAGCCCGGCAAGCGCCAGGCCATGCAGCACGACGTGCAGGCGCCTGCCCCACAAGGCGATGCCGAGAGCGACCAATGTCAGCGCCACAGCACCGAGGCGCAGGCCATCCTGCGGCGGCAGCATTGACTGCTGCTGCAGCGTCCAGCATCCCGCGACGAAAGCCACCACGAACCAGCGCACCACAACTCTCCTGCGTGTTCTGCACAGAGACGGTTGTACCGCCGCAGTGGGGCTGGAACCTTGTCAGGCTGTCAGGAGGAAGTGAAGTTGTGTGACTGGATTCAGTACAGCACGCCGGTGATTCGGCTGGGGTGAGGGCGGGCGCATCGACGAAGTCTGACCGGCGAAGTCCTGTCTACCTCAGGCCCGGTCGTGGCGCCATGCTTTCGGCAAAGGTTCCTAGCCGCGGCATCGCATCCACGGCGTTGCGCCATGTCGCGTGCGCCAGCGTCATCGCATCGATGCCGCGCAATTCAGCCATCACACGCGCCACGCCCGCCACCTCCGCCGGCGTGTTGCGCGCCTTGTGCTGTTCGCCGAACTGATCGTCAGACAGCCACGCCGGCGCCATGTCGGGTGCGTCGGTTTCCAGCACCAGCGCCTCCAGCGGCAGTTCCGTCGCCAGCCGGCGGATCTGCCGCGCACGGCTGAAAGTGACGTTGCCGCCGAAGCCGAGCTTCAGGCCCTGCTCGACAAAGCGCCGCGCCTGTTCATTGCTGCCGTTGAAGGCGTGGGCAATGCCGCGCTTCACGCCCAGCTTGCGCAGTTGCGCGCCAACCTGGTCCTGCGACTTGCGCACATGCAGCAGCACCGGCAGGTCAAATTCGCGCGCAATCTTCAGTTGCTCCGCGTAGAGCCAGGTCTGGTGCTCAGCATCCAGCCCCGCGACGAAGAAGTCGAGCCCGATCTCGCCGATGCCGACAAAGCGCGGGTCGCCCATGCTCGCCGCCACCTCGCGCCGCAGCGTGTCAAGGTCGGCCTGGCCGGCGCCGGGCGAGCACAGCGGATGGATGCCGAGTGCATAGACGCAGCGCACATCGTGGCGCGCCAGCGCGCGCACGGCCTCGAAGTTCCACGCTGCCACCGCCGGCACCACGATGCCGCGCACGCCGGCGGCCTCGGCCGCGTCGGCCACCTGCTGGCGGTCAGCGTCGAACTCGCTGGCGTCGAGGTGGCAGTGGGTGTCGATCCACATGGGCCGGCCCGCTCAGCGTTCCTGGTGCAGGTGCCCGTCGCGCAGCCGCAGCACGCGATCGCAGCGTCCGGCCAGGTCCAGGTCGTGGGTGACGATGATGAAGCTGGTGCCGAGCGTGCGCGACAGCTCCAGCATCAGGTCATAGACGCCGCCGGCGGTGTGGTCGTCGAGGTTGCCGGTGGGTTCGTCGGCCAGCACGCAGGCCGGCTGCCCCACCAGCGCGCGCGCGATCGCCACGCGCTGGCGCTCGCCGCCGGACAGCTCGCCCGGGCGGTGCTTCGCGCGCCCGCCCAGGCCCACGCGCTCCAGCATGGCCTGCGCCACGCCGCGCGCGTCATGCTGGGTCAGGCCGCGGATGCGCATCGGCATGGCCACGTTGTCCAGCGCGGTGAATTCCGGCAGCAGGTGGTGGAACTGGTAGACGAAGCCCAGCTGGCGGTTGCGCACCACGTTGCGCTCGCGCTCGCGCAGCGCCGTGAAGGGCTTGCCGAGCAGCGCGACGCGGCCGGAGTCGGGCTCATCCAGCCCGCCCAGCACATGCAGCAGCGTGCTCTTGCCCGAGCCCGAGGCGCCGACGATGGCAACTTTCTCGCCGGCATCGACGCGCACATCGACGCCGCGCAGCACGTCCACGTCGAGTTCGCCCTGGCGGAAACGCTTGGTCAGGCCCTCGGCCACCAGCACCGGCGAGCCGGTGCGCGGCTGGTCCGCGGCGGGCGTGGGGGTATCGGCATGCAACACGGCTTCACTCATAGCGCAGCGCCTCCGCCGGGTTGACGCGGGCGGCACGCCAGCTGGGATAGAGCGTGGCCAGCGTGGCCAGCACGAAGGAGATGATGCCGATGGTGGCGATGTCGTTCACGCGGGGATCCGAAGGCAGTTCGCTGATGAAATAGATATCGCGCGGCAGGAACTGCACGTGCAGCAGCCGCTCGATGAAAGGCACGATCACGTCGATATTGGTGGCGATCAGCGTGCCGCCGGCCACGCCCAGGACGGTGCCGATAAAGCCGATGGCCACGCCCTGCACGATAAAGATCTTCATGATCGAGCCCGGCTGCGCGCCCATGGTGCGCAGGATGGCGATATCGGCCTGCTTGTCGGTGACGGTCATCACCAGGGTCGACACCAGATTGAACGCGGCCACCGCGATGATCAGCGTCAGGATGATGAACATCATGCGCTTCTCGGTCTGCACCGCGGCAAACCAGTTGCGGTTCTGCTTGGACCAGTCGCGCAGGTAGAGCTCGCCCGACATGGTGCCGGCCAGCTCGTTGGCCACCTGCGGCGCGCGCTGCATGTCCTGCAGCTTCAGGCGCACGCCGGTGGGGCCGCTCAGGCGGAACAGGGTCTCGGCGTCATGCATGTTGACCAGCGCCAGCGCGCTGTCGAACTCGAAGTGCCCGGACGAGAACACGCCCACCACGGTGAACTGCTTGAGCCGCGGCAGCACGCCCGCCGGCGTGATGGTGCCCTGCGGCGCCACCAGCGTGACCTTGTCGCCGACCTGCACGCCCATGGCGTTGGCCAGCTCGTTGCCCAGCGCGATGCCGAAGCCGCCTGGCTCCAGCGCCGTCATGCTGCCGGCCCGGAACTGGCTGCCGATGTCGGAGACCTTGGGCTCCTGCGACGGCTCCACGCCGCGCAGCAGCACGCCGCGCACGGCGTCGTCGCGGGTCAGCATGGCCTGGGCCGCGACATAGGGCGCGGCGCCGGTCACTTCCTTGTTCTGCAAGGCCTCGGCCGCGGTCTTCTGCCAGTCCGGCAGCGCCGACGGGCCGATCACTTCGATATGCGCCAGCACCGACAGCATGCGGTCGCGCACTTCCTTCTGGAAGCCGTTCATCACCGACAGCACCACGATCAGCGCGGCCACGCCAAGGGCGATCCCGAACATCGAGATCATCGAGATGAACGAAATGAAGGTGTTGCGGCTGGCGCGCTTGCTTGCGCGGGTGTATCGCCAGCCGATCTGCCACTCGTAGGGAAAGTTCAAGAGGATTCCTGTTGTTTCGGGAAAGCGCCGGTGCCCGGTGCAGGGGCGCCGGCGGCACGCATGCGGGCCATCGGGTGCGCCGCCTGCCTCTCGCAAGACTGGCGCCGGCCAGCCGGGAGTTTACAATCTCGCCACCATGATGACGCACCTGACCCTGATTGTGCCCTTTTCCGTCCCGCCGGGCGCCGGCGACGACGGCCGGGACGATGTCGTCCCCGGCGCGCTGCTGCGGCAGTTGGAGCTGCCCGCGCTCGGAAAGTTGCTGACCCGGGCCGAGCCCGGCCCGCGCGAGCGGCATGACGACCCCTTCCTGCGCAGCCTGCCGCAGGAGCGCTGGCTGGCCGGCAAGGCGGGGTTGGACCCGGTCCGGGTGCCGCTGGCGCCCTATATGCGGCTGGCCGACAGTGGCGGCGCCGTCCCCGCCACCCCCGATGGCCAGTCCTGGACCTGCCTGCAGCCGGTGCACATCCACGCCGCGCGCGATCACCTGGTGCTGATGCCGCCCGCCCAGCTGGGCATCCGGCCGCAGGAAGCCGCGGCCCTGCGCGCCGCCATCGACGAACTGCTGCTGGAATCGGGCATCGCGCTGGAATCACCCTGCCCGCAGCGCTGGTACCTGCCCGAAGCCGTATTCGGCCCGCTGGAGGCGACCACGCCGCTGCGCGCGGCGGGCCGCAATATCGATATCTGGATGCAGGCCGGCAAACGCGCCCGCGACTGGCGCCGCCTGCAGAACGAGATCCAGATGACCTGGTACGACCACCGCGTCAACCAGGCCCGCGAGGCCGCCGGCGAGGCGCCGGTCAATTCGGTCTGGCTGTACGGCGGCGGCGCGCTGCAGCCGGTGCCGCGGCTGGCCGATACGGTGCTGAGCAACGATCCCTTCCTGAGCGGGCTGGCCCTGGCCGCGGGCAGCCGCGTGCTGCCGGTGCCGGCCGGCCTGGCTGGCGCCAGCGCGGTGCAGGGCACGGTGCTGGCCATGCTCGACAGCGCCACCGAAGCGCATATCGCCGAAGACTGGGGCCTGTGGCTGGACCGCATGCATGCGCTGGATGCCGACTGGTTCGCGCCGGCACTGGAAGCACTGGTGGCCGGCCAGGTCGGCGCCATCACGCTGGTGCTGGCCGGCGAGAATCACTTTGCCGAGTTCACCGTGCGCCGTGCCGACCTGCGCAAGTTCTGGCGCGGAATGGGCCAGCGCGGCGACTGGCGCGCACTGCTGTCCGACCTCGCCTATGCCGCATAAAGCCGCCTGACACGCGCCGCCCCTACTGAAACATCACCTGCCGCCCCGCCCATGACCCGGATCGCCATCCGCCAATACTCTCCCGAACACGCCAGCTCGCTGGCGGCCGCCGGCCTGCACCCCACGCTGGCGCGCATCCTGGCCGCGCGCGGCGTGGCGCGCGCGGCCGAGCTGGCCACCGACCTGCCCGAACTGGTGCCGCCCGCGGCCATGAAGGGCATCGGCCACGCCGCAGCCTACCTGGCCGACGCCATCGCCGCCGGCAAGCGCCTGCTGATCGTGGCCGACTATGACTGCGACGGCGCCACCGCCTGCGCGGTGGGCGTGCGCGGGCTGCGCATGCTGGGCGCGCGGGTGGAATACATCGTGCCGAACCGCTTCGAGTACGGCTACGGCCTGACCCCGGAGATCGTGGCGCTGGCGGCCAGGCAGCAGCCGGACGTGATCGTCACGGTCGACAACGGCATCGCCAGCGTCGACGGGGTGGCCGCGGCCAATGCGCTGGGCATCGACGTGGTGGTGACCGACCACCACCTGCCGGGGTCGGAGCTGCCGCAGGCCGCGGTGATCGTCAACCCGAACCAGCCGGGCTGCGAATTCCCCAGCAAGAACCTGGCGGGCGTGGGCGTGATGTTCTACGTGCTGCTGGCGCTGCGCGCCGAACTGCGCCAGCGCGGCGTCTATACCCAGGCCACGCAGCCGCCGCTGCAGACGCTGCTGGACCTGGTGGCGCTGGGCACGGTGGCCGACGTGGTCAAGCTGGATACCAACAACCGCATCCTGGTGGCACAGGGCCTGCGCCGCATGCGCGCAGGACGGATGCAGCCGGGCGTGGCGGCGCTGTTCCGCGCCGCCGGGCGCGAGGCGGCGCGCGCCAATACCTTCGACCTGGGTTTCGGGCTGGGTCCGCGCCTGAACGCGGCCGGCCGGCTGGCGGACATGTCGCTGGGCATTGAATGCCTGCTGACGGAAGATGCCAACCGCGCATGGGAGATCGCGCAGGAGCTGGACAGCATGAACCGCGAGCGGCGCGACATCGAGGCCGGCATGCAGCAGGAGGCGCTGCAGATCCTGGAGCAGCCGCTGGCCGGCCCGGACCCCTCAGCGCGCTTCACCGTCAGCGTGTTCAACGACACCTGGCACCAGGGCGTGATCGGCATCGTGGCGTCGCGTCTGAAAGACAAGTTCCACCGCCCCACCATCACCTTCGCCCCGGGCGACGAGACCACCGTCAAGGGCTCGGGCCGCTCGATCCCCGGCTTCCACCTGCGCGATGCGCTTGACCTGGTGTCCAAGCGCCATCCCGGCATGCTGCTCAAGTTCGGCGGCCACGCCATGGCGGCCGGGCTGACCGTGCGCGCCGAGCGTTTTGCCGAGTTCCAGGAAGCCTTCGAGGCGGTCGGCCGCGAATGGCTGACCGACGACCAGCTGGCGCGCGTGATCGAGACCGATGGCGATATCGAGGACCAGTGCTTCAGCCCGGAATTCGTCACCCTGCTGGAGCAGCAGGTATGGGGCCAGGGCTTCCCGGCGCCGACCTTCTGCGGCGAGTTCGACGTGCTGCGCCAGAGCGTGCTCAAGGGCAAGCACCTGAAGCTGCAGCTCGGGCGCGGCAGCCAGCGCCTCGACGCGATCTGGTTCAACCATGCCGACTCGCTCGGCGCCAGCGCACAGGTGGCCTACCGGCTCGACAACAACACCTTCAACGGCGTCACCCGCGTGCAGCTGGTGATCGAACACGCGCAGTAGCGTGCTCCCGGGGGCTCCCCCCCCCGTTCAGCCCCGCGACGGCAGGTAGGCAGCGGGATCCACTGGCTTGCCGTTGCCGCGCACCTCGAAGTGCAGCTCGCTCGGGCTCGCGCCCATGCGGCCCACGTCCTGCCCTGCCGAGACCTGGGCGCCTTCCGTGACCAGCGGCTGGTCCAGGTTGCCGTAGACGGTCAGCCAGTCGTCGCTGTGCTTGACGATCACCAGCATGCCGTAGCCGCGCAGGTTGCCGACGTGGATGGCGCGCCCGGCGGCGGCGGCGCGCACCGCGCCGTTGGCCGGCACCGCGATGCTCAGGCCCTTGCTGGCCGGCGGCGCGAAGCCGGCGGTGACGCGCCCGTCGGCCGGCCATTGCAGGCGGATGCTGCTGGCGGGCGGCCGGGAGGCCGGGCCGCTGTCGACACGCGGGGTATCGGTCACGACCTGGCCGGCCGAAGCACTGCCTGAGGCACCACCCGGCGGCCGCACGCGGATCAGCTGGCCCACCTCGATCTGGCTGGGGCTGGTGATGTCGCTGTTCCAGCGGGTCAGGTCGCGTACGCTGCGGCGGTGCTTGCGCGCGATCGAATACAGCGTGTCGCCGCGCTCGACGCGGTAGTAGCCGTCCGGCACGGGACCGCCCGTGGTGCCGCAGCCGGCCGCGACCGCGGCCGCGGCGGCCAGCAGCAGGCCCAGCGCGCGGCGCCGGCCTGGTTCGATGTCATGTCTGGTTTGCGTCATTCGTCCCTGTTCTTTGTCGTGCCGGGGGCGGCTTGCGACCCGTATTATCGCCGCGTGCGTCGCCCGGCACCGGCGGATAGACCGCGCCGCGGCCAATCCGTTCGGTCCGCGGCCCGCCGAGGCGGTCCGGAAGCCCCGGGTTGCCGCGCCGATCCGCTATAATTCGAGGTTTTCGAAGCGCAGGAACATCATGGAAGCAGAACGCCTCAACGCCATCTCCGGTGCCATCTCCGATCTCCGTTCGCGAACGGAAGATCTACGGGGGTATCTTTGACTACGATGTCAAAGTAGGAAGACTGGACGAAGTCAACGGTTTGCTGGAAGACCCCGACGTCTGGAACAACCCCAAGCGGGCCCAGGACCTCGGCAAGGAAAAGAAGGCAATCGAGGGCGTGGTAAGCGTGCTCAGCAAGCTCACCGACGACCTCAGCGGCGCCGAAGAGCTGTTTGAGCTCGCCAGGGAAGAAGGCGACGACGACACCCTCGAAGCGATCGAGGCCGACGTCAAGGGCTTCGAGGAGATCGTCGCGGGCATGGAATTCCGCCGCATGTTCTCGGGCGAGATGGACCAGGCCAACGCCTTTATCGACATCCAGGCCGGCGCTGGCGGCACCGAAGCGTGCGACTGGGCCTCGATGCTGCTGCGCCAGTACCTGAAGTACTGCGAGCGCAAGGGCTTCAAGGCCGAGGTGCTGGAAGAGTCCGAAGGCGACGTGGCCGGCATCAAGAGCGCGACCATCAAGATCGAGGGCGAATACGCCTTCGGCTACCTGCGTACTGAAACCGGCGTGCACCGCCTGGTGCGCAAGTCGCCGTTCGATTCGTCGGGCGGGCGCCATACCTCGTTCTCGTCGGTGTTCGTCTACCCCGAGGTCGACGATTCGTTCGAGGTCGAGGTCAACCCGGCGGACCTGCGCGTGGACACCTACCGCGCCTCGGGGGCGGGCGGCCAGCACATCAACAAGACCGATTCGGCCGTGCGGATCACGCACATCCCTACCGGAATCGTGGTGCAGTGCCAGAACGACCGCTCACAGCACCGCAACCGTGCCGAAGCCATGTCGATGCTGAAATCGCGCCTGTACGAGCACGAGATGCGCAAGCGCCAGGCCGAGGCCGACAAGCTCGAAGCCGGCAAGACCGACGTGGGCTGGGGCCACCAGATCCGCTCCTACGTGCTGGACCAGAGCCGCATCAAGGACCTGCGCACCAACGTGGAAATGTCCAACACCCAGAAGGTGCTGGACGGCGACCTGGACCCGTTCATCGAGGCCAGCCTCAAGCAGGGACTGTAAGGCCGTACCGGGCCGCCCGCGGCGGCACAGCAACATCACCGCAATCGCTGGATCATCGCTGTACCGCCGCAGCTGCGGCCTTTCCGACCGGGGCACCATGAGCGAAGCCAATCACCTCTACATCATCACCGGCGCCTCGCGCGGGCTGGGCGCGGCACTGACCAATGCCCTGCTCGTGCCGGGCAACCGACTGATCTGCGTGGCGCGCAGCCGCAACAGCGAGCTCGAGCGCATCGCCACCATGAGCGGCGTGCCGGTGGCCTGGCACCTGCAGGACCTGTCGCAGGCCGGCCCCGCCGCAACCTGGCTCGCCAGCGTGCTCGATACGCTCGACATCCCGCCGACCAGCGCCACGCTGATCCTGAACGCGGGCGTGGTCGAACCGATCGGCCCGGTCACGCGCCTGCAGGAGAAAACCCTGGTGCCGCACCTGCTGACCAACCTGGCGGCGCCGATGACGATGACCGCGGCGTTCCTGGAGCGCACCGAGAAGTTCGACTGCCCGCGCAAGGTGCTGGCGATCTCCTCCGGCGCGGCGCGCCGCCCGGTCGAAGGCTGGAGCGCCTACTGCGCCGGCAAGGCCGGGCTGGACATGTTCATGCGCTCGGTCAACGCCGAGTACGCCCAGGCCGAAGCCCCGCGCACCGTGCGCGCCGTGGCGCTGGCCCCGGGCGTGATCGACACCGGCATGCAGGCCACCATCCGCAATGCCGACTTCGCCCAGGTGCAGCGCTTCCGCGAGCTGAAAGCCAATGAACAGCTGGCGTCGGCCGAGGAAACCGCCGGCCGCATCGTCGCCTACCTGCACCGCCCGGATTTCGGCAGCACCGAGCTGGACGATCTCCGCAACTACTAAGCCGCACCCATCAAGCCATCTGAATCCGCGCCCGGCCCGCCCC
>NZ_JBYSZW010000027.1:49824-90360 GCF_058787575.1 Cupriavidus sp. FW305-3-2-15-C-LB2
GCGCGATCCGACAAGACATCATGACTGAACCGAACCGCGCCCAGGCCAAGCCAGCCGCCGCAGATACTCCCGCCGTCGACGAGAACAAGATCATCGCGGAGCGGCGCGAGAAACTGGCCGCGCTGCGCCAGCAAGGCGTGCCCTTCCCCAACGATTTCCGCCCCACCCACCAGGCCGCCGCGCTGCAGGCGCAATACGCCGAGACCGAGCAGGCCACGCTCGAGGCCGCGCCGGTCGAGGTCGCCATCGCCGGGCGCATGATGCTCAAGCGCGTGATGGGCAAGGCCAGCTTTGCCACGGTGCAGGACGGCAGCGGCCAGATCCAGTTCTACATCACCCGCGACAAGGTCGGCGAAGAGGTCTACGCGGCCTTCAAGCACTGGGACCTGGGCGACATCATCAGCGCCCGCGGCGAACTGTTCCGCACCAACAAGGGCGAGCTGTCGGTGCAGGTGCGCGAGCTGCGCCTGCTGTCCAAGTCGCTGCGTCCGCTGCCGGACAAGTTCCACGGCCTGGCCGACCAGGAAATGAAGTACCGCCAGCGCTATGTCGACCTGATCGTGTCGCCGGAAACACGCAACACCTTCCGCGCCCGCACCAATGCGATCTCGTCGCTGCGCCGCCATATGGCCGATGCCGGCTTCATGGAAGTGGAAACGCCGATGCTGCACCCGATCCCGGGCGGCGCCGCGGCCAAGCCCTTCATCACGCACCACAATGCGCTGGACATGCAGATGTTCATGCGCATCGCGCCCGAGCTGTACCTGAAGCGCCTGATCGTCGGCGGCTTCGAGCGTGTGTTCGAGATCAACCGCAACTTCCGCAACGAAGGGGTGAGCCCGCGCCACAACCCCGAGTTCACCATGATGGAGTTCTACGCGGCCTACACGGACTACCGCTGGCTGATGGACTTCACCGAGGACCTGATCCGCAAGGCCGCGATCGATGCGCGCGGCAGTGCCGTGCTGACCTACCAGGACCGCGAGCTGGACCTGTCCAAGCCGTTCCATCGGCTGACGATCTGCCAGGCGATCCAGAAGTTCGCACCGCAGTACACCGATGCGCAACTGGCCGATGCCGGGTTCCTGCGCACCGAGCTGAAGAAGTTCGGCGTCAACACCAACGCGCCGCAGTTCCTCAACGCCGGCCTGGGCACGCTGCAACTGGTGCTGTTCGAGGAAACCGCGGAAAGCCAGCTGTGGGAGCCGACCTTCATCGTCGACTACCCGGTCGAGGTCTCGCCGCTGGCACGCGCCTCGGACACGGTGCCTGGCATCACCGAGCGCTTTGAACTGTTCATCACCGGCCGCGAGATCGCCAACGGCTTCTCGGAGCTGAACGATGCCGAGGACCAGGCCGACCGTTTCCGCAAGCAGGTCGAGCAGAAGGACGCCGGCGATGAAGAAGCCATGTACTTCGACGCCGACTACATCCGCGCGCTGGAATACGGCATGCCCCCGACGGGCGGCTGCGGCATCGGCATCGACCGCCTGGTGATGCTGCTGACGGATAGCCCGAATATCCGCGACGTCATCCTGTTCCCGCATCTGCGCCGGGAAGACTGAGCAAGCGCTTTGGCAAGATGAAGCCCCACCGAATCGGTGGGGCTTTTTCCTTGGGGCGCCGCCAATGTCATGCCAAGCCGCCGAATGTTACAGCCTGGCCCCGTGATATGCGCCCCAACCAACCATAAGGCATTGATATAAAAGATATTTTCCGCCTACATATATTTACAAAAACAAACGGAAAACCCCACCCGCTTCGGCCACACTGGTTCCATCCCAACGCGGCCTTCGCCGCACCGGAGCCATAGCAATGCAAAGCCAAGCCACCCCGAACGACAACACCCCTGCCCCGCTGCCGCCGCAACGCCGGCTGCATCCGCTCGTCGGTGCGGCAGCCGTCGCCGTGGTGATCGCCAGCCTGACCGCGGTCGCCGCCGTCACTGGCGTGCTGCCGATCGGCAAGGCCAGCCCTGACCTGCCGGCGCAGGCCGGTGCGCAGGCAGACCCGCAAGGGCCGCTGCCGGTCACGGCAGCGCCCGCCCCGGGCAGCACCACCCGGCCGCCGGTCTACAACGACGGCCAGCAGCGCCCGGCCGGCCAGGATGCCACCGGTTCGTCGCAAGCCGCGCCACGCACCGCCCCGGCACGCCAGGCCGCGCAGCGCGACAGCGAGCCGCGCGCCAGCCAGCGTGCCGACACCGAGCGCCAGGCTGCCAAGGGCAGCCCCTACGCCGGCCGTATCGTCTCGGTGACGCCGATCCAGACCCAGAAGCCCAACACCAGCGGCCTGGGCGCGCTCGGCGGGGCCGTGGTGGGCGGGCTGCTGGGCAACCAGGTCGGCAAGGGCAATGGCCGCATCGTCGGCACCGTGGTGGGTGCCGTGGGTGGCGGCGTGGCCGGCAACCAGATCGAGAAGACCGTCAGCAAGGACACGCACTATGAAGTGCGCGTGCGCATGGATGACGGCAGCCACCGCACCTTCACCTACGAGAAAGACCCCGCCGTGCAGCCAGGCGAGCGCGTGCACCTGGAGAACGGCGCGCTGATGCGGGGCTGATCCGGCTCTCGCGCAGCAGCAAAGCAAAAGGCCGGCAATTTGCCGGCCTTTTGTCGCCATCCCGATACTGCGTCGCTTATTCGGCTTCCTGGATCCAGGCCTGCTGGATCGCCTCCAGGATCTTCTCGCCCGAGCGCTCGGGCGCGTCGGCAAAGCCGTCGAGCTCCAGCACCCAGCGGCGCAGGTCAGTGAAGCGCACGCCCGCCGGATCGACATCCGGGAACTTGTCATACAGCGCTTCGGCAATGGCGTAGGTATCGGTCCACTTCATGGGATTGTTCTCCGCTGAGATTTGCCGGCCGCTCAGTGGCCTTCCTTGGCGTGGTTGATGGTGTACTTCGGGATTTCGATGGTCAGGTCTTCATCATCGACGATGGCCTGGCACGACAGCCGCGAATTCGGCTCCAGCCCCCAGGCCTTGTCGAGCAGGTCTTCTTCCTTCTCCTCGGCCTCGTTGAGCGAATTGAAGCCCTCGCGCACGATCACGTGGCAGGTGGTGCAGGCGCACGACTTCTCGCACGCATGCTCGATCTCGATGCCGTGCGAGAGCAGCGCGTCGCAGACGCTGACGCCCTTCTCGGCTTCGATCACCGTCCCTTCCGGGCAATATTCAACGTGGGGCAAAACAACGATCTGTGGCATGTGGTGTCCTGATGTCTGTATGTCGGTGCGGGCCCGGTGATCAGCCCAGCTCCTGCACCTTGCGCCCGGCCAGCGCGCTCTTGATCGAACGGTCCATGCGGCGGGCGGCGAATTCGTCGGTACCGTGCGACAGCTTCTCCACCGCGGCGTGGATGGCGTGGTGGTCTTCGCCGGTGGCGATCTCGCGCACCGTAGCCATCAGCGCCTCGACCGCGGTGCGCTCTTCCGCCGACAGCAGGTCGCCATCGGTTTCCAGCGCGCGCTGCGTGGCCTCGACCAGCCGGTCGGCTTCCACGCGCTCTTCGGCCAGCGCGCGGCTCTTCATGTCGTGCTCGGCCTCGCGGAAGCTTTCCTGCAGCATGCGCGCGATATCGTCGTCGGCCAGGCCGTACGACGGCTTGACCGTGACCGAGGCTTCCACACCCGAATGCGTTTCGCGCGCGGTCACCGACAGCAGGCCGTCGGCATCGACCTGGTAGGTCACGCGGATGCGCGCCGCGCCCGCCACCATCGGCGGGATGCCGCGCAGCTCGAAGCGCGCCAGCGAGCGGCAGTCGCTGGCCAGCTCGCGCTCGCCCTGCAGAACGTGGATCGCCATCGCGGTCTGGCCATCCTTGAAGGTGGTGAATTCCTGCGCGCGCGCCACCGGGATGGTGCTGTTGCGCGGGATGATCTTCTCGACCAGGCCGCCCATGGTCTCAACGCCCAGCGACAGCGGGATCACGTCGAGCAGCAGCCAGTCTTCGCCCGGGGCATGGTTGCCGGCCAGCAGGTTGGCCTGCATCGCGGCGCCCAGCGCCACCACGCGGTCCGGGTCGAGGTTGGTCAGCGGGGTCTGGCCGAAGTAGTCGCCCACGGCCTTGCGGATCGACGGCATGCGCGTGGCGCCGCCGACCAGCACCACGCCCTTGACCTCGTCGGGCGCGACGCCCGCGTCGCGCAGCGCCTTGCGCACCGGCGCCAGGGTCTTCTGCACCAGGTGCGCGGTGACCTGGTCGAAGATCTCGACAGTCAGCGTCAGGTGGACGATCTCGCCGGACTCCAGCACGGCGTCGATCACGGTGCTGTCGCTTTCCGACAGCGCTTCCTTGGCCGCGCGCGCACGCACCATCAGCAGGCGCATGTCCTGCGCCGATAGCGGCTGCAGGCTGGCCTGCTCGACGATCCAGCACAGCAGGCGCTGGTCGAAGTCATCGCCGCCGAGGGCCGAGTCGCCGCCGGTGGCCAGCACCTCGAACACGCCCTGCGTGAGCTTGAGCACCGAGATATCGAAGGTGCCGCCGCCCAGGTCGTAAACCGCGTAGATGCCTTCCGAGGCATTGTCCAGGCCGTAGGCAATGGCCGCGGCAGTGGGCTCGTTGAGCAGGCGCAGCACTTCCAGGCCGGCCAGGCGCGCGGCGTCCTTGGTCGCCTGGCGCTGGGCCTCGTCGAAGTAGGCCGGCACCGTGATGACGGCGCCGACCAGGTCGTCGCCCAGCGTGTCTTCAGCGCGCTGGCGCAGCGTGGCCAGGATCTCGGCCGAGATCTCCACCGGGCTCTTTACGCCGGCGGCGGTCTTGATCTGCAGCATGCCCGGCGCGTCGACAAAGTCATACGGGCTGTGCTCGATATTGGCCACGTCGCGCAGGCCGCGGCCCATGAAGCGCTTGACCGAGACGATGGTGTTCTTGGGGTCGCCCACCGCTTCTTCCTGGGCCCGGTAGCCGATATGGGCGGTACGGTCCGGCAGGTAGCGCACGACCGACGGCAGCAGCGCGCGGCCGCGCTCGTCGCCCAGCACTTCGGGAATGCTGCTGCGCACCGCGGCCACCAGCGAATTGGTGGTGCCGAGGTCGATGCCGACGGCCAGGCGGCGTTGGTGGGGCGCCGGCGACATGCCGGGTTCGGAAATCTGGAGCAGTGCCATGGTATTTCTTTGCTGTCTTGTGCGGCAGTGGAAACCGCCATGCGGGTGGCATTGGGGAGCGGTTTTCGCGCCGGGCGCCATTGTGTCACGGCCCCGGCAAACGTGCCGGTCAGTGTTCCAGCCGGTCGATGGCCTCGCTGGTATCGTGCTCGATCTTCTCGATAAACATCAGTTGCCGCACCGCGCCGCCAGCCGCCTCGTTGTCGCCGGAATCCAGCAACGCGCCCAGTGCTTCGTGGCGCTCACGCTTTTCCTGGCGCAGCTCGCGCAGCAGCGCATCGAGCCGGTCCACTGCGCGCTCCTCCACCGCTTCCTGCAGCGCTTCGCGCCATTCCATCTGCTGCATCAGGAAGGCCGGAGTCATGGCCGTGTTGTTCTCGGCCTGCACATCGACGCCGCGCAGCTTCAGCAGGTAGGTCGCGCGCCGCAACGGCTGGCGCAGCGTACGGTAGGCTTCATTGGCATGCGCGGCCCATTGCATGGCCACGCGGCGCTCGGCGTCGCCCGCCTTGGCAAAGCGGTCCGGATGCGCCTGCGACTGCACGGTGCGGTACGCCGCATCCAGCGCGGCGTCATCGACGCCGTACTGCGCCGGCAGGCCGAACAGCGCAAAAAAATCGTCTTTCAACTGCTTCCCCAAGAAAAAAGAGCGGCCGCGCCGCCCCTTTGTCCATTGCCGCCACGGTGCCGCTCAGGCGGGCTTGCGTGCCCACTCGGCCGGCGGTTCGTTGCGGTCGCACTTCAGGCAGTTCACCCGCATGCCGATCATGCCGGCGCGGCCCTGCTCGCTTTGCGTCCATGGCCGCGACTGCCATGGCGGGTCGTGCCGCATATGCTGGCCGTGCCCGCATTCGAGTTCGGCCACCCAGTGGCCTTCCTCGTCCCGGCGGAACCCGACGATGCTGCGCTCCACCGGGGCTTGCTTGCGCTGGCGCGCCTCAGACCGTGAAGGACTCGCCGCAGCCGCACTCGTCCTTGACGTTGGGGTTGTTGAAGCGGAAACCTTCGTTCAACCCTTCACGTGCGTAGTCGAGTTCGGTGCCGTCGATATACGGCAGGCTCTTGGCGTCGACGATGACCTTGATGCCGTGCGATTCGAACACCGCGTCTTCCGGCAGCAGCTCGTCGACGTATTCCAGCTTGTAGGCCAGGCCCGAGCAGCCGGTGGTCTTCACGCCCAGGCGCAGGCCCACGCCCTTGCCGCGGCGTTCCAGGTAGCGGGCCACATGCTTGGCCGCCTTCTCGGTCATGGTGATCATCGTTGCGTCTTCCTTCGTCGATGCCGTGGTCAGTGCGACAGAATCAGGCAGCCTTCTGCTCGGCGCCGTGCTTCTTCTTGTAGTCTTCGACGGCGGCCTTGATCGCGTCTTCGGCCAGGATCGAGCAGTGGATCTTCACCGGCGGCAGCGCCAGTTCTTCGGCGATCTGGGTGTTCTTGATCTCCAGCGCCTGGTCCACGGTCTTGCCCTTGACCCACTCGGTCACGAGCGAGGACGAGGCAATGGCCGAGCCGCAGCCGTAGGTCTTGAACTTGGCGTCTTCGATCACGCCCGCCTCGTTGACCTTGATCTGCAGCTTCATCACGTCGCCGCAGGCCGGCGCACCGACCATGCCGGTGCCGACCGCATCGTCGTTCTTGTCGAACGAACCGACGTTGCGGGGGTTTTCATAGTGATCGAGAACCTTGGTGCTGTATGACATTTTGCTTACCTCTTGCGTATCTTTGCGGGGGTATTGCGTTTTGTTCTGATGATCTGTGCGGGCGCGTCAGTGCGCGGCCCACTGGATCGAATTCAAATCGACGCCGTCCTTGAACATTTCCCACAGCGGCGACAGGTCGCGCAGCTTGCCGATCTTGCTCTTGAGCAGTTCGATGGTGTAGTCGATCTCCTGCTCGGTGGTGAAGCGGCCCACCGTGAAGCGGATCGAGCTGTGCGCCAGTTCGTCGTTGCGGCCCAGGGCGCGCAGCACATACGACGGCTCCAGCGAGGCCGAGGTGCAGGCCGAACCCGACGACACCGCCACGTCCTTGATCGCCATGATCAGCGACTCGCCTTCGACGAAGTTGAAGCTGACATTCAGGTTGTGCGGCACGCGCTGTTCCAGGTCGCCGTTCAGGTAGACCTCTTCCATGTCCGACAGGCCGTTCCACAGGCGGTCGCGCAGCATGCGGATGCGTTCGTTCTCAGTCGCCATCTCTTCGCGGGCGATGCGGAAGGCTTCGCCCATGCCGACGATCTGGTGCGTGGCCAGCGTGCCCGAGCGCATGCCGCGCTCATGGCCGCCGCCGTGCATCTGCGCCTCGATGCGCACGCGCGGCTTGCGGCGCACGTACAGCGCGCCGATGCCCTTGGGGCCGTAGGTCTTGTGAGCCGAGAACGACATCAGGTCGCACTTCAGCTTGCCCAGGTCGATCGCCACCTTGCCGGTTGCCTGCGCGGCGTCGCAATGGAAGATGATGCCCTTCTCGCGGCAGATCTCGCCGATCTGCGCGACGTCCTGGATCACGCCGATCTCGTTGTTGACCAGCATCACCGACACCAGGATGGTGTCCGGGCGCAGCGCCTGCTTGAACACTTCCATGTCGAGCAGGCCGTTTTCCTTCACGTCCAGGTAGGTCACTTCAAAGCCCTGGCGCTCCAGCTCGCGCGTGGTGTCGAGCACGGCCTTGTGCTCGGTCTTCAGGGTGATGATGTGCTTGCCCTTGCCCGAATAGAAGTTCGCGGCGCCCTTGATCGCCAGGTTGTTCGATTCGGTCGCACCCGAGGTCCACACGATCTCGCGCGGATCGGCGCCGACCAGTGCGGCCACCTGCTCACGTGCTTCTTCCACCGCGCGCTCCGCTTCCCAGCCGTACGCGTGGCTGCGCGAGGCGGGGTTGCCGAACTGCTCGCGCAGGTACGGAATCATCTTGTCCGCCACGCGCGGGTCCACCGGCGTGGTGGCCGAGTAATCCATGTAGATGGGGAAATGTGGGGTGCTCATCGTTATGACTGCCTTGTTAGGGACCGCTGATCGCTGTTTTGCTGTCGTTGACTGGGCGCGCTCAGGACTGCGCCAGGCTGAAAACTGAATTCACCATTCTGGCCCGGACCGGCTTTTCCTGCTTGTCGGCCTTGCCGCGCGCAGCGGCCGCGACCGGCTGCGCGGCGTCCTCGCGCATGTCGTGCAGCACGGCCGGCTGGCGCTCGCGCTGCTGGTCCACCAGGTTCTTGAGGGAAACGGAGTCGAGGTACTCGACCATCTTCTGGTTCAGCGTGGCCCACAGTTCGTGGGTCATGCAGCGCCCGGAGCCGTCATCTCCGTTACAATTGCCCTTGCCGCCGCACTGGGTGGCATCCAGGGGCTCGTCCACGGCGATGATGATGTCCGCCACGGTGACGTCTTCGGCCTTGCGCGCCAGACTGTAGCCGCCGCCCGGGCCGCGCACGCTTTCGACGATCTCGTGCCGGCGCAGCTTGCCAAACAACTGCTCCAGGTAGGACAGCGAGATCTTTTGCCGCTGGCTGATGCCGGCGAGCGTGACCGGTCCCTGGTCCTGGCGCATGGCCAGGTCGATCATCGCAGTGACCGCGAAGCGGCCTTTGGTGGTCAGTCTCATGGTGCAGGGCTCTGGGGGTGAAGCTAATACTTGATCGTTTCCGTCAAGTATAAAGGTACCCGACTAATTCAGTCAACTACCCCTGCCGCAGCGCACCACGCCCCGCTCACGCTTCGCGCCCGCCCGCGGCCGTCTCCGGGCCTGCCGTGCGCGGCGGAATCACCAGCGACAACGGGTGCTTCAGGATGCGCCGCCGCACGGCCGCGCTCAGTTCGGCGCGGTCCACGCGCCGCAGGTTGCGTGACCGCAGCGCCATATTGAACGCCAGCGCGAAGCTCACCGCCACGTTCAGCATCCCCATCAGCGCAATGCCCGCCACCGCCAGCCACAGCGACGGCATGCGCAGTGCATCCAGCCCCAGCACGCCGATGGCGGCGCCGACCGAGCCCGTCGACAGCGTCACATGGCGCACTTCCATATGGGGCCCGAAGAAGCTCAGGATTTCCGGCCCCAGCCCCAGCAGCAGGCCCAGCGACACGTTGGCGGCTATGCCCGACAGGTTGCGCTTCCAGAAATCCGCCAGACGGGTGGCGCCGCGCGCACCCAGCACGTACTGGAGGCGCCGGTTGTAGGCCATCACGTCGTGCACGCGATGCAGCGCGAACCAGTTGTCGGCCCAGCCGGCAATCAGGCTGGACAGCCACAGCAGCACGCCGGTGAAGGCGGCATAGAGCGGCGTCGGGCCCAGGATCGAGAACGACTCGATGGTGGCAATCGCCTTGGCCGGCGTGATCAGGTTGGCGCCGAGCAGTTTGTGCGCCAGCCACTGGATCCCCAGCGCCACCGGGAACACCACCGCCAGGTTGCCGACGATCGCCGCCGCGTTGGAGCGGATCATGGCAATGGTGTCGTCGACGAATATCTCGCGCCCTTCCGGCCGCCCTGCCCCGTCCAGCCGGTGCGCCAGCGCCGGCCCGGTCATGGCCGGCTGCTTGGTCGCCAGCGTGAAGTGCGCAAAGTGGATGGCCAGGAAGCTGCCGGCGTAGTTGAGCGAGGCCAGCAACCCTTCACTGAACTTGTCCAGGTGCAGGCCGTAGATCAGGAACTTCAGGTACACGGTGGCGACCGAGACCAGGCCGCCGCCGGCCGCGGCGCGCACCAGCTCGGCGTATTCCTTGCGGTCGCGCGTGATGTAGTGCTCGCCGGTCTCGGCCGAGCGCTCCACCACCTTGCGCGCCAGCTGCGCGAACGAGGTGCCGGCCAGGTGCAAGATGCTGCGCCGGGCCTGGGTCGATCGGATCAGCTCCGCCACCAGGTGCGCATGCATGCCGGGCCGGCGGGGCTCGACCCAGGCCGCCAGCAGCAGCTCGATGCGGCTGAGCTGCACCTTCATGCGCTCGATCTGGAACACCACCTCGACCGACACGCCGTTTTCTTCCAGGTCCTCATACACCTGGCGGATCGCGGCATGGCAGCCGTCCAGCAGCGCGCGGAAGTAGTTCAGGCGGTGGCCAAAGCTGTTGTCGTCCTGGCGCAGGCCCTCTTCACGCAAGGCCTGGATGGCCTCGTCCAGGCGGAAGAACGGTGTCTCTTCCACGCGCCCGGCCAGGCGCGAACGGATCGCCTGACTCAGGCCGGTGGCGCGCACCTGGCTGACCAGCACCGCGATGCTGGTGGCCAGCGTCTGGCCCAGCGCATCGCGATAGTGCGCCATGCCCGCCGCTTCGCCCCCGGCGCTGCCGGCCTGCAGCACGCGCGCCAGCCGCGCCAGCAGCCCATCGTCGATGGCCTCGACCCACTCCGCGTCCTCATCCCCGACGAACACCAGCGCAAACAGCCCCGCCATGTCGCTGCGGTTGGGCGGCGGCGGCAGGAAGCGGTTCTGCAGCCGGCCCACCATCTCGCTGACGAAGCCCGGGTGCAGGGCCACGCCGGTATCGCAGAACAGTCCGGTGGGGTCGTTCTCGCGCACCAGGCTGCGCACCGTCAGGGCGAAACGCCCGGCCCAGTCGGGATGCCGCTCCAGCACCTGCAGCAGGTAGCGCAGCCGCACATGCTCGGGGTGGCGGCGGTCCGTGCCAGGTTCCTGGCTGTCAGCATCGGCGCCCAGCCCGCCATCGCGGCGGATCCAGAAGCCCAACTCGATCAGCCAGCCGTTGCGCTCGGCCAGCGGCGCCTCAGGATCGGCAGCGGCCAGGATGGCGTCGAGCTGCAGGCTTGCATTGCGCGATTCGCGCCATTTGCGGAACAGTTTGCGAAGCATGGATTCTCGTGGGATTGGTCCGCCGGCCGCGGCGCTGGAGGCGTCGCGGCGCGGGCCGCAGAAAGGACGATGGAGCGGGCGCCGGGATCAGCCGGCGTTGCCTTGCAGGCGCTGGCGCAACTCGGCCACCAGGCCGTCGCAGGCATCTTCGATGTAGTCGAGCACGCGCTCGAAGCCATCGCCTTCGCCGTAGTAGGGGTCCGGCACCTCGTCGGCGTCGTGGCGGGTGGCGAAGCTCATCAGCAGGCGCAGCTTGGCGCCGGCATCGGGGCGCAGCCGCGCCAGGCCGGCCAGGTTCTCGCGGTCCATCGCCAGGATCAGGTCGAAGCGGTCGAAGTCAGGCAGGCCGACCTTGCGCGCGCGCAGCGCGGACAGGTCATAGCCGCGCTGCAGCGCGTGGCGCTGGGTGCGGGGATCGGGCGCGCGGCCCAGGTGGTATTCATGCGTGCCCGCCGAATCCAGTTCCACCAGTGCGTCCAGCCCCGCCGCAGCCAGCTTGGCGCGCAGCACGCCCTCCGCCGTCGGGGAACGGCAGATGTTCCCCATGCAACACATCAGGATGGCGTATGTCTTCATCGGATCACGGCTTGGCGGGAGTGGAACGGCGGGCGCACCGGCACACGGCAGGGCCGCCGGCCGGACAGCCGCAATTCTACCCGCAGCCCTTCAGGCCAGCTGCTTGGCCAGCCGCTCGCCGTGCGCAAACCCGGCCACTTCCGCGGCCTCGCGCGATTTGTAGTGCTCGGTGATGCGCGAGGTCTCGGTCAGCGTGCCGGCGGCGCGGATATTGGTGCCGGGGCGGCAGACGCGCACGGTGTAGGACCATTCGCTCTGTGAGCGCTGTTTGACCTGGACCTGCACCTCGTGGGTTTCATAGACCTTCTTCTTCCATTCACCGATATCGCTCATTGTGGTTCTCCACGGAAAATGGGTGATGCCTGGCTAGTTGACCTCGCCGGCGTCGATCGCGCGCATGGCGCCGGCCTCCGCCAGGGCGATGGCCCCTTCGGGCGTGGGCGCGTCGCCCGCAATCGCCTCGTAGCTGGGGCCGGATGGCTCGCCGAAGGCATCGGCGATGCGCATCTGCGCCGCAAACCCGCCGGCGGCATTGGGGACCGCGCTGACCACGACCGCGTAGCCGCCGTATTCAAACTGGCGTTCCATCTTGCCTCCTTCGCGGCAGCCTTCGCGCTTTCACCCTTCATGACCGGCGCCGCCGCGAATTTCACTATAGGCGAAGCGCGCGTGGCGGTGCGGCGTATCAGGCAGGCGGCAGCGCGCCCTCTCCACTGGCGCCGAACACCTGCGCCTTGAGCTTGGCCAGCTGGTCGCGCACCTGCGCCGCCTGCTCGAACTCCAGGTTGCGGGCGTGATCGAGCATGAGCTTCTCCAAACGCCTGATTTCCTTGGAGACCTGCTTCTCGCTCATGTCCTCGTAGCGGGCCTGCTCCTGCGCCGCCAGCAACTCGGCCCTGGCATCGTTGACGCTATAGACGCCGTCGATAATGTCCTTGATGCGCTTGACCACGCCGCGTGGCGTGATGCCGTTGGCCTCGTTGAAGGCGATCTGCTTGGCACGGCGGCGCTCGGTCTCTCCAATCGCCTTCTTCATCGACTCGGTCATGCGGTCCGCGTACAGGATCGCGGTACCGTTGACGTTGCGCGCGGCGCGCCCGATGGTCTGGATCAGCGAGCGCTCGGCGCGCAGGAAGCCTTCCTTGTCCGCATCGAGGATCGCCACCAGCGACACCTCGGGAATATCCAGGCCTTCGCGCAGCAGGTTGATGCCCACCAGCACGTCGAAGGTGCCCAGGCGCAGGTCGCGGATGATCTCCACGCGCTCGACCGTGTCGATGTCCGAGTGCAGGTAGCGCACCTTGACGCCGTTCTCGGACAGGAACTCGGTCAGCTGCTCGGCCATGCGCTTGGTCAGCGTGGTCACCAGCACGCGTTCGCCAACCTCCACGCGGGCGTGGATTTCCGATAGCAGGTCATCCACCTGCGTGGTCGCCGGGCGCACCATGATGATGGGATCGACCAGCCCGGTCGGACGCACCACCTGCTCCACCACCTGCCCGGCATTGTCCTGCTCGAACTGCGCCGGCGTGGCCGAAACAAACATCACCTGGCGCATCTTGCGCTCGAATTCGTCGAACTTCAGCGGCCGGTTGTCCAGCGCCGAGGGCAGCCGGAAGCCGTACTCCACCAGCGTGGTCTTGCGCGCGCGGTCGCCGTTGTACATGCCGTTGAGCTGGCCGATCAGCACGTGCGACTCGTCCAGGAACATCAGCGCGTCGGGCGGCAGGTAGTCGACCAGCGTCGGCGGCGGCTCGCCCGGCTTCGCGCCGGACAGGTGCCGCGAATAGTTCTCGATGCCCTTGCAGAAGCCCAGCTCGGACAGCATTTCCAGGTCGAAGCGGGTGCGCTGCTCAAGCCGCTGCGCCTCCACCAGCCGGTTTTCCTTGTGGAAGAACTCCAGCCGCTCGCGCAGCTCCGACTTGATCGCCTCGATCGCGCGCAGCACGGTCTCGCGCGGGGTCACATAGTGGCTCGACGGATAGACCGTGAAGCGCGGGATCTTCTGGCGCACGCGGCCAGTCAGCGGGTCGAAGAACTGCAGCGACTCGACTTCGTCGTCGAACATCTCCAGCCGCACCGCCATCTCGGCATGCTCGGCCGGGAAGATGTCGATGGTGTCGCCGCGCACGCGGAAGGTGCCGCGCTGGAAATCGGTCTCGTTGCGGGTGTACTGCATCGCGATCAGGCGCGCGATCACATCGCGCTGGCTGATCTTGTCGCCGGCCCGCAAGGTGAGAATCATCTGGTGGTATTCGGTCGGGTTGCCGATACCGTAGATCGCAGAGACGGTCGCCACGATGATCGTGTCGCGGCGCTCCAGCAGGCTCTTGGTCGCCGACAGCCGCATCTGCTCGATATGCTCGTTGATCGACGAGTCCTTCTCGATAAACAGGTCGCGCTGCGGGACGTAGGCCTCGGGCTGGTAGTAATCGTAGTAGCTGACGAAGTACTCGACCGCGTTGCGCGGGAAGAACTCGCGAAACTCGGCGTAGAGCTGGGCCGCCAGCGTCTTGTTGGGCGCGAACACGATCGCCGGCCGTCCCATCCGGGCGATCACATTGGCCATGGTGAAGGTCTTGCCCGAACCCGTCACCCCCAGCAGCGTCTGGAACGACAGGCCGTCCTCGACCCCCTCCACCAGTTGCCGGATGGCCTCCGGCTGGTCGCCGGCGGGCGGGAACGGCTGGTAGAGCTGGAACGGGGAGCCGGGGAATGTGACGAATTTGTCTTCGTCCAGGGCCGGCGCGGCTTCTGCAAGGTTCGACATAGGGGGCGAATTTACGGGCGGGATTAGGGAAATACCTCAGGAATACGGGGCGAATACGCTAGAATCTTGGGGTTGCCAGCCCCCGCTTCAAGCCGGAAGCGTCACGGGGGCCTGTCAGCCCCCAGCGCAGTCCGAAGCATTCTACGCCTTCCCGTTTTCTTACATAGCCGACCACGAGATTCCAAATGAGTTTGTTTTCTGCCGTCGAGATGGCCCCGCGCGACCCGATCCTGGGCCTAAACGAAGCCTTCAATGCCGATACCCGCCCGACCAAGGTCAACCTGGGCGTTGGCGTGTACTTCACCGACGAAGGGAAAATCCCCCTGCTGCGCGCCGTCCAGGAGGCAGAAAAGGCACGTCTGACCACCGCCACGCCGCGTGGCTACCTGCCGATCGAAGGCATTGCCGCCTATGACCAGGCCGTGCAGACGCTGCTGTTCGGCAAGGAATCGCCGCTGATCACGGAAGGCCGCGTGGTGACGGCCCAGGCACTCGGCGGCACCGGCGCGCTGAAGATCGGCGCCGACTTCCTGAAGCGCCTGTATCCGGACGCCAAGGTCGCCATCAGCGACCCGAGCTGGGAAAACCACCGCGCACTGTTCGAATCCGCCGGCTTCCCGGTGGTCAACTATGCCTACTACGATGCCCCCAGCCACGGCCTGAACTTTGCCGGCATGGTGGAATCGCTGAAGTCGTTCCCGGCCAACACCATCGTCGTGCTGCACGCCTGCTGCCACAACCCGACCGGCGTGGACCTGTCGCCCGAGCAGTGGAAGCAGGTGGTGGAACTGGTCAAGGAACGCAACCTGATCCCGTTCCTGGACATGGCCTACCAGGGCTTTGCCGACGGCATCGACCCGGACGGCGCCGCCGTGCGCCTGTTCGCGGACTCCGGACTGCCCTTCTTCGTGTCGAGCTCGTTCTCGAAGAGCTTCTCGCTGTACGGCGAGCGCGTCGGCGCGCTGTCGATCGTCACCACCAGCAAGGAAGAAGCGCAGCGCGTGATGTCGCAGGTCAAGCGCGTGATCCGCACCAACTACTCCAACCCGCCGACGCACGGCGGCACCGTGGTCGCGACCGTGCTGAACAGCCCGGAACTGCGCGCCATGTGGGAAGAAGAGCTGGCCGAGATGCGCGACCGCATCAAGCTGATGCGCCATGCGCTGGTCGACAAGCTGGCCGCCAAGGGCGTGCCGGGCGACTTCTCCTTCGTCAAGGCGCAGCGCGGCATGTTCTCGTACTCGGGCCTGACCTCGGCCCAGGTGGACCGCCTGCGCAACGAGCATGGCATCTACGCCGTCGGCACCGGCCGCATCTGCGTGGCCGCGCTGAACAGCCGCAACATCGACGCCGTCGTCGACGCGATCGCAGCTGTGATGTAAAAGGCTTTTGCAATCGCCATCCCGCAACAGGTGGCGACTGGCGCAAGCGTCACAAAGCAATGCACAAAAAGCGGCTTCGGCCGCTTTTTGCATTTGTTTACGATTTATCAGCCAATGTCATCAAGAAATCAGCCTTTTACCTTATTGTTTTCCGCAGCAACGGATGTACTTTAAGGTATATGCTGCAGAGCAAGATCGTTAGCACGGTCGTTCGGTTAAAGGCATAATCGGCGCCACGATCCCCCGGTGTATTGTCAGTACATTAGTACTTGGTAGTACGTACCTCTTAGCTAGACCCAGGCAGAAAAGGCATGCTCTACCAATTGCATGAGTTCCAGCGCTCGATCCTGCACCCGCTGACCGCGTGGGCCCAGGCGACCGCCAAGACCTTCACCAACCCCCTCAGCCCGCTCTCGCTGGTTCCCGGCGCACCCCGCCTGGCTGCCGGCTATGAACTGCTGTACCGGCTCGGCAAGGAATACGAAAAGCCGGCATTCGACATCAAGTCGGTGCGCTCCAACGGGCGCGACATCCCCATCGTCGAGCAGACCGTGCTTGAAAAGCCGTTCTGCAAGCTGGTGCGCTTCAAGCGCTATGCCGACGACCCGGAGACCATCAAGCTGCTCAAGGATGAGCCGGTGGTGCTGGTGGCCGCGCCGCTGTCGGGCCACCATGCCACGCTGCTGCGCGACACGGTGCGCACGCTGCTGCAGGACCACAAGGTCTACGTCACCGACTGGATCGACGCACGCATGGTGCCGGTCGAGGAAGGCGCGTTCCACCTGTCGGACTACATCTACTACATCCAGGAATTCATCCGCCATATCGGCGCCGAGAACCTGCATGTGATCTCGGTATGCCAGCCCACCGTGCCGGTGCTGGCCGCGATCTCGCTGATGGCCTCGGCCGGCGAGAAGACGCCGCGCACCATGACCATGATGGGCGGCCCGATCGACGCCCGCAAGAGCCCCACCGCGGTCAACTCGCTGGCGACCAACAAGTCGTTCGAGTGGTTCGAGAACAACGTCATCTACACCGTGCCGGCCAACTACCCCGGCCACGGCCGCCGCGTCTACCCGGGCTTTTTGCAGCATGCCGGTTTCGTGGCGATGAACCCGGACCGGCACCTTTCCTCGCACTATGACTTCTACCTGAGCCTGGTCGAGGGCGATGCGGATGACGCCGAAGCCCACGTGCGCTTCTACGACGAATACAACGCGGTGCTCGACATGGCCGCCGAGTACTACCTCGACACCATCCGCGAGGTGTTCCAGGAATTCCGCCTGGCCAACGGCACCTGGGCCATCGACGGCAATCCGGTGCGGCCGCAGGACATCAAGAGCACCGCGCTGATGACCGTCGAGGGCGAACTGGACGACATCTCGGGCGCGGGCCAGACCGCCGCGGCGCACGACCTGTGCGCCGGCATCCCGAAAACCCGCAAGCAGCACCTGAACGCGGCACACTGCGGCCACTACGGCATCTTCTCGGGCCGGCGCTGGCGCGAAGAGATCTACCCGCAGCTGCGCGACTTTATCCGCAAGTACCACCAGGCCTCGGCCACCAGGTAAGAAAACGCCCGCGATTGCGGGCGTTTCTTCTTGCGGGGCCGGGATGCTCAGTGCTTCTTCAGGTAGCTGAGCAGCATTTCCGAGTGCAGCTCGGCAAAGCGCTCATGCTCCTGCTGCGAGGCCACGTCGCGGCCGATCACGGCACTGATGGTATAGCGGTTGGACAGCACGTAGTAGCCCAGCGCGGAAATCGTCAGGTAGAACTGCGGCACGTCGATATCGTCGCGGAACACGCCTTGTTCCTGCCCGCGCCGGATCACGTCGGCCAGCACATCCACCACCGGGTTGATCAGCTGCTGCAGCTGCGCCGACTTTTTCAGGTGCCGGGCCTCGTGCAGGTTCTCGCTGTTGACCAGGCGGATGAACTCCGGGTGCTCGTAATACCAGTCCCAGACGAAACGCGCCAGCGTGCGCACGCCCTGGACCGGGTCTTCGTCGACCAGGTGCAGCTGCTCCTCGTCGGCGCGGAAATTAGCGTATTGCTTCTCAAGCACCGCCAGGAACAGGCCTTCCTTGCTGCCGTAGTAGTAGTACAGCATGCGTTCGTTGGTTTCCGCGCGCCGGGCAATCTGGTCGACGCGGGCGCCGGCCAGACCCCCCTTGGCGAATTCCTCGGTGGCCGCAGCGAGGATGCGTCGGCGCGTCCCTTCCGGGTCGCGTTTGGTCTTGGGCTCAGTTGACATGGGGTGGCTGGTCGATCGTTGCGCGGATTATGGCATAGGCCGGAATGCGGCAATCCGGCGGTGCGCGCATCATCGCCGTTTCTGCCCGCCGGCGAAATCGGGGATAATCCTTGCGGCGCGATGGCTCGCAGGGGTCCACAGAGATCCCGGTGCCGCAGGGTCGCTGGCCTATTGTCCGCCGCCGGGTTCGGCTGTTATGTCGCCAAACCCTCACAGCGCCCCGTAAATATCGTGTCTTGACCGTTCTGATCCGGCCTTGGTCCCTGTCTTGTCCCCTGATTTCCTGCCCGTAGTCGTGAATCCCGCCGTCAAGTCCCTTGCCGACCGCATCGAAGCGCTGCTGCCACAGACCCAGTGCACAAAATGCGGCTTCAACGGCTGCCGCCCCTACGCCGAAGCCATGGCCAGCGGCGAAGCCGCCTGCAACCGCTGCCCGCCCGGCGGCGCGGAAGGAATCGTGCGCCTGGCCGCGGCGCTCGGCACCGAACCACTGCCGCTGGACCCGGAGCGCGGCAGCGAACAGCCGCGCGCGGTGGCCCGCATCGACGAGAGCCTTTGCATCGGCTGCACGCTTTGCATCCAGGCCTGCCCGGTCGATGCGATTGCCGGCGCCGCCAAGCAGATGCATACGGTGATCCCTGACTGGTGCACCGGCTGCGACCTGTGCGTGGCGCCCTGCCCGGTCGACTGCATCGACATGGTCCCGGTCACCGGCGCGCGCACCGGCTGGGCCGCGTGGTCGCAGGCGCAGGCCGATGCCGCGCACGCGCGCTACCTGGCACGCAATGCGCGGCTGGTGCGCGAGCGCGAGGAAAACGACGCGCGCCTGGCCGCCAAGGCCGCCGCCAAGCTGGCCGCGGTGCAAGCCGAAGCGCCGGAGAACGATGCCGAGCGCGCCGCGCAGGAACGCAAGCGCGCCATCATCCAGGCCGCCATCGAACGCGCCCGGCAGAAGCAGCAGGCCGCGCAGCCGCGCAATACGGAGAACGTCTCGGCTGCGGTGCAGGCCCAGATCGACGCCGCCGAAGCACGGCGCGCGCGCGCGGGGCTTGCCAGGCCTGGATCCGACCAGAACGCCAATACCGACCCGGAAGAAAAACAATGAACGCCGCCAAGTGCCGTGCCATCTTTGAGACGCTGCGCGAAACCAACCCTGCCCCGGCCACCGAACTGGAATACAGCTCGCCGTTCGAGCTGCTGATCGCCGTGCTGCTGTCGGCGCAGGCGACCGACGTCGGCGTCAACAAGGCCACGCGGCGGCTGTTCCCGGTAGCGCATACCCCACGCCAGATGCTGGACCTGGGCGAAGCCGGCCTCAGCGAGTACATCAAGACCATCGGGCTGTACAAGACCAAGGCGAAGCATGTGATCGAAACCTGCCGCATCCTGGTCGAGCGCCACGGCGGCAAGGTCCCGCCCGAGCGCGAAGCGCTGGAGGCGCTGCCGGGCGTGGGCCGCAAGACCGCCAACGTGGTGCTCAACACCGCGTTCGGCGAGCCCACCATCGCGGTGGACACGCATATCTTCCGGGTAGCGAACCGCACCGGGCTGGCGCCGGGCAAGACCGTGCAGATCGTCGAGCAGAAGCTGCTCAAGTGCGTGCCGCATGAGTTCCTGCACGATGCCCACCACTGGCTGATCCTGCACGGCCGCTACGTGTGCAAGGCGCGCAAGCCAGAGTGCTGGCACTGCGTGATCGAGCCGCTATGCGAGTTCAGGGAAAAGACGCCGGCGCCGCAGCTGTAACCCGGGCCTGGTGTCCTAGTCCGGCTCGTGCGCCAGCACCAGGGCCAGCTGTAGCGCGGTGCGCGCGACCACCTCCACCTCGGGCGCATAGCCGTGCGTGATCCAGCGCAGGGCGATGTGGACCACCCCGCCCGCCACCCCCGCCGTCAGCAACGGATCGAGCTTGCGTCCCGGCGGCAGCAGCGCTTGCGCGAGCAGCCCGCCGAATTCATCCAGCGAATCCGCCAGCGCCCCGTCGACCAGCTTGCTGACGCCGCGGATTTCCACCAGGAACACCCGCGCTGAACGCGGCTCGCGCCGCAGCGCCCCGAAATAGGCGCGCAGCATGGCCAGCGCGCGTTGCTGGCCCTCGCCTCCGGCCCCCTCGCCCGCCAGGGCGAGGGTGTGCAGCAAGCGGTGGGTCACCGTTTGAAACGATGCCAGCAGCAAGGCCTCGCTGTTGGCGAACGACTCATAGAAATACCGTTCGGTCAGGCCCGCGGCCTCGCACACGGCCTTGACGGTGGCGTTCTGGTAGCCGCGCTCGCCGTAGACCTGCACGGCCGCGGCAATCAGCTGCACACGGCGTTGGGCACGTCGTTCTTCGGCTTCGGCGCCGCGGTAGCGACGCGCGGGGGTGAGCTCGGTCGTCATGCGCGCCATTATGACATTCCCTATTGTCAGATTCCTTGCCGGATCGCTTCTGACAATCTATGTTGTCAGAAGCGCCACTCGCCCGGACCCCCCCATGACCGCCTCAAGTCCCGATGACGCAGTCCTTGATGTCCTGATCGTAGGCGCCGGCCTGTCCGGCATCGGCGCCGCGCGCCAGCTGCAAATGCGCTGCCCCGGCAAGCGCTACGCCATCCTGGAGGCGCGTGAGGCCATGGGCGGCACCTGGGACCTGTTCCGCTACCCCGGCATCCGCTCGGATTCGGACATGTACACGCTGGGCTACCGCTTCAAGCCCTGGCGCGGCGCCAAGGCCATCGCCGACGGGCCGTCGATTCGCGCCTACATCCGCGAAACCGCCGAAGAGGCCGGCATCACGCCACATATCCGCTTCGGCCATCGGGTCATCAGCGCGGCATGGGACAGCGCCGCAGCCTGCTGGACGGTCGAAGCCGAACGCACCGCGGACCACAGCCGGCTGCGCCTGCGCACACGCTTTCTCTATGTGTGCGCAGGCTATTACAGCTATGCCGAGGGCCACCGGCCCGAATTTGCAGGCGAAGCGCAATTCCGCGGCAGCATGGTGCATCCGCAGTTCTGGGACGAATCGCTCGACTACGCCGGCAAGCGCGTGGTGGTGATCGGCAGCGGCGCCACGGCGGTCACGCTGGTGCCGGCCATGGCGAAAAGCGCCGCGCACGTGACGATGCTGCAGCGCTCTCCCACTTATATCGTGACGCGCCCCGGCGAGGACGCCATCGCCCACAAGCTGCGCCGCGTGCTGCCGGAGCGGCTGGCCTACGCCGCCACGCGCTGGAAGAACGTGCTGCTGGGCATGATGTTCTTCCAGCTGGCGCGGCGCCGGCCGGACCGCGTCAGGCAGCGCCTGATCGGCATGGCGGCAGCGCAACTGGCGCCGGGCTATGACGTCGGCACCCACTTCACGCCCCGCTACCGGCCCTGGGACCAGCGCCTGTGCCTGGTGCCCGACGGCGACCTGTTCCGCGCGATCCGCGACGGGCGCGCATCGGTGGTGACCGACACCATCGACCGGTTCACCGAGAACGGCATCGTGCTGGCCAGCGGCAAGACGCTGGCCGCGGATGTCGTGGTGGTGGCCACCGGCCTCAAGCTGAACATGCTGGGCGACATTGCACTCACCGTGGACGGCCAGCCGCGCCGCCCCGCCGAATGCCTGGCCTACAAGGGGATGATGCTGAGCGATGTGCCCAACCTCGTGCTGGCCTTCGGGTACACCAATGCCTCGTGGACGCTCAAGGCCGACCTCACGGCCGAGTACGTCTGCCGCCTGCTGCGTCATATGGATCGCCACGCCCACCGCATTGCCGTGCCGCGCGCCCCGGCTGACGTTGAGCCGACCCCGTTCCTGGATTTCACCTCCGGCTACGTGCAGCGTGCCGCCACCGTGCTGCCCCGGCAAGGGCATCGCAAGCCATGGCGCGTGCACCAGAACTACCTGAAAGACCTGCTGGCGATCCGGCACGGGCGCATCGCAGACGGCGTGTTGCAGTTCGATGTCCCGCCTCCCTCTCCCCTGGCACACCGGGCGCACCGGGACGGCCAGGACACCACCGACAACAACAACACGGTGCCGGCCGTTGCCGCCAGCGAGGTGCAATCATGACCATCGTCCTGACCGTTTTCGCGGTGCTGATCGGGCTGATCCTGGCGCTGGGCGCGTCGCTGTATCTGTACACGTGGCGCACCGCGCGGCGCATCGAAGCCGCCATGCCGCCGCACGGCCGCTTTGTCGACGTGCCCGGCGCGCGGCTGCACGTGGTGGAGCGCGGCCAGGGCCCGGCGGTGCTGCTGGTGCATGGCCTGTCCGGCCAGCTTGAGAATTTTGGCTACGGCATGATCGGGCCGCTTGCCGAGCATTTCCGCGTGATCGCCGTCGACCGCCCCGGCGCGGGCCACTCCATACGCACGCCGGGCAGCGCCGCGGACCTGCCGGCGCAGGCCGCAGCGCTCGCCGCGCTGTGCGACAAGCTTGGCCTGGAGCGTCCGCTGGTGGTGGGCCATTCGCTGGGTGGCGCGATTGCGCTGGCACTGGCCATCCACCACCCCGAGCGCGTGGGCGGGCTGGCACTGATCGCGCCGCTCACGCACCCGCCCAAGGCGATCTCGCCGGTGTTCCAGGCCATGACCGTGCCCAGCGCGTGGCTGCGCCGGCTGATGGCATGGACGCTGGTGGTGCCGATGTCGATTCGGCGCCGCGAAGCCGTGATGGACATCGTGTTCGGCCCGGACCCGGTGCCGGACGACTTCCCGACGCGCGGAGGCGGGCTGCTGGCGCTGCGGCCGCGCCACTTCCTGGCCGCGTCCGAAGACCTGATCGGCGCCGCGCAGAGCCTGCCGGCGCTGCTGCACCGCTACGGCACGCTGCGCGTGCCGGTCAGTGTCCTCTACGGCCGCGAAGACCGCATCCTGGATTTTGCCGAGCATGGCGAAGCGCTCGCCGCCAAGGTTCCGGGCGCCACGCTGACATTGGTCAGCGGCGGGCATATGCTGCCGGTGACCGCCATCGACACCAGCGTCGATTTCGTCCGCGACGCCGCCGCCCGGCTGCAAGTCCCCGCGCCGGCCCAGGCGCAGGTCGCCTGATCCACGGAGCCCCGCCCATGGCCACCACCACCGCTTCCAACCCCTACAAGCACAATGTCTTCGCCGCGTTCCAGGCCGTGCGCAAGCTGATGGCGAACGGCAACGACACGGAGCAGGTGTTCCGCATCATGCGCGCGCTCAACGGGCCGTCCATGCCCCGCAACTTCAACCGGCTGCTGAGCACGCCCGACGGGCGGCGCATGGTCTACCAGCGCATCGAGCTGGCGGAGCGCCTGTCCGATCCCGCCTACGTGGCCAGGTTCGCACCGGGCACGGTGGGCGCGGCCTATCGCGCGTTCCTGGAACAGACCGGCTACAGCGCTGACGGGCTGGCCAAGGTCTCGAACCTGGACCAGGAACCGTTGATCGAGGACGCCTACATGTGGTTCGGCCGGCGTACCCGCGACATCCACGACATCTGGCATGTGCTCACCGGCTACCGGGCCGATGAAAGCCTTGGCGAAGCCGCACTGGTGGCATTCAGCTATGCGCAGACCGGCGGCAAGGGCTGGGCCTTCATCGCCATCGCGGCGTCGCTGAAAAGCCTGCGCGTGAGCGGCAGCCTGGCCTTTGCGCGGGCCGTGCTGGAAGGCTACCGGCTGGGCCGGCGCGCCCTCTGGCTGTTGGGCGAGGACTACGAGAAGCTGCTGCACGAACCCATCGGCGCGGCCCGCGCGCGGCTTGGCATTGCCGAACCGCAGCGCTACCTGGCCTGCAATCCCGATCCCCTGCAGGAGTGGACGGCCTGAAGCGCTGCTGCGTGCCCCAAAAAAAAGCGACCACGGCCGGGTCGCTTTTTTGATGGTGCGCAGCGCGATCAGACGATGCGGCAGGCTTCGTCGAACGACAGGCGCGGGCCGCGCGGGAACAGCTTGTCGGCCTCGCCGTAGCCCAGGTTGCACAGGAAGTTGACCTGCCACTTGCCATCGGGGAAGAAGGCTGCGTTGACCTTGTCGGCATCGAAGCCGCCCATCGGGCCGCAGTCCAGGCCCAGCGCGCGCGCCGCCAGGATGAAGTAGCCGCCTTGCAGCGAGCTGTTCATCAGCGCGTCGCGGGCGATCTTCTCGTCGTTGCCGGCGTACCAGGAACGGGCGTCGGCATGCGGGAACAGCTTGGGCAGCTGGTCGTGGAAGGCGGTGTCGAAGGCGATGATGGCCGTCACCGGCGCCGAACGGGTCTTGTCGACGTTGCCGGCCGACACACAGTCCACCAGGCGCGCCTTCTCGGCAGCGCTCTTGACGAACACGATGCGCGCCGGGCTGCTGTTGGCAGCGGTCGGGCCGAACTTCATCGCTTCATAGATCTGGTGCAGCACGGCGTCGTCCACGTGGCGGTCCTGCCACACGTTGTGCGTGCGGGCTTCGGTGAACAGCTGCGCCAGCGCGGCGTTGTCGATCTGGGACATGCGCTTCTTTCCTGTACGGGATTTGAGGGAAGGGGCGATTGTACCCAACGCTTTGTGCGCGCCACGACAGCGCCTTTGAGCAACCCGTTCAATTCCCTTGCATATCGGCGCGGGCCGGCGCCGGCGCACTGCCCCTGCGGGTCAGCCACAGCACGCCAGCCAGGATCAGCCCGCCGCCCACGGCCTGCGCCGTGCCGATATGCTCGCCCAGCAGCAGCGCCGCCAGCAACACGGTGACCACCGGCTCCAGCGTCGACAGCATCGACGCCTGCGCCGCGCCCAGTCGCTGCAGGCCGGCGAAGAAGGTCAGGATCGCCAGCACCGTCGACAGCAGCGCGATGCCCGCCAGCGCCAGCCAGCCGCCGGCAGTGGCCGGGAACTGCGGCGGCGCGCCCGCCCCCATCCGCAGCAGGCCGACGGCGCCGTAGACCAGCGCCGCCGCGGTGCAGATCACCGTGGTGGTGGCAATCGGGTTGACGCCAGCGGTCACGCGCGCGCCGACGATGATATAGACCGAGTAGATCACCGCCGCCGCCAGCCCCAGCGCGATCCCCAGCGGCGAGCCCTCGCCGCCGCCGACGGTCAGGCCGGCGCCGACCGAGCACAGCACCAGCGCGATCACCGCGGCGGTGGTCAGCCGCTCCTTCAGGAAGATGGCCGCCAGGATCGTCACGAACAGCGGGTACAGGTATAGCAACAGCGCCACCAGGCTGGCCTGCGCATGGTTGAGTGCGCTGAAGAAGCAGAACGACTGGCCGACATAGCCGATGCCGCCCATCGCCGCCAGCGCCAGCACGCGGCGCCACGGCGGCAGGCCGATGCCGCGCGTGCGCATCACCCAGGCCAGTGCCGCGGCGGCCAGCACGAAGCGCACCAGCAGCAGCCCGTAGACATCCGCGCCGGCCGCGTAGGCAAAGCGCGCGAAGATCGCCATGGCGCCAAAGGCGCTGGCCGACAGCGCGATCAGCAGCACGCCGGCCAGCTTGTCGCGGGCATGGTCCGGGGCGGTTTGGGCGGAAGCGGTCATCGGGCGGGCGGGAAGTCGGCGATCCCGCATTCTACTTGGCGCCGTCTGCAGCAACCGGGCCGCCAGCGCGGGCCGCGGCCCTCGTTTACAATGTCGCCACCATGTTTAATCCCTCACGAGAAGAAGTCCGCCGGTTCTTCTGCGATGCCTGGCAGAAGCAGCTCACAGGCGGCGTGCTGACCCCGCTGGAAGCCATCGCTGTAGACTGGATCGGCGAGCACCCCGAGTACCACGGCCTGCTGCGCGACACCGAAGGTGCGCTGTCGCAGGACTACACACCCGAGCAAGGCCAGACCAACCCCTTCCTGCACCTGTCGATGCACCTGTCGATCTCCGAGCAGGTCTCGGTCGACCAGCCGCGCGGCATCCGCCAGGCCTATGAGGCGCTGGCACGCCGCCTGGATTCCCCGCACGAAGCGCAGCACCAGGTGATGGAATGCCTGGGCGAAATGCTGTGGCAGGCACAGCGCACCGGCCAGCCGCCCGACGGCGACCACTATGTCGATTGCGTCAAGCGCCGCGCCAACCGCTAAGTCCGGTACGCGTCACGCATCAAGTGCAGCGTACAATTCGTCACAACCCTCCGATGGGTGCGTGGTAGTCTTTGCGGGTCCGCATTTTCCCTAGCCGCGTTGCCGTCACATAGCGGCGCGGTGCCCGCAAGCCATGTCCCGTATTGCCCTCCCCCGCCGGCGCCGGCTCGCGCCCGCCGGCCGCGCCGTTGCCCCGCTCTGCCTGTCGCTGATGCTGGCCTGGCCCCTCGCCGGCCACGCCGGCGTGGCGCTGTTGCAGCCGCCGCGCGTGATCGACGGCAACCAGCCGCTCACGCTGACGCTGGTAGTCAGCGCCGACGACGCCACGCGCCGCTACCGTATTCCCGACACGCTCGAAGTGACCGCCTCGGGCGACCTGCAGGCGCCGGTGCGGCTGGTGCTGTGGCGCGAAGTCTCGGGCCCGGCCGTGGTCAACCTGCGCCGCGGCGAGCACCGCGCGATCCGCTACACGGTGGCGCTGCCGCCGGCCCTGCGCGGCCAGGTGCGGCTGGATGCCACCGGCATCGACGCCGCGCCGGTGCTGTTGACGCTGAACCGCCTGCCGCGGCCCGGTGAATCCGCCACCGCTGAGCCGCCGGTTGCCGGCAAGGCGCTGGCAGCGAACGGCTTGGAGCCGGCCACCGAAGCCGCCGTACCGGTGACCCCGGTCACCACCGCCGACGCTGCCGCACCCGCTCCGGCCGACCTGCGCGACAGCGCCCGGCTATCGTTCCATGACCCGATGTATTTCATGGTCGGCGCGCATGACGGGGCCAACGCCAAGTTCCAGCTGAGCTTCAAGTACCGCCTGTTCCAGGGCGAAGATCCGGCGTCGAAGCGTCTGTTCGACAACCTCTACGTGGCCTACACCCAGTTCTCGCTATGGGATCTGTCCGAGCAGTCCAAGCCGTTCCGCGACACCAACTACCGGCCCAGCCTGTTCTATTACCTGTCGGATACCGGCGTGCGCAACAACGCCATCAGCCGGCTGTCGCTGGCGGCCGGCCTGGAGCATGAATCCAATGGCCGCAACGGCGACGACTCGCGCAGCATCAATACGGTCTTCGTCAAGCCGACCTTCTACTTTGGCGACCAGAACGACTGGCACTGGCGCGTCGCGCCCAAGCTCTACGCCTACGTGGAAAAGGGCGACAACCCCGACATCGCCCACTACCGCGGTTTCATGGACCTGGGCATTGCCTACGGGCGCCCGGACTCATGGGAGTTCTCCGCCACGCTGCGCAAGGGCACGCGCAAGTGGTACGGCAGCGTCGACGCGCAGCTGACCTACCCGATGGCGCGGCTGATCCCCGGCACCGCGGGCTACCTGATGGCGGGCTACTTCGTCGGCTATGGCGAGAGCCTGCTGGACTACAACCACAAGCTGCCGTGGCAGTTCCGCATCGGCTACGCGCTGTCCCGCTGAACCCACTCAGCCGGCCAGCGGCTTGCCGCTGGCCTTGAGCCGCGCATTGGCCACCGCGGCGGCAAACTGGCCGTGGCCATGCCAGCCGGTGGCGCGGCCCAGCTTCTTGCCGTTCCGGAAGAACATGAACACCGGGATGCCATGCAGGCCAAAGCGCCGGCCCAGCCCGGGATGCGCGTAGACGTTGGCATGCAGCCAGCGCAGTTCCAGCGCGCGGATCGGTTCGGGGTTGGCCAGCATGGCCTTCTTGGCCATCTCGCAGTTGAAGCAGTCCTCCCCCCAGAAGAACACGCACACCAGCGCATCGCCCGCAGCGGCGATGGCGGCGTCGATGCTGCCGTCATCGACCTCGCGCATGCCGAATGCCTCGAAGGCGCGGTGGTCGAGGTGGGGGGCCGGGAATGTCGCCGGGCCGGCGCCTGGTTCAGTGGTCATGCTCGCTCCAGAATGACAAACGCCCGGGCCAGCCGGCACCGGGCGTCAGGTCGCGATCCAGGACGGCACGCCGCCGCCCCAGGCGGCCTTATTTCGGTGCCGCCACCGTCACCAGAGCCGGCCGCAGCACGCGCTCGGCAATGGTGTAGCCGCGCTGGAGCACGGTCACCACGGTATTGGGTTCCTGGTCCGCCGGCACCATCGAGATGGCCTGGTGGCGGTGCGGGTCGAATTTTTCGCCCACCGGGTTGAGTTCAACGATCTTGCCGCGCTCAAAGGCGGCGGCCAGCTGGCGCGCGGTCAGCTCGACGCCTTCGCGCAGCTTGGCGATATCGCCCGAGCCGTCGGCCAGCGCGGCCTGCAGGCTGTCCATCACCGGCAGCAGGTTGTCGGCGAAGTTCTCGATGGCGAACTTGTGCGCCTTGGCGACATCTTCCTGCGCCCGGCGGCGGATGTTCTCGCCCTCGGCAACGGCGCGCATATACAGGTCGTAATGCTCGCGCGCCTTGGCTTCCAGGGCGGCCAGCTGGGCCGCCACGTCGTCCACGGCAGCGGTTTCCGGCGCGCCGGCCTCCTGGCTGGCGTTGGCCGCCTCATCGCCAGCGGGCGTAGGCGTCTGGGTGGTTGGCGTCTGCTTCTGTTCTTCCATGTCGATCCGTATCAATGCATTGTCGCGGCCCGCCGTGGGCCTGGCCGCGGGTGGTAAATCGGCGCGTGTTCCGTGCAGGTGGTGGCAAGGCGCAGGTTTTCAAGAGTGGCGCTGGCGTGACGCGGAAACACACGGTTACAAAGGCCAGGCATATGCAATCGACGCCTTATTGCTTTGCTGCATCGCAATCACTAAGATTCCCAGTAATAAAAATGACAAAAATGCCGGGGGTTGTGGAGATGGTTCATCTTTGTGCCTCTTCCGGAAGGTTGGCCATGCATAAGCTGCCAGTCGTGACACTCTGCCTTGTGGCCGCATTGGCGGTCATGACCGTCTTTATCTGCCTTTCCGGCGCATTCACCCCGCGCGATACGGAGTATGGCAGCGGCAAGGCGGTGTTCAAGCACTACATCGTCCCTATCGTCAGCCAGGAAGTCACGCAGGAATAAGCGCCACCTGACCCTGGTCCAAGCGCGCGGCGGCAGCGGGGGCTTCCCGGTGCCGCCGCGTTGTCATTTCAGCTCTTCAGGTGGTCGATGCGGCGCCGGTCCCGCTTGGTCGGGCGCCCCTGGATCTGCGCGGACGGCTCCGGCTGCAGGCGCCGGCGCTCGGCGTCGGCCAGCCGGCGCGACTGGCTTTCGGCACTTTCCTCGTACAGCGTCTGCGCCACCGGCGCCGGCCCGCGCGCCGGGGCAATGCCTTTCACCACCAGTTCCCAGCGCTGCTGGTGCGCTTCCAGCACCACCATGTCGCCGGGCTTCACCTCGCGCGAGTTCTTGCATGGCTGGCCGTTGACGGTCACCTTGCTGCGCTCCACCGCTTCGGCCGCGAGCGAGCGCGTCTTGAAGAAGCGCGCGCACCACAGCCATTTGTCGATGCGCTGGCGCGCATCCGGCTCAAAGTCGACATTCATGCCGCCGCTCCCCGGGTCTGGGCGCGCGTGCGCCGTGCTTCCAGTTCATGCGGATGCGGCGTGGCCAGCGGCCAGCCCTGCAGGTGCTGCAGCGCGATCTCGGCCATGGCCGCGACCCACGGATCGGCGTCATTCAGGCACGGGATGAAGTGGAAATCCTTGCCGCCCGCGACCTTGAACTCGGTCTGCCCTTCCATGGCGATTTCCTCCAGGGTCTCGATGCAGTCGGCCGGAAAGCCGGGACAGAAGACATCGACCCGGCCCGCGCCGACCTTGCCCAGCTCGGCCAGCGTCGGCGCGGTGTACGGCTGCAGCCATTCCGCCTTGCCGAAACGAGACTGGAACGTCACCTGGTACTGGCCCGGCTGCAGGCCCAGCGCCTCGCCCAGCAGCCGGCCGGTCTTCAGGCATTCGCAGTGATAGGGGTCACCCAGCTCCAGCGTACGCCGCGGCACACCGTGGAACGACAGGATCAGCTTGTCGCCGCGGGCAAAGTCCGGCATGCCGTGGCGCGCCCAGTAGGCGCCGACCTGCTGGTGCAGCGCCGAGATATAGGCCGGATGGTCATGGAAATGCTTGACCAGCCGCAGCTCGGGCTGGTTGCGCCACTGGCCCAGCACCCGGAACACCTCGTCGAAGGCCGTGGCCGTGGTGGTGCCGGAGTATTGCGGATACATCGGCAGCACCAGCACCTGCTCGCAGCCCTGCCGGCGCAGCGCCTCCAGCACCGAGGCGATCGACGGGTTGCCGTAGCGCATTGCGCACGCGACCGTCACCTCATGGCCGTGCTGGTTCATCAGCCGCTGCAGCGCATGGGCCTGGCGCTCGCTGTAGACCAGCAGCGGCGAGCCCGTCATATGGGCCTCGCGCAGCCAGATCGATTCGTATTTCAGCGCCGAGGCGCGCGAACGCAGCGGCAGGATCACCCCATGCAGCAGCGGCAGCCAGGCCGCGCGCGGGATCTCGACCACGCGCGGGTCGGACAGGAACTCCTTCAGGTAGCGCCCCACCGCCTTGGGCGTGGGAGCGTCCGGGGTGCCCAGGTTGACCAGCAGGATCGCCGTGCGCGGCGCGTGGCCGTGCTGGTAGGCCGGTTCGGGAGAAAACGTCATGTCGCTTCCGGGTTGACACGGTGCCGGGATGGCGCCGGTGCGGCGCACCGGCGATTGCCGCGCTCGGCAGGAATGGGGCCGCTTGTCAGACCAGCCAGTCTTTGCACTAGTTCTGGCTCAGGGCGCTGGACAGCAGGCGCGCGGTGATGTCGACGATGGGGATCACGCGCTCATACGCCATGCGCGTGGGGCCGATCACGCCGAGCGTGCCGACGATCTGGCCGTCGACCTCGTACGGGGCGGTGATGACCGCCATGTCTTCGATCGGCACCAGCCGGCTTTCGCCGCCGATAAAGATCTGCACACCCTGCGCATGGCTGGACACGTCCAGCAGCTGCAGCAGGCTGGTCTTGTGCTCGAACACGTCGAACAGGCGCCGCAGCTTGTCCATGCTGGAGGCCAGGTCTTCCACTTCCAGCAGCTTGCGCTCGCCACTGATGAAGACGTGGTCGTCGTCCTCGTCCTCGGCGACGCTGCCGGCCTCGACCGCGGCCTGCATCAGCTGCGACATGTCGCGGCGCAGGTCCTGCAGTTCCACCCGCAGGTGGCCGCGCACCGCGTCGAAGCTCATGCCGGCATAGTGCGAGTTGAAGAAGTTGGCCGCCTCGATCAGCTGGGCCGGCGTGTACGACAGCTCGGTCTGGATGATGCGGTTCTGCACGTCGCCCTCGGGGCTGACGATGATCAGCAGGATGCGCTTGTCCGACAGCCGCATGAATTCGATCTGCCGGAACGCCTGCGCGCGGCGCGGCGTCATCACCACGCCGGCAAAGTGCGACAGGTTGGACAGCGTGCGCGCCGCCGCCGTGATCATGCGCTGCGGCCCCAGCTGCTGGCCGCCGAGCTGGTCCTGGATCTGGCCGGTCAGCTCGGCCAGGTCGGCGTTGCGCTCCAGCGGCTTGGCCGTCAGCATCGAATCGACGAACAGCCGGTAGCCGCGCGGGGTCGGGATACGGCCGGCCGAGGTGTGCGGACTGGCAATAAAGCCCATTTCCTCCAGATCGGACATCACATTGCGAATCGTCGCAGGCGACAGGTCCAGCCCCGAGTATTTCGACAAGGTGCGGGAACCGACCGGCTGCCCTTCGGCAATATAGCGCTCGATCAGGGTCTTGAGCAGCGTTTTGGAGCGTTCATCCATGATGCCCCGATTTTACGCAAGTTTTGGACCTTCTGGCGGCCGGCCTGGCCCGCTCGCTGGCGCCTGCTGACAAGCGTCATGGCGGTATGGTCTAATCCACGCATGTCCGCCCCCCCGAAAGCCAGCGCCGTGCGCACTTCGTTCAAGACCGTCGCCCTGGTGGGCCGGTACTCCACTGCCGGCATCGAAGGGCCGCTGGAGGAGATCGCCTCTTATATCCTGCGCAACGGGCAGGACGTGGTGTTCGAGCGCGAAACCTCGCTCGCCACCGGGCTGACCGCCTACCCTGCCCTGTCCGCCGAGGAGATCGGCCGGCAGGCCGACGTGGCCGTGGTGCTGGGCGGCGACGGCACGCTGCTGGGCATCGCCCGCCAGCTCGCCGGCTATGACGTGCCATTGATCGGCGTCAACCACGGGCGGCTGGGCTTCATGACCGACATCGCGCTGGAAGACGCGCACACCGTGCTGCCCGACATGCTCGACGGCCGCTATGAGGCCGAGACCCGCCTGCTGCTGGAATCGCGCGTGGTGCGCGACGACATGAACATCTTCTCCGCGCTGGCCCTGAACGACGTGGTGGTGAACCGCTCGGGCATCTCCGGCATGGTCGAGCTGGCGGTGTCGGTGGACGGCCACTTCATGTACAACCAGCGCTCGGACGGCCTGATCGTGTCGACCACCACCGGGTCCACCGCCTACGCGCTGTCCGCCGGCGGCCCGATCCTGCATCCGACGCTGTCGGGCGTGGTGCTGGTGCCGATTGCCCCGCACGCGCTGTCCAACCGCCCGATCGTGCTGCCGCACGACGCCGAGGTCACCATCGAGGTGGCCAGCGCGCGCGACGCCAGCGTCAACTTCGACATGCAGTCGCTGACCTCGCTGCTGCCGGGCGACCGCATCGTGGTGCGGCGCTCCGAAAAGACCATCAACCTGCTGCACCCGGTCGGCTACAACTACTACGCCACGCTGCGCAAGAAGCTGCACTGGCACGAATACCCGTCCGAGGACAACCGCCTCTGAGCCAGTATCAAGCCGCCCTCCAAGCCTGAGCCCGAACCCATCGGACCGACTACCTTCCACGCCACGATGCTGCGCAGCCTGTCCATCCGCGATTTCGTCATCGTCGATACGCTCGACCTGGACTTCACCACTGGCTTCACCGTCTTCACCGGCGAGACCGGCGCCGGCAAATCCATCCTGATCGATGCCCTGGCGCTGGTGCTGGGCGAACGCGCCGATGCCGGCGTGGTGCGCGAAGGCGCCCCGCGCGCCAGCGTCAGCGCCACCTTCTCGACCCACCCGGCACTGGATGCCTGGCTGGCCGAGCGCGAGCTCAACAGCGAAGCGGAAGACGGCGTGCATACCGTGCTGCTGCGCCGCACGGTCGATGCCGGCGGCCGCAGCAAGGCCTTTATCAACGGCGCCGCCGCCACCCTGGCGCAGCTGCGCGAAGTCGGCGACCAGCTGGTCGACATCCACGGCCAGCACGCGCACCAGCTGCTGCTGCGCCCCGATGCGCAGCGGCTGCTGTTCGACGCCCACGCAGGCCTCACCCAGCAGGCCGGCGCGGTGGCCGAGGCCTGGCGCGCCTGGCGTGCCTGCGTGCGCCAGCGCGAGGCGGTGGAACACCAGTCGCGCGAGATGCAGCTCGAACGCGAGCGGCTGGAATGGCAGGTCGGCGAACTGGACAAGCTCAACCCGCAGCCGGGCGAATGGGAAGAGATCCAGTCCGAGTACAACCGGCTGTCGCATGCCGCCGGCCTGATCGACGGCAGCCGCGCCGCGCTGGACGCACTGTCCGAGGCCGACGGCTCGGTGCTGTCGGCGCTGAATACCATCGTGCACAAGCTGCAGCAGCTGGCCGATGTCGACGGCGCGCTGCGCGACGTGCTGGCCGCGCTCGAGCCCGCGCAGATGCAGGCCGAGGAAGCCGCGCACTCGCTCACGCGCTATGTCGACCGGCTCGAACTCGATCCCGAGCGGCTGCAGGCGGTCGACGAACGCATGCAGGCGCTGCACGCCACCGCGCGCAAGTACCGCCTGCCGCCCGAGCAGCTGCCCGACGAGCTGGTGGCCCGCCGCCAGCAGCTGGACGACCTGCAGGCCGCGCAGGACCTGAACAAGGTGATGGCGCGCGAGGCCGCGGCCAAGGCCGCCTACCTGACCCTGGCGCAGCATCTCAGCCACGCCCGCAAGCAGGCCGCGCAGGCGCTGTCCGCCGCGGTCACCGACGCCATGCAGGGCCTGTCGATGGCCGGCGGCAGCTTTGTCGCCGCGCTCAATGCGCTCGACGAAGGCCAGAGCCACGGGCTCGAGCAGGTCGAATTCCTGGTCGCCGGCCATGCCGGCGTGAGCCCGCGGCCGCTGGCCCGGGTGGCCTCCGGCGGCGAGCTGGCGCGCATCAGCCTGGCGATCTCGGTGATCACCAGCGAAGCCTCGCCCACGCCCACGCTGATCTTCGACGAGGTCGATACCGGCATCGGCGGCGCGGTGGCCGAGGTGGTCGGCCGGCGCCTGCAGGAGCTGGGCCGCGCGCGCCAGGTGCTGTGCGTGACGCACCTGCCGCAAGTGGCGGCGCAGGCCGGCACGCACCTGCTGGTGAGCAAGGAAACCACCGATGCGGGCGACGGTTCGGTCACGCGCTCGCGCATCAGGGTGCTGGACCCCGCCGGGCGCGTGGTCGAGACCGCGCGCATGCTGGGCGGCGCCACTGTCACCGCCACCACGCTGCAACATGCGGAAGAAATGCTGGCGCAAGGCATGGCCGGCGGCCAGGGCAGCCAGCCCGCGCGCGGTGCGGGCGGCAAGGATGGCCGGCGCAGCCGCCGCGCCGCCGGCTGACGGCCCCGCCCGCCCCGCACGTGCGCCAATCCATACACTGACAGGAGCTTCACCATGACCCGCCAAGCGCAAGCCGGCCTCCGGCAACGACCGCGCGCATCGCTGCGCGCCGTGCTGGCCATCGCCACCGCCGCATCGGCCGCACTGCTGGCGCTGTCCGCCTGCCAGGCCCAGCCCAAGTCCTCGGCCCCGCCGCCGGGCAGCATCAGCGATGACCGTTCCCTTGGCGACATCATGGTGCGCTTCAAGCCGCCCGCGGTGAACCTGTCGGAGGACGCCGGCAAGCTGCTGGCCGGGATCAAGGGCCCGATCCGCTATGTGGTCAAGCGCCCGATGTCCGGCGGCGTCTGGCTGGTCACCGCGATCTCGCCGTCGGCGGATGCCACCATCGACCAGGCGGTCGAAACCCTGCGCGCCACGCCCCGCATCGAGACCGCCGAGCCCGACCGCGTGCTCAAGCCTAACCGCAACATTCCCACCAGCCGTGACATGCCGCAGAGCTGAGCCCGACTGCAGGACGGTTCTTAAGCCTTCGGTCGCCCTTGCGCAACGACGCTGAATCGTATTCGCTACATAACAAGCCCCCGCGCGCTACGCCCCAGGAGGTATGCATGCCGCAACCCGCGCAGTCCGACTTCCGTAGCAGCCCCGTGGCCCGCCGCTGGCGGGCCATCGTCATCGCCGCCGCTGTGTGCGGCGCAATACCGGCCAGCGCGGCACTGGCTGCCGGCGTCCATGCCGCACCCGCCTACACCGGCCAGATCATCGTGCGCTGGCGTGACGGCGCCGATGGCACAAGCAAGACGCCCGCAGCCGCGGCGGATGCGCTCAAGCAGCTGAGCGCGCGCACCGGCATTGCCGTCACGGCGCGCCGCGCCATGGGCGGCAACCTGCAACTGCTGCAGGTCCCCGACGCACTGGCAGCCGACCCGGAAGGCGCGGCGGCCCGGCTGCGCCAGGACCCGCGCATCGCCGATGCCGTGCCCGACCGCTGGCTGAAGCTGCACGACACCCTGCCCAACGATTCCGAGTTCATCTCGCGCCAGCCTTACCTGATGGGCACCGGCACGGCGGTGGGCGGCGTCAACCTGCCGCGCGCGTGGGACCGCAGCCGCGGCAGCAGCGGCGTGGTGATCGCGGTGGTGGACACCGGCATCCTGCCGCACCCCGACCTGGCGGCGCGCGTGTTGCCTGGCTACGACTTCATCAGCAGCAGCACCATTTCCAATGACGGCGATGGCCGCGACGCCGATGCCACCGATGCCGGCGACAACGTGACAGCGGGTTTCTCGTGCCCGGGTGGATCGCCGGCCCCGACGACCGAGCCCAACAGTTGGCACGGCACCCGTGTCGCCAGCGTGCTGGGCGCGCTGACCAACAACGCGCAGGACATCGCGGGCGTCGACTGGAACGCGCGCATCCTGCCGGTGCGCGTCTCGGGCCGCTGCGGCGCGCTGCTGTCCGATACCGTCGATGCCATGCGCTGGGCCGGCGGCTTGTCGGTACCCAACGTGCCGGCCAATCCGACGCCGGCGCGCGTGGTCAATATCAGCCTCGGCGGCGGCACCTGCAGCAGCATTGAGCAACAGGCCGTCACCGACCTGAACGCGCGCGGCGTGGTGGTGGTGGCCGCCGCCGGCAACGAGCGCGGCGCGGTGGAGGCGCCGGGCGACTGCAGCGGCGTGATCGCGGTCACGGCGCATGCCAACGACGGCGAGAATGCCAGCTATGCCAATGTCGGCCCGCAGGTCGCGATCAGCGCGCCAGGCGGCGGGTGTGGCAACTCGCAGGTAGTCAATGGGCAGTGCACGACCGCGCCCTCGGTCATTCGCACCCTGAACAACGATGGCAAGACTGGCCTGGGCAACTATGTGGTGACGTCATCCGCGGGCACCAGCTTCGCCGCACCGATGGTCTCGGGCGTGGTGGCCATGATGTTCGCGGTCAATGGCTCGCTGACCCCGGCCCAGGTCACCGCGGCGCTGAAGTCTTCGGCACGCCCGCATCCGTCCGGCACCTATTGCACCACCAATCCGGGCGTCTGCGGCGCCGGCCTGCTCGATGCCGACGGCGCACTGGCGGCCGCGGCGGGCATGCCACCGGCGCAGGCTGCGCCGGCACCGGCCTCGGGCAACGGTGGTGGCGGTGGCGGCGGCGCCGTTGCGCCCTGGACCGCGGTGCTGCTGGCGCTGTCCGGCCTGCTGGCCTTCGCGCTGCGGCGCCGCATGTAAGCCCGGCGCCTGGTCGGTTCAGGCGTCGTCGCCGCGGGCCGGGCGCCGCGCCAGCCACCACTCCTGCAAGACCCAGCACAGCAGGCCGGCGACGGCGCCGGCCGCGGGGGCGACGCGCACCACGCCAAAACCCCAGGCCGGATCGAACACCACCGGCGCCAGCCACGACTGTTCCACCCAGACCTTGGCCAGCACGCCCAGGCACAGCAGCACGCCGGTGACGCGCGCCAGGCCCGATGCCCGCAACAGCCCGAGCGCGCCCCACAGGGCCAGCCCGTGCAAGGCGCCTGAGAGCCCGCCATACCATGCAATCGCCGGCACGCGCAGCAGCACCACCTGCACGCCGATGCCGCAGGCAACCAGCACCAGCAACAGGGTGCGCGCACGCGCCACGCGCGCGGCGATGGCAAGCACGCCGGTGGCGGCCAGCGCGTCGGCCAGCCAGTGGTGTCCGTCCAGGTGCACCCACATGGCGGTGGCCAGGCGCCACCACTGGCCGTCCAGCCGCACCGCATCGCGCAGGTAGAGGCCGTGCGCATGCCACCACGGCATGAAGGTGAACCAGGCCGACAGCGCCCACACCAGCGCGATCGCCGCCAGCAGCCCCGGCCACGATGCGCCGGCGGGTGCCGGCGGAACTGCCGCGTCAGGCCTCACCGAACACGGCCTGCCACAGCGCGCGCACCTGTCCGGTCTGCTGCGCCACCGACTCGGGCGCGACGCGCGCATGCGCCTGCCCCTCGAGCCGCAGCTGGTGCTGGCGCGCGCGGAACAGCCGGTAGGCATCGCCCACCGCCAGTGCCAGCGTGGCGTCGATCAGGCCCAGCTCGCCCGCTGCGCGCAGCAGCGCGATATTGCCCGCGTTGCGCGTCAGCTGCGGGTGCGCCCGGCTGTGCAGCAGCACCAGGTACTGCACCGTGAATTCGATATCGACCATGCCGCCGCGATCGTGCTTCAGGTCGAACAGGTCGGTCGGGTTGGGATGGCCTTCGGCGACCTTGCGGCGCATCTGCACGATCTCGTCGCGCAGCGCGGCGGCATCGCGGTCCTGGCACAGCACCTCGCCGCGCAGCGCCTCGAAGCGGTCGCCAATGGCGGCATCGCCGGCGCAGAAGCGCGCGCGCGTCAGCGCCTGGTGTTCCCACACCCAGGCGGTGTTGTCGCCTTCGCGCAGCTGGTAGCGGCGGAACGCCTCGAAGCTGGTCACCAGCAGGCCGGCCGCGCCGTTGGGGCGCAGCCGAGTGTCGACGTCGAACAGCGCACCGGCGGCGGTATGGCTGGTCAGCCAGGTGATCAGCCGGCGCGCATACGCGGAGTAGACGTCAGGCGCGCGTTCATGGTCATCGTCGTACAGGAAGATGATGTCCAGGTCCGAGGCATAGCCCAGTTCCTTGCCGCCCAGCCGGCCGTAGGCGATCACCGCGAAGCGCGGCGTGTCGCGGTGGCGCGTGGCCAGCTGGCGCCAGACCGTTTCCAGCGTGGCCTCGAGCATGGCATCGGCCAGGTCGGACAGGCGGTCGGCCACCTGCTCCACCGTCAGCATGCCCTGCAGGTCCTGCAGCAGCACGCGGAAGGTCTCGACATGATGCTCGCGCCGCAGGATGTCCATCTGCTGCTCGATCTGGCCTTCGGCGGCCAGCAGCCGCTCATGCAGGCGCTTGCGGAAGGCGGCCCAGTCGGGCGCGCCGGCCAGCGCATCGCTGTCGAGCAATTCGTCCAGCAGCTGCGGATGCCGCGTCAGGTAGGCCGCGGCCCAGCGCGAGGCATGCAGCGTCTGCGCGACGCGGTCCATCGCCTGCGGGTATTCGGACAGCAACGACAGGTAGGAGGCGCGGCGGCTGATCGCCTCGAGGAAGTCGATAAAGCGCGCGATGGTGCTGTCGGCATCTTCCTGGCGCGCGGCCAGGTCGAGCGCGCGGTTCACCAGCTGGTCGAAGCGCGCGCGGCTGGACTCGGACAGCGCGCGGTAGCGCAGCGACGAGGCGATCGCGCGCAGCCGGTCCAGCAGCCCGGTGCAGTCGGTAAAGCCGGCGGCCTGCAGGCGCTGGCAGGGCGCGGCGTTATCGCCGCAGGCCGCGTCGTCCTGCTTCTGTTCCGGGTTGTCCTGCGCTTGCGCGGCGTTGTCGTCGAACACAATGCCCGGCCACAGCGCTTCGCACGGGGCGGCATCGGGATCCGAGAAGGTGGCCTCGAACTGCTGCGCCACCGGCTCCTGCAGCGCCGCCAGGCGCGCCAGCAGTTGCTGCCAGTCGTCGCAACCCATCATCCGCGCCACCGCCAGCTGTTCGTCGGGCGAAGTCGGCAGGTGGTGGGTCTGGGCGTCGTCGCGGTACTGCAGCCGGTGTTCGAGCTGGCGCAGGAAGCGGTAGGCATCGCCGAGCTGCCCGGCCTGGCCGGCGGGAAGCAGCCCGCGCTCGACCGCCACCGCCAGCACTTCCAGCGTCGGGCGCACGCGCAGTGCCGGGTCCTGGCCGCCGCGGATCAGCTGGAACACCTGCGCCATGAACTCGATCTCGCGGATGCCGCCGCGGCCCAGCTTGATATTGAACGACCGCTGGTTGACGCCGTGCCCCGCCAGCCCGCCGCTGCGCTTGGCGGCCTCGCTGCGGATCTGCGCGTGCAGCGAGCGGATCGCGGCGATCACGCCGTAGTCCAGGTAGCGGCGGAACACGAAGGGCGTGGTCAGCCGCGCCAGCAGGCCGGCGGTGCGCTGCGCGTGCGGCGTGTCGAGCGCCGACACCACGCGGCCCTTGATCCAGGCATAGCGCTCCCACTCGCGCCCCTGCACCACCAGGTATTCCTCCAGCATGCCAAGGCTGCACGCCAGCGGTCCGGCGTCGCCGTTGGGGCGCAGCCGCATGTCGACGCGGAACACATAGCCGTCGGCGGTCACCTCGGCCAGCAGGTTGATCAGCCGGCGGCCGAGACGGATGAAGTACTCGTGGTTGGACAGGCTGCGCGAGCCGCCCTGGGTCTCGCCGTCCTCGTCATAGAGGAAGATCAGGTCGATGTCGGACGAGACATTGAGCTCGCGCCCGCCCAGCTTGCCCATGCCCACCACCACCAACTCCTGCACCTCGCCGCTTTGGGCGCCGACCGGGCGGCCGAAGGTGGCGGCCAGGTCGTCGCCCAGCATCGCCAGGCCGTGCTGGATCGCCAGCTCGGCCAGGTCGGTCATGGCGCCGGTGACCTCGCCCAGCGTGGCCAGGCCGCGCAGGTCGCGCTCGATCACCGCGCACATCACTTCGGCGCGCAGACGGCGCAGGCTGCGCTTGGCGGATTCCTCGGCATCGGCCGAGGGCTCGTGCAGCGCCTGCAGCCGCGCCTGCATCCAGGCGCGCGTCAGCGGCTGGGCGGCTGCGGCGGCCAGGATGGCCGGCAAATCCGGCCGGGCCTGCACCACGCGGCGCGCGTAGTGCGAATACGCAGCCGAGTACAATACGTGGCCGCCCGCGTGGCCAGCCTCGTCAGCCGGCTGCAGCGCCTGCGCCGCGGTGATGGCGAAGGCGCCGGCAGCCATGGTGCCGGCGCCCGGCCCCGGCTGCGGGTCCGCCGGATTGGCCGGATCCGGTGTGGCGCGCGCGCCATGTTGGTCAGCAGCGTCGCCAGCGGCGGAACTCGTCGGTTCAGAGGCAGTCATTCCAGTATTTGAAATGCGAGAAAAGGTGCGGCCCGTGGTTGGTCCCGCGGTTCACCTGCTCGCGTCCTGTTGTCCGCGCAGCGGGCGCGCCATCGTGGCTATTGTCGCTTTGGGCGCGCGCAGCTTGCGCGTTCTTGTTTCAGCCGGCCGGGCACCAGATTGGAGAGCGGCTAGTATTGTCGGATAATCTGCGCATGTCCAGCCGCGCCCCACAACCCGCTGATGGTTCCCCCCCCAATGGCGGCGCGGGCGGGCAGGACGCCGC
>NZ_JBYSZW010000028.1:0-89247 GCF_058787575.1 Cupriavidus sp. FW305-3-2-15-C-LB2
GGGGCGGCGGCGGCTTCGACGGCGGCGGCGCCTCGGGCAACTGGTGACAGCACAAGGAACGAAGACAATGCCGAATCTCCGACGTGCCCTGCACCATATCGCCACCACGGCCAGCGCAGCCCGCAAGCACTTTCCAGCCGAAGCCCAGCAGCAGCTGCATGCAGCCGTGCATGCCGGCGAAGCCAGCCACCGCGGCGAGATCCGCGTGGTGATCGAAGCCAGCCTGCCGGTGGGCGATGCCTGGTCCGGCGTCACGCCGCGCGAGCGCGCCCGCTTCCTGTTTGGCGCGCTCGAGGTCTGGAACACCGCGGACCATACCGGCGTGCTGCTCTATATCAACCTGGCCGACCATGCGGTCGAGCTGCTCGCCGACCGCGGCATCGACGCCAGCGTGGGGCCCGCCACCTGGCGCGAGCTGTGCGACGAACTGGTGCTGGGACTCAGACAGGACCTGTCGGTACGGCCGGTGCTGGCCACGGTGGCGAGCATCCATGCACTGCTGGCCACGCACTTCCCCTCCGACGGCGGGCACAACCCGAACGAGCTGGACGACCGTCCGGTCTTTCTCTAGGGTCTGGCCGTTCGACCGCGCTCGGCCGCTTTGCCGGGGTTCGGTCGGCGATCCCGTGATTCGGCCCTCCGTCCCCCCCGGGGAATCATGCCCACCAGCTTGCTCAGCACTGCAGGCAATGAGCTGTTTTCATTGGCGAAACATACTTTTGCCCGATATGACGTCTGGCGCTCACAGGCTACGCTTGGTGAACAACTGCATTACAGCCAGTGAGGCGGAGCGCCCAGACTCCGCTGAAACAAGGGGATGCCATGCCAGAAAGCCCAGCGGACAAGGATCGGGGGAGCCCTGCGCCCAGAACAGACCTTCGAGAATTCCTCTTGGAGGCTAGTCTCAGAAGTGCCACCGCCGCACTGCTTGCAGGATTCGCGTACGCTGCTATTCGGCACTGGCTCGCTGACCCAACGCGAATTACCTTGCTGATGCTCGTGTTGGCAAATTGCCTGACCCTTGGCCTGTCTCTATTTGTCCGGGTTCCGAAGAGACGAGACTGGAATCCGGTCACAATCATCTGCTCGTTAGGCGCTTCATACTATTTCCTTGCAATTCAGCTGGCGCCAGGAGAGCGCCTGGTACCGGAAATACTTGGCGCGGGCCTGCAGGTCATAGGGATCACCTGGCAAATCTATGCAAAGATCTCGCTCCGTTTCTCGTTCGGGATACTGCCTGCCAATCGCGGAATCGTGTCGAGCGGGGCTTACCGATTCGTGCGACATCCGATCTACCTTGGCTACCTCATCGCTGACGTCGGCTTCGTGCTCACAAACTTTGGGCTGCAAAACTTGCTTGTCTATGCCGGGTTGTACGCGCTGCAGGCTGTGCGGATAAATCGCGAAGAAAAGCTGCTGTCCGACGACCCCGAATACTGTCGGTATCGCGAGAAAGTGCGATTCCGCGCGTTGCCAGGCGTGTACTGAGCGTGCCGAACCCTTCCTTGGGATTGGGGTAGGCCGCCAACCGCGGGCGACGACGCGAAGGGGATTCAGGTCGGGTCAGTCATCGTCAGCGAGGGCGGCGCGCACCCATCAGGTACCACACGGCCGCAGATATTTGCAGCGCCACCAGTCCGCCCCACGCCGTCAGGTGTGCAGCCTTAGGATAGTGTCCGGCCGTGGCGGGCCACAGATCCAACACCAGCCCCACACCCACCTGGCAGGCAAAGGTCGACAGGAACACGGTCAGCGTCAGTGCCGTGGTCGCCCTTCCGATCAGCGCATCCGGGAAACTACGCGCCAGCACCGCATAGGTCAGGATGCCGCTGGAGCCGAACACGCCATAAGCCACCCACAGCAGCACCGGCGGCAGCGGGACCTGCGCCATCAGCAGCAGCTGGACCACGATAAAGGCGGTCATGCCAGTGCCGGCAAAGGCATACAGGCTTACGCCGATACGCTCCAGGTGGCGCGCGGCCCAGCCCGCGCCGACGCAGCCGGCCATCATCGCGAAGCCGATCACCGAGACCAGTTGTGCGCTGCTGGCTGGATCGAAGCCGGGCACGTCGCGCAGGAACGCACCCACCCATAGCGTCTGCACCGCCATGAACACGCCCTGGTTGAGCAGTGTCAGCGGCACCACGCGCCAGAAACGTTCGCTGGCCAGGATCTGGCGCGTGCCGCGCAGCTGTTCGCGCAGGCTTTCCTTGCCGGCGCGCGGCTTGTCCGGCACGCCGAACCACAGCAGCACCGCCATCGCCAGCGATATGCAGGTCAGCCCCATGCTGACCGTGCGCCAGTCAGTCAATGACAGCAGCCACGACAGCGGCGCGCCGACCAGCACCGCGCCCAGGCCGCCGATGGCCATCACCACGCCGTTGAGCAAGGGCATGCGCGACAGCGGGAACCACATCGACAGCGCCTGGATGGTGGCGCCCAGGCACACCGACACGCCTACCCCGATCAGCAGCCGGCCGGCGGCCAGCCCGCCCATGCCGGGCGCCAGCGCGAACACCATCGAACCGGCCACCGCCACCAGCAGCATCACGGCCTCGGTGCGGCGCGGGCCGTAGCGGTCCAGCAGGATTCCCGCGGGCAACTGGGCGCAGGCGAAGCCGAGGAAGTAGAAGCTGGTGAGCAGGCCCAGGTCGCCGGCATTGAGCCCGAGCTCGCGCGTCAGGTTCGGCGCAAAGCCCAGGTTGACGCCGCGGAACAGATAGGACACCAGGAAGCCCAGCGAGAATACCGCCAGCACGCGCCAGCGGGCGCCGGCAGCAGCACCAGGGGCAAATCGCGCTTGCGAGGGCGCGGAAGACAAGTTTGAAGTCGTAGTCGTCATGATGGCCCGAATTGTCGTTCTTCCGGCAAACCAAAGCCAACGAAAGATACCCGCGGCAATTGTGAGTAGAATTTGACGGCCATGGCCAAATCCCCCGCCAAACCCGCCCAACGCCCCGTCCACCTGCCGCCGCTGCAAGCGCTGCGTGCGCTCGAAGCCGCCACGCGCCACCGCAGCTTCTCGCGCGCGGCCGAGGAACTGGCCCTGACGCACAGCGCCATCAGCCACCATATCCGCGCGCTCGAGACCAGCCTGGGCACCAAGCTGTTCCAGCGCACCGGCAGCCAGATGACCCCCACCAGCGTGGGCGCGCGGCTGGCGGAACAGGTGCGCGGCGCGCTCGACAGTATCGAAAGCGCGCTGCGCGAGGCCGGCAACAGCGCCGCGCCGCCGGTAACACGGCTGCAGGTCAGCGTGATGGCCGACCTGGCCAATGCCTGGCTGATCCGGCGCCTGCCCAGCCTGCACGCCCAGGTGCCGTCGCTGGACCTGCACCTGCGGCTGCATGCGGAGATCACGCCGCCCGACCCGTACAGCGTCGATGTCGGCATCTGGCACCAGCGCATCGACCTGCCCGGTTTTGAATGCCACAACCTGATCGAGGACCATGTGATCGCGGTGGCCAGCCCGGCGCTGCTGGCGCGCTACCCCGGCTTCACGCTGGCCGACGTGCCGCGCATGCCGATGCTGCGCTTTGCGTTGCGCCCGTGGCGCGACTGGCTCGAAGCCGCCGGCCTGCCAGGCGACGAGCCCGAACGCGGCCCGATCTTCCAGGATGCCGGCCTGATGCTGCAATCGGCCGTCGCCGGGCTCGGCGTAGCCACTGCGCGCGCCCAGCTGGCGCACGATTACCTGGCCAGCGGCGAACTGGTGCAGATCGGGCCCACCCGCATCCCGTCCAGCCTCCATTACTGGGTCACCTGGCGCGAAGGCAATCCGCGCGAGAAGGCCATCCAGCAGTTCCATGCCTGGCTGGAGGAACAGGTCCGGCAGGAAGCCGGCCACGTCCACCCTGGCGCCGACGGCAGCACGCCCGCCAAGCGGTTTCATGCATGAAATTGTTTGAGGCGCAGATGTTGGCAATACGAATCATTTTCGTCTAGACCAGTGAAATCAAGGGCTTGGCGGGTGCCGCAAGCCCTGCGATGGCCTGCCGTACGCGGTGCCGCGGCGTTGCCAGAGCGGTCCGAGTTTCACCAATGCAACCAGATCGCACACCGTGCCAGCGTCCGTGAAAAATCTACCCGCCCCATCCAAAGAGATGAGATACGGCCGGGCCCGCCCGGCGCCGCATCGTGCAAACGCTTGTCAACGCGTCGATTCCGTCCACCCAACCGCGCCCGCAACCGCGTGCGCGGCGCCAAAAGGCTGAAGACAACCGCGGCACGCCGGGGTGGCTACCGAGGTACAGAGTTCAAAACGTTGTAACGGAAATGAAACTACCTGGCAGCTTCACTCGCGTGCTGCATTCGAGCCCTGACGCCTGTCCGTTTGAAATTTTGCTCTCCCTCCTTCGGATGGGCATTGCCGGTGAAAAGTAGGTTTGTCGACACTCGCTTGCCACGCACTGTGATCCATGCGCCTAATTACCCGCTCGCCGAATGCTGCGCTGCAATATAGAAATCCCGCCAGATGTATCAGAAGCGGAACGTTATTGATCGCCAGCAATTGCCCAAGGTCAGCCGAAAATTTCCTTTTCCTTTTGTTATCAAAGGATTAGCCATATCTGGCACGTTCGTCGCACATATGTCCGCGCGAACAGAAGCCCGGAACAGGGGGACGTCTGAAACCGAAGCGGCAACACACTGGCACGCGTTCGCCGAAGATCAGTTTCAGGACGACCCCGCATCCCAGGGCGGGATTCGGACTGGCGCTGTAAGCGTGGGCCACGCGGCAGGAACTGGTCCGCATCGGCTGGCCAGGTGCAGGGGTCGTCGACAAGATTAGCGGAGGTCGTTCAGGAACACGGGCCGCAAGCGGACGAAAAGCGGCCCGTGGTACCTGGACTATGCGGCACGCCACGGCTGAACGGGGCGGCACGCAGACAACAAGCGGACGCATCGGCCGAGCCGGCGCATCCGGACAAGAAACGGGGTGAAGCAACAGCCTGCCATGCAGGCGATGCGAAGCGGCAGCCGCCGCGACCGATGCCAGGGAGGTGAGGTCGCGGCGGCGGCGAAAACGGGCCCACCGGCCCGCGCAACGCAGCGCCGCGGGCAGCAATTTTGGGAGAGCGCCAGGCCGTGGCATTGACATGTTGCGGCAGGCGCAAGCCTTAGAGCCAACGAAACCAGTGACCCGCAACAGCAGGCCACCGGCTTTGTAAAAGCAAAAGATCCGGGGAAATTTATGAGCGCGTACACCAACCGCCCGCTGCTGTACCTGTCGCAGCACCACGACGCCATGCTCTGCAGGTTGCTCGCACAGCGTGGCTGGAAGATCAGCTTCGCCTCCAACCTGCAAGACCTCCACGCGCTACCCCCGGGCAACCAGCCGCTTGCGGCGATGCTCGACCTGCAAGGCGGCTTCAGCGATGCCGACCTGGAATCGTTCGAGCCCTGGCTCTCGCTGCCGCATATCGGCTGGATCGGCATCATCGCCGGCCAGGAGTCCCTGACCGAATCCGCGCGCCGGCTGCTGGGCCTGTACTTCGTCGACTATTACACCGCACCGGTCCAGCACCCTCGCCTGGCGGAATCGCTCGGCCACGCGCTCGGCATGGCGCAACTGCGCCCGGGCGCGCAGCATGCCCGCCCCGGCACCGCACGCCCGGACGGCATGATCGGCAGCTGCCCGGCCATGCAATCGCTCTTCCGCGGTATCGAGAAGGTGTCGCGCTGGGACACACCCGTGCTGATCTCCGGCGAGTCCGGCACCGGCAAGGAACTGGCCGCTCATGCCATCCACCGCGCTTCGGAGCGGGCCTCGCGCCCCTTCGTCGCGGTCAACTGCGCGGCGATCCCTCCCACGCTGCTGATGTCAGAGCTGTTCGGCTATGAGCGCGGCGCCTTCACCGGCGCGACCAAGCGCAAGCCCGGCCGCATCGAGATGGCACAGGGCGGCACCCTGTTCCTGGATGAAATCGGCGACATGCCGATCGAAAGCCAGACCAGCCTGCTGCGCTTCCTGGAGACCGGCCGCATCGAGCGGCTGGGCGGCACGGAATCGGTGGAGGTCGATGTGCGCATCATCTCCGCCACCCATGTCGACCTGGAAGCCGCGATCGCCGCCGAACGCTTCCGCGGCGACCTCTACCACCGGCTGTGCGTGCTGCGCGTGCGCCAGCCACCGCTGCGCGAACGCGGCAGCGACATCCTGCTGATCGCCGAACACGTGCTGGACAACGTGCGCAAGCAGTCGCCGGCACGCATCCGCGGCTTTTCGCCGATGGCGCTGCGCGCGATCCAGCAGCACAACTGGCCCGGCAACGTGCGCGAGCTGATCAACCGCATCCGCCACGCCGCCGCCATGTGCGAAGACGGCGTGATCCAGCCCGACGACCTGGAGCTGGCCACCCCCGCCGACGACCGCCCGCTCACGCTCGCGGCCATCCGCGAAGCGGCCGAGCAGACCGCGATCGTCGAGGCGCTGCAGCGGCATCATGAACGGCTGATTGACGTGGCGGCAGAGCTGGGGATTTCGCGGGTGACGCTGTTCAGGTTGATGCGGGATTACAAGCTGCAGGTGAAGAAGGGGGACCTGGGGTTGATCTGCGTGCAGGGTTAGCAGCGGCATGTCAGCTTGCGGCAAACTCTCGGGCTCACGCAGCACCACGACAGGCGTATCCACGCGCCGCCACTGCCCGGCAGTCTGGCGCCATCTGTGCGCGCGATCAGAGGGACAGATGGTAAGGCCGGCGTTCACGTCCATGTGACCGCCGGTTACGGCCGCGTCAGTGGCGACGCCCCTTGGAACGGGCCTGCAAGCCGCACCACCCCTGGCCGAATGGCATCACTTAGTCTTGCTTGTTCGCGACCAGGGAGATGACTCTGGCCTCCCGCCCCGCGCGCTCTTGTGGGCGACGCGCCTGATAGCGTCGCTTGACCAGGTAAATCGGGCGCCCCTTCGATTCATCGTAGATGCGAGCAACATATTCACCCATTATCCCCAGGCCGATTAGCTGCAATCCGCCGACGAACAGCATCAGCGTGAGCACCGGCGCATAGCCCGGCATGTCCACGCCAGATATGAGGTTGCTGGCAACGATGTATATGCCGTAGCAGCCTGCAAGCACGGCGCTGCAAATACCCAGGTATGTCCAGCTGCGCAGCGGCACTGCGCTGAACCCGGCAACACCCTCGAGCGCTCGAACCCTTGGCCCCCAGTCTGGACGTCCAGTCCGGCCCGCGTTGCCGAAAGGCTGTTCATACTGCACGGTCACTGTGTTGAAGCCGACCCATGCAAGCAGACCCTTCATGAAACGGTGCCGCTCCGGAAGCTGCTTCAGCGCATTGACCACGGCACGGTCCAGCAATAGAAATTCGCCGACGCTCCTGGGGCTCTTCTGAGCCGATACATAATCCTGCAACCGGTAGCGGGCGATCCGGCCCAGTCGCTTCAAGACCGAGCCGTTTCCGCCCCCCTCGCATTGGGCAAGTACAACCTCCGCGCCTTGGCGCCACCGACGAACCAACGTCGGAATAAGCTCAGGCGGATCCTGAAGGCCGACATCGATCGGAATCACCGCGTCACCAATTGCCTCATCGATGCCGGCGGTCAGCGCCGCTTCTCTGCCAAAGCTGCGTGTCAGGTCCAGCACCCGTATCCTGGCGTCGCAGCGCGCCGCATCGACAAGCTTGGCCAGCGTGTCGTCCGAGCTGCCGTCGTTGACGCAAACGATCTCGCACTGCATGGCGGGAAGCAACTCCAGAATCGGCAGCACGCGCGCAAAGAATGCAGGCATCGCTGCCCCATCGTTGTAGCACGGCACCACCAGGGACAGCAGCCTGGCTTCATTGTCAGACATACTCTGCTTCCTCCCCGGCACGCACAGCAAGAAGCCTGGCTTCGATCCACGCGCCGAAAATTGTCATCAGCGGGAAAGCCCGGCACAGCGGCGCGACACGGACTCATGCTCTCCTCGCTCAGTGTTATCGCGCCATCTAGCAGAACGCAAGACGGCGAGCATCTTCCGCACAGGCACGACCGCCGTGAATCATCGGCACGATTTGCGATGTTTCTGCTCTGAATCACGCGGCTCCACCGGTCGACGAGCCACAAATACACAAGGATTGCAGCGAATCCCTCCGCCATTCCGGGCTCCGGCGGAGGGTCAAGGGAACCGATCGACGTTTCGTTCCAGAAACGCTGGCCCGACAGGCAGCGCCCTCGTCCATCAGACGGCCACATGTTGAGACCAGCCGCCGCAGGCTGCAATCGCCTCCTTCGTCTGCGGTATGCGCGGCACGCATCCGTTCGCGCCACATCATGCTTTTGGCTGAAGGGAAAGCCTCGTCCTGACCAACCGTGCGCGCGGCGTTGCAACGCGCCCTCATCCATTGGTCGCCCCATCCACATTGCCTTGTGCGGCGCGCGTTTCCAGCCGGCAACGAAGAGCGGCCAAAACACCGCTTCAGGGACGACAGGACCGGATCCGGGCACGCCCCGCTTTCCGAAAAGCCTTATGGCAGAACGGTTTCGCATGGGCTGGCCCGTGGATTGCCTATGTCCTGGCAACGCAGCAACGCCATCAGGATCGAATTGCCGCGATGCCGGCGCAACTGGCCGGCACTAAGAACGATACGGGGAGCTTCACCATGCCTGCCGTCCGCCAACCCGCGCTGCCGCACCGGAACGCTTGCCACGCTGGCACTGCCCGCATTGGCCCCAGCGCACCGTTTCGCCGCATGGCCCGCATGGGGCATGCACAACATGCGGCGCGATGCATGCACGCCTCTGCGGAACGCCGGTTGCAGGCGCGCAGCCCACAGGGTTCGCGCGGCGGACCCGGCCGCTGGCCGTTCCACGCATGCGCGATCTGCGCACCGCCCTGCTGCCGCGTTTCCCGGCATTGATATCCGGTGCCGGTGTTGCCTGATCCGTAATTCCGTAGTTCCGTAGTCCTGCAGTGCTTGTTCCCAAAACCAAAGGAGTTAGTCATGCAAAATCTGACCACCATGCTCAAGCAATTCATCCGTGATGAAGACGGTGTGACCGCCATTGAATATGGCCTCATTGCCGCGCTCATTGCAGTTGTCATCATCGGGTCGGTCCAAATCGTCGGTACGCAATTGGACGCTACGTTTACCGCGATTGGCACGGCTCTGACAGCCGCCAACTAGTAGCGGGTGCAAGCGCATGGCGGGCCTCTGCCGGGCCGCCATGCAGTCGGCACTGCGCCCAACACCCCACGATGTATCACCGGAGACGCCAAATGCAGAAGTTCCTCACCCGCATTAGGGACCTGTTGCACGAAGACAATGGCGTCTCCTCCATCGAATACGCATTGCTCGGCATGTTGATTGCGATGGCCATCATCGGCTCCGCCATCACGCTCAGCGATACCTTGAAATCGACGTACCAGTTGATCGCCGCCAGGATGCCTTGACGCATGCGACCAACGAACTCCCTGAACACCACCCGAGCTACCAGCCCATATCGCCATGCAAGCCGCCACTGCCCTCGCCCCCCTCGTCGGCCCCGCCACGATCGGCATCGTGCTCACAGCCGCGGCCATCGACCTGGACCGGCGCCGCATTCCCAACTGGCTCACCTTCGGCGCCTGGATCACCGCACTGCCCGTGCTGGCAGCCATTCACGGCCTCGCTGCCGGGTCGCTGGCGTGGCTCTGTGGCTGGACGGTGGGCCTGGTGCTGTTTCTGCCCTTCTATCTAATGCGCGGCATGGCGGCCGGCGACGTCAAGTTGATGGCAGCCGTGGGCGCCTGGCTTGGCGTAAGCATGGTGCTGAAAATCGCGTTGGCAACCTGCGTGATTGGTGGGGTCTGGGCACTGGTACTGCTGCTCGCCACAGGACAAGGACGCGCGACCCTCACCCGCGTGGGCCACATGCTGATCGCCACCCTGGTGCCTGGTTCCCGGCCGGTGCAACCTCAAGCCGGGGCTTCCGCCGGCTCCATACCCTACGGCGTAGCGATTGCCGCCGGGACGCTGACCATGCTCTTTGCCGGCACATGACACGAGCGACACAACGCGCCGGCCAGCCACAGGCGCCTTCAGGAATGAGAACACACTGACCAGAAAACAGGGGACGGCAATGAACGAGCATCACGACACAGGTCACGCACCGCGGCTCCTCGAGCCCGTCGCGACCAGCAGAAGTGCCCATGCCGAACATGGCACGCTGCCGCTGCCGCCATGGCACGTCCTGCCGCGCACCATCGCCGACACCGGCCTGGAGATCGCGCAGTTGCTCGGGCTGCTGATGAAGGCCGCCTACCAGCACCGCACCGTCACGCTGGCGGTACTGACCGACACGCTCAAGCTGCCGGCCCTGGTGGTCAATGAAGTTGCCGCGGTGGCCGTGCGCGAGCGCCTGCTTGAAATCGCGCACCGCGGCGCCAGCGACCTGGATGTGCGCTTCCGGCTCACTGATGCCGGCTATACCCGCGCGGCGGAAGCATCGGCGCGCTGCAGCTATGTCGGTACGGCGCCGGTCACGCTGGATGCGTACCTCGATGCCATCAAGCGCCACTCGGTCAATCATGCTTCGGTGACCAAGGCGGACGTCACCGCAGCCTTCCATGACCTGGTGATCCCGGTCCACCTGCTCGACGCGATCGGCATGGCGCTGAACACCTGCCGCGCGCTGATGATCTATGGCCCGGCCGGCAGCGGCAAGACCTACCTGGCACAACGACTTGGCACGCTGCTGCCCGGCGCAGTACCGGTGCCGCACGCGATCACCGTGGCCGGCGAGATCATCCAGGTGTTCGATCCGCTGGTCCACGTGCCGTTCGACGACAGCCAAGCCTCGCTGGCGCGCCGCTCGCTGGACCGCCGCTGGGTCCTGTGCCATCGCCCGGTGGTACTGTCGGGCGGCGAGCTGACTCTGTCCATGCTGGACCTGCGCTATGACCGCACCTCCGGCTTCTACCAGGCGCCCCCGCACATGAAGGCCAACAACGGCATCTATATCGTCGATGACCTGGGCCGGCAGATGGTCGGCGTCACCGACCTGCTGAACCGTTGGATCGTGCCGCTGGACCGCGGCATCGACATGTTCACGCTGCAGACGGGCGTGCGTTTCTCGGTGCCGTTTGATGTCTGGCCGGTGTTCTCGACCAACCTCGAACCGTCGGCGCTCGAGGACGACGCCTTCCTGCGCCGGCTTGGCAGCAAGCTCTATGTGGGCCCCCTGTCCGTGGACGACTACCGCGAGGTCTACCAGCGCACCGCCGCCAACTTCGGGCTGGCCAGCACGGATGCGATGTTCGACTTCCTGGTGGACAGCCTGCACTACGCCAGCGATACGCCGCTGCTGGCCTGCATTCCGCGCGACCTGCTGCGCCTGGTGGATTCGGGCGTGCGCTACCACGGGCAAGCCGCGCAGGTCACAGAGGCCGGCCTGGTGGCTGCCTGGCAGAGCTACTACGGACTGCGTACCTCGGCCGACGCCATGCCGCCACCTGGCGCCGCCCATCGATGGTCGGACGATCACCGCGCCGCAAGCTGAACTGCACCACCGAATACTCGGACAACTGTAGGGGAGAGTCATCATGAAGAACACACGTGCAATCCTGATGCTGTTGATTGCCCTCGTCGCCGGCGTGGCGGCGGTGGTGTCGGCGTCGCGATGGCTGATCCAGCAGTCATCCAGTTCGGTCAGGCAGGTGGTGGTTGCGGCCAACGACCTCAACCTCGGGCAGCCGCTCAACGGCAGCCAGTTGCGGCTGGTCAGCTGGCCGGCGGGCAGCGTGCCGCCGGGTGCGTTCGAAGACCTCAAGGTGCTGGAGGGCCGCGTGGTGCGCACCAGCCTGCAGCGCGGCGAGCCGGTCCTGGACGCCAAGCTGGCACCGGTCGGCACCAAGGGTGGCCTCTCGGCGGTGATCAATGACGGCAAGCGCGCCATCACGGTCCGCGTCAACGATGTGGTGGGTGTGGCCGGCTTTGCGCTGCCGGGCAACCACGTCGACGTGATCGTCAATACCAACGAAGAAGCGAAGACCACGCAGAACAGCAGCATCTCCAAGATCGTGCTCGAGAAGATCCTGGTGCTGGCGGTAGCGCAGCAGGTCAGCCGCGACGACACCCAGCCCAAGGTGGTCAATGCGGTGACGCTGGAAGTCACGCCCGAGCAGGCCGAGAAGCTGGACGTGGCGCGCAGCGTGGGCACCCTGTCGCTGGTGCTGCGCAACCAGATGGACGTGGCCGACATCAACACCGGCGGCGCCACCAAGGGCACGCTGCTCGGCAAAGCGCCGGAAGCTCCCGTCAAGGTTGTCACCCAGACGGCGACGCGCACTGTGGTGAAGACCCGCACCGTTGCCGCGCCAGCCCGCTCCGGCAATTGCATCGGCGTACTGGCAGGCATGCAGGGCGGCATCGAGTGCTTCTGACCACGTTCCACACAGCATCCAACGAATTCTGAGCTGCAACACAGCCTCTCCGGGGGGAGATTCAAAATGAACCAGAAACGATCCGAAGCTGCAGGCGGCACCCGCATCCTGGTGCTGGCCGCCTTCCTCTGCACGCCGCTGGCAGTTGCGGCACAGGCCGCCATCGAGGCCGGCAACCTGACCAGGGCGACCGCGCCCGCTGCCGCCAAGGCGCCCCAGGGCCCGGCGCAAATGACCATCAGCATGACGCACGGAGCGGCCGCGCCGGCCACGTCGGCCCCGCCCGTACCGCCCGCGGAGGCGCGCGGCCCCAACTGCACTGGCGCGATCCGCAGTGAGTCCAGCGTGATGGTGCCGGTCGGCAAGTCGCAGCTGATCACGCTGCAGGAGCCGGTACGCAACCGCACACTGGGCAACCCCAGCGTGGTGCAGGCCACCATGGTGTCGCCGCAGACACTCTACGTGCTGGGCCGCGCGGTGGGCACCACCAACATGATCGTGCAGGGCCGTAGCGGCAGCTGCAGCATCATCAACGTGGTGGTCAATGCCGATGCCGGTGGGCTGCAGACTTCGCTCGGGCAACTGCTGCCGGGCGAGCCCGGCATCCGCGTGATGACGGCCGCCGACAACCTGGTGCTGACCGGAAGCGTCACCAACGCGCAGTCCGCGCAGCAGGCCATGGACATCGCTCAGGCGTATGCCAACGCTGCGCAGGGCGACGGCAGCAAGAACGGGAACGGAAACGGGAACGGCAACAAAAAAGGCGGCGTGCTCAATATGCTGTCGGTCGACAGCCCGCAGCAAGTGATGCTGGAAGTCAAGGTGGCTGAGGTTTCCAAGACACTGCTGAACCAGCTCGGCTCGACGGTGAACCTGCAGGGCGGCTTTGGCTCCTGGAGCGGCGGGCTGGTGACGTCGCTGCTGACCGGTGCCTCGACTGCGATCTTCGCCAGCAAGGCCAACAACCGGCCATTCGACATCGCCCTCGATGCGCAGAAGAACGACAGCCTGGTCAAGATCCTGGCCGAGCCCAACCTGGTCACGATCAGCGGCCAGGAGGCCAGCTTCCTCGCCGGCGGCAAGATCTACATCCCGGTGGCGCAGAGCAATGCGATCGGCGGCAACGCGACCATCACGCTGCAGGAAGAAGAATTTGGCGTGGGGCTGAAGTTCACGCCTACCGTGCTGGCCAACGGCCGCATCCACCTGAAGGTGTCGCCCGAAGTGTCGGAGCTGTCGCCCACCGGCGCCACCGTGCGCGGCAGCAGCCTGACCGGCCAGACCGTGCTGCCGGTGATCACCACGCGGCGCGCCTCCACCACCGTGCAGATGCGCGATGGCGAGAGCTTTGCCATCGGCGGCCTGCTGACGGACAGCGCGCGCGGCTCGCTCAAGGCGGTGCCGGGTGCCGGCGAGGTGCCGGTGCTGGGCACGTTGTTCCGCAGCACGCAGTACCAGCAGGACCTGACCGAGCTGGTGTTCATCATCACGCCGCGCCTGGTCCAGCCGATGCAGACCAGCAACTACCCGCTGCCGACCGACAGCTTCTCCACGCCGAACCCGCTGTCGCTGTACTTCATGGGCAATATGGAAGGCAGCGGCAAGCGTCCGCCGCAACCCGCGCCGGCACCGTCGCAGCCCGCCGCACCGGCCGCAGCGCCTGCCACGCCGCCCACGGCACCGCGCAGCGAAGGCGCGCCCGGCACCTCGGTCTCGGCCGTGCCGAATGGCAAGCCGCTGGATGAGCCCGTGCCGGCCGCCCGGGAACCAGCTGCCGCTACCAATACGCGCCCTGTCCTGCCAGCCCCGGCGCCCGCCCGCAACACGGCGGCCGCGCCGCCGGCCGAGGACACCACAGCGCGCATCGCCCGCATCGAAGCCACCGCCGCCCGCCTGGCCCAGGCCAGGGCCGCGGCCACGGCCGGCCGCACCGCCTCGGGCGGCAACTGATCCGCCGCGCCACCAGCAGAATCGGAGAACGACCATGAGCAAGACACTGAAGCTTTCGCGCGGCGCCGCCGTCCTGACGCTGGGCAGCCTGGCCTGCCTGGGGCTGTCGGCCTGCATGACCTCGACGCCCGTGTGGGACGGCCAGCGCGGTGTGGCACTGGCCACCGTCACGCAGATGCAGATCATCAATCCTGACGCGCCCGCCGGGCTGCCCACCGTCACCGGAACGGACGGCAAGACGGCCGTGGCGGCGATGAGGAACTTCGACCGTTCGCTGTCAAAAGGCCAGCAAGGCGGCACGCCCGCCATGACGATCGACTTCGGCGCCGGCGGCTATGGCGGCGTGGGCATGGGCGGCGGCGGCTCACGCTGAGCTCAGTGCTCATGGAGTGAGGTTCGGAGATGACTGAAAACTGGAGATGACACCATGCTGAAGATCCTGATCACATCCGAAGACGCCGACCGCCTGGCAGAGATCAACCGGCTCAGCGTCGTGGTCGGGAACTTCCAGGCCATGTTGCTGCAGGAGGGCCTGGCTCGCTTCCCGTTCCATGCCAACCGTCTGCGCATGGCCGATCTGCTGATCCTGGAGCTGCCCGCCATCGGACCTACCCAGATGCAGGCCATCGAAACCCTGCGCCAGCAGCATCCCGATCTGCCATGCATCCTGATCACGCAGGCGCCGGGCTCCGACGTGCTGATCAAGGCCATGCGCGCCGGCATCCGCGACGTGTTGTCGTGGCCGCTGGACAAGGGCCAGCTGGCTGAGGCGCTCAAGCGCGTGGAAGCGACCCACGTGCCGCGCGTGCACGAGACCGCGCAGGTGATTTCCGTGATCTCCTGCAAGGGTGGCGCAGGCACCAGCTTCGTGGCTGCCAACCTGGCCGACGCGCTGGTCAGGCACCAGGGTAAGCGAGTGCTGGTGGTGGATCTGAACCGGCACTTCGGCGACCTCACCCATATCGTCAGCGACAAGACCCCGCCCTCTACGCTGCCCGACATCTGCGGTCAGATAGACCGGATGGACGCCTCCTTCCTTGATGCCTGCCTGGTCCACGTGGAGAAGGGCTTCGACCTGCTCGCCGGAGCCACGGATCCCGTCAAGGCCACGCAGATCCAGAAGGACAAGCTGGAGTGGATCCTCTCCGTGATGCAGCCCAACTACGACTTCGTCGTCTTCGACATCGGCCAGAGTATCGACCCCTTGTCGATCAGCGTGCTGGACCAAAGCGACCGCATCTGCGTGGTGGCCGAGCCCACGGTCGCCTTCGGGCGTCCCGGCCGCCGCCTGGTCGACATCTTGCGCGCGCTGCACTACCCGGCGGACAAGATTCAGCTGGTGCTGAACCGCACCGGCCGCAAGAACGAGGTACCGCGCGCGACGATGGAGGAAATCTTCGGCATGAAGGCGGCGATTTCCCTGCCCGACGACCCCTCGGCAGTGGAAGAAGCCGTGAGCCATGGGGAGCCTGTTGCCAAGCTGAGCCGGCGTAGCGCCATTGCACGCGCGCTGCAGTCCTTGTCCACGCAGCTGTTGGCCACGCCGGAACCCGAGCGCCGTAGCCGGCCTGAACCCGTATCACCGCTGCGCCGGCTGATGCTGCGCGCGAAGAGTACCTGATTGCAGCCGGCCTGGTCCGGTCAACAGATTCCGACTTGAAGGAGCCCAACATGTCAATCCGCGAACAGCTGGCTGGTGCCGGCCCCGCACTCATCGCCAACGGCCACGCCGCGATCCAGTTTTCAGCATCCGCGAGGCCGACGTCATCGGGCTATCACACCCTCAAGCGCGATGTGCATGAAACCGTGCTGGACCGGGTAGAGCTTGAGCGGCTGGCGCGCTATCCGCAGGAGCAGGTAAGGCAGGAGATCGCCACGCTGGTCAACCTGATCATCGACGAGCAGAAGGTGCTGCTCAACGACAGCGAGCGCCGCCAGCTGACGGTGGAGATCTATGACGAGATGTTTGGCTTCGGCCCTCTGGAGCCGCTGCTGAAGGATCCCACGGTGTCGGACATCCTGGTCAACACCGCGCGCCAGACTTATGTGGAACGACGCGGCAAGCTGGAACTGACCGACGTGCTGTTCTACGACGACGCGCACCTGATGAAGGTGATCGAGAAGATCGTGTCGCGCGTGGGCCGCCGCATCGACGAGACCAGCCCGATGGTGGACGCGCGCCTGCCGGACGGCTCGCGCGTCAATGCCATTATCCCGCCCTCTGCAATCGACGGGCCGCTGCTGTCGATCCGGCGCTTCTCCGTGAATCCGCTGCAGGTGTCCGACCTGGTCGATCTGCGCAGTCTGACGCCGCCGATGGCGCAGCTGCTGCAGGCGCTGTCGCAGGCCAAGGTCAACGTGCTGGTGTCGGGCGGCACCGGCAGCGGCAAGACCACGCTGCTGAACATCCTGTCGGGCTTTATCCCCGAGGACGAACGCGTGGTCACCATCGAGGACGCGGCCGAACTGCAGCTGCGCCAGCCCCATGTACTGCGGCTGGAAACGCGCCCGCCCAATATCGAAGGCAAGGGCGAGATCACGCAGCGCGCGCTGGTGCGAAATGCCCTGCGGATGCGCCCGGACCGCATCATCCTGGGCGAAGTGCGCGGCGGCGAGGCGCTGGACATGCTCAACGCGATGAACACCGGCCACGAGGGCTCGCTCACCACCATCCACGCCAACACGCCGCGCGATGCGCTGACGCGCCTGGAGAACATGGTCAGCATGGCCGGCCTGACCATGCCGGCCAAGGCCATGCGGCAGCAGATCGCCTCGGCCATCACGGTGATCGTGCAGGCGGCGCGCATGAACGATGGGCGCCGCAAGATCGTCAGCATCCAGGAGATCACCGGCATGGAGGGCGACATCATCAACATGCAGGAGATCTTCGCGTTCCAGCGCACCGGCGTGGACAAGGACGGCACGGTCCGCGGCCATTTCCGCGCCACGGGGGTGTACCCGAAGTTTGCCGAGCGGCTGCGGGTGTTTGGCGTGGGACTGCCCGATGAGACCTACGACCCGGCAAAGCGCTACGAAGTCTGAGCCTGCAACGGACAAACACAACGAACACCACCGGGGAGACACACATGAGCATGATCTTCTATGCCTTCGGCATCCTGCTGTTCGTGGCCGTGGTGCTCTGTGTCGAGGGCATCTACCTGTGGTGGAACAGCACGCACGGCCCGGCGGCAAGGCGCATCGAGGCACGGCTCCGGGCGCTGTCCGCGGGTGGACAGGTCAGCGCTGAGCAGCTATCGATCCTGAAGAAGCGGCTGCTGTCCGGATCGCCACGCATGCAGCGCTGGTTGATGAGCGTGCCCCGCATCGGCGCGCTGGACCGCTGGCTGGAACAGTCCGGCAGCAGCTGGTCGGTAGGGCAGCTGCTGGGTTACTGCGCGATGGTAGGGCTGTGCACGGTCGCGCTGATCCCGCTGGTGCCGGTGCCTGTGCCGCTGATGCTGGGCGGCGCGGCGCTGGCCGCCCTCCTGCCGGTGCTGCATGTGGTGCGCCTGCGCGGCAAGCGGCTCAAGCAGATGGAGGCGCAACTGCCGGATGCCGTCGATATGATCAGCCGTGCGCTGCGCGCCGGCCACTCGTTCAGCGGCGCGCTCGGCATGGTCGGACAGGAGATGAAGGCGCCGATCGGGCCGGAGTTCCGCACCACCTTCGAGGAGATCAACTACGGCGTGGCGCTGGACGAGGCCATGACCAACCTCGCCATCCGCGTGCCGGTGGGCGACCTGCGCTACTTCGTGATCGCGGTGCTGATCCAGCGCGAAAGCGGCGGCAACCTGGCGGAGATCCTCGACACCATCGGCACCATGGTACGCGAGCGCCTGAAGCTGTACGACAAGATCCGCGTGCTGTCGGCGGAAGGCAAGATGTCCGCGTGGGTGCTGGGCCTGCTGCCTTTCTGCACCGCGGGGATGGTCATGGTGGTCAATCCGGGCTTCATGGAGGTGCTGTGGAAAGACCCGATTGGCTTGAAGATGGTCGGCGGCGCGCTGATGTCGATGGCCTTTGGCGTGCTGTGGATGCGCAAGATCATCCGCATCCACGTATGAGGCCCCAAAGCCGGGACGGAAGAAACGCAGGGTCTCAACATGCAGGGCCGGACAGCTATCCTGACGGGAGTCCATCATGCAAGGCATTATCCAGGGGTTTCAGGCAGGCCAGTTTGTCGTGCTGGCGCTGATTTTTGTGGCGGCGTTCGGCACGGTGTTCGGCGTGCTCTATGTGTTCTCGCCGAACCGCATGCGCGGCCGGGCGGAGCAGCTCGCCGGCCAGGCGGGGCAACCCGGCGCGGACCGGGGCAGGCAGCAGGCGCTGGTCGAGAAGCTCGTGCAATGGTCGCAGCCCGTATCGCGGCTGTCGCTACCCAAGGAAGGCTGGGAAAACTCGCAGCTGCGCGTGCGCTTCATGAACGCCGGATGGCGCAACGCCGGCGCCGCGCCGCTGTACTTTGGCGCCAAGACGGTGCTGGCCATCACGCTGCCGATGATCGGGCTGGTGGCAGTAGGCGGGCGTCCGGGGTTCCAGGACCAGTACATGATGTTCTCGCTGCTCGCGGTGCTGGGCGCCATCGGCTACTACCTGCCGAATGTCGTGCTGGCGCGCAAGCTGTCGCAACGCCAGCGCACGGTGTTCGAAGAGTTCCCGGACGTGATCGACCTGCTGACAGTCTGCGTGGAAGCCGGCCTCGGGCTTGATGCCGCGCTGATGCGCGTGGCCGACGAGTTGGCGCTGCGCTGCCCGGTGCTGGCCGATGAGCTCCAGCTGATGCTGCTGGAGCTGCGCTCAGGTTTCTCCAAGGAAAAGACACTGTCGAACCTGTCGCTGCGCACCGGAGTAGAAGACGTCGACAAGTTTGCCTCCATGCTGATCCAGGCGGACCGGTTCGGCACCAGCCTGGGCGAGTCCCTGCGCGTGCTGTCCGACATGCTGCGCACCAAACGCCGCATGCTGGCCGAGGAGCAAGCCGCCAAGATCGCGCTCAAGCTGCTGTTCCCGCTGATCTTCACCATCTTCCCGTCGCTGTTGCTGGTGCTGCTCGGGCCAGCCTTTATCCAGATCTATCGCGTCCTACTGCCGACCATGGCCGGACAGGGAGGGTAATACTTCCGGGAAACCGCGATCGTTTCCCCCGGCTGTCTCCCGGTGCAATGCCGGCTAGACAGTCACTTGCCCGGACCTGGTTCCGGGCTTTTTTGCTTTTCGGTGGGATCCGCGGGACTTGACCTGACGGGCTGGCTTATTAAGAATGCAGGCAACCGCCTGCCGCCGTAGCGGCCCATGCAGCGAGCCCCAAGCGCCTCCGGAGTCCCGATGAAGCTACGCATCCTGAGCGACCTCCACATCGAGCACAACATGCCGCAGTCCGTGCCCGCCTGCGATGCCGACATCGTGGTGCTGGCCGGCGACATCGCCAACGGGCGCGACGGCATCGACTGGGCTGCGCGCACCTTCAGCCAGCCGGTGGTCTACGTGCCGGGAAACCACGAATACTACGAAAGCAACTTCGAGACGGTGGATCGCCTGATGGCGGAAGCCACCGAAGAGCACCCAGGCATACAAGTGCTCAATGGCGCTGTGGCCGAATTCAACGGCGCACATGGACGCGTACGCATCATCGGCACCACCTGGTGGACGGATTACACGCTGTTCGGCACGGACCGGCGCGAAGACGCGATGCAGGCTTGTGCGGCGGTGATGCTGGACCACCGGCTGATCGAACTCCACGGCGACGACGGCCGTCCGCGCCATTTCATGCCACAGGACGCACTGGCACGCCACCAGGCAGCATCGGACTGGCTGGCGGCGCAACTGGCACAACCCTACGATGGCAGGACCGTGGTGGTCACTCACCACGGTCCTGACCTCGGCAGCCTGGACCCGCGCTACTCGCACGACCTGGTCTCCGGCGGCTTCCTGTCGCGCCGGCCCGACCTGGTGGCGCAGGCGGACCTGTGGATCCACGGCCATACCCACACCAGCTTCGACTACTGCATCGACGATTCGCGCGTGGTCTGCAACCCGCGCGGCTACGTCAGCCGCCGCACCGGCGAGCTGGAAAACAAGTGTTTCGACTGGTGCTGCATGGTCGAGGTCTGAAGCGGTGCCATCCTCTTATGGCTGGCTGACGGAGCCGCAGCACAGGTGCTGTGGTAGGCCACGGTCGAATTCCGACCAGCCGCCGGGCCACAAAAGAAAGAACCCCCGCGGACACCGGCGGGGGCTTTCTGGACCAGGATTTTCAGCTGTCGCAGACAGCGCTACTACCCGCGTCCTGTCCCATGATCTCCCTGGGAAGGTAAGTCAGGAATCCGGGTACAGCCAGGCTGGAGAATCCGACCCAGGCCGCCGGAGAGACCGGGGAAACGGCCAATCCCGTCACGCTGACAGCGACTCCCGTGCAGGATGCGCTGTCGCAACTGGCGCTCAGTCCGTTTGCGTCGTACCAGTTGACAGAGACATTGGCAGATTTGAGACTTGGCAGAATTTCCTGCATTCGGTTGAGCACTGATGGCGATCCTCTGCCACAGACAACCGCTTGCCTCGCTCCCCACCGGGTGGCTTCTGCGACGGCATTCCACGTATACAGCACCCGTCCGAACTCCAATATGCCAAGCAGTAACCCAAAGAAGAGCACTGCCGCAATGGCGAATTCCACCGCTGTCGCACCTCGCTGACGCCTATTCATAAGCCTGCCTCATCGTAGCTGAGATATCGCTGAAGGAAATCGACGTAAGTGAATCGCTGCCGCCGGTATAAAACCGCGTAAATCCGAGCAGGTCCAGGATAGGCGTGAACGTATAGCCGGAAATCCGGACCGTCACAGTATTGATTGCAGGACTGGCGCCCTGGCCCATATTGGAAGCGCATGCCGGATCCGCGGCGTCGCAGACGCTTACCATGCTGGTTTTCAGGCCAGGCGCCAGGGTCGGCTGACCGTCGGTAGCCACCGGCGTACCGTACACGACCAGTTGCTTCGCCATAGCGTGCGCAGCCGCGTTGCCCGCCGCCTGCGTACTCAGGTAGCGGGCCGCATCACGGACTGATTTGGCCAATGTGTTGTACGTGTAGATTGCCCGGCCGAACTCAGTGACGGCGAAGCAGATCGCCAGTAGTAAGGAAATTGTGATGGCGAGCTCGACGAGCGCCACACCTTTTTGTCGCTTCTTCATTGATTTCCCCTACTGGACAAGCGCCGGGATCATGGGGCCGAAATTGCCACCGGCCAGGCCGTTGGTCGTGCACGGGCTACTGACCGTCGCCGCATTACCCAGGTATTCGAACTGAACCGTTTCAGTAGGTCCGCTGATCGGCTGCAGCATGAGCATGCAGGCGAAGTCCACAACTTTCGAAGCCGTCGATATGACTGGCACGATCACAAGGCGGCGACTCATCCCCAGCTTTGCATGATCGCCATTGGCGCCTGGCACAGCCAGATCCTTGTAGCCGCCTTTCATGTTCAGGTTGGTGATCGTGTCGCCGGCCTGGACATCCGTGCCCGTATCCGCGTAGCTTGCGAACGTCAGCCGCTTGGTCTTGAAATTGGTCGCAGTCGGGTCAGTACCACCTGATGAACCGGAATATGCCTGCTTGCCATTCGGCCAGTTCGTGGTGGTGTAGGCATATCCCGTAAAGTCCGGCCGCATGAGCGACATGTCGCCGTTGTTCTTGTAGATGCCAAAGCGGCTGTTCCACTGGTCATCCACGGCGACCTTCGCCCCAGGGGTCCGGAGCGTATCTTCGACCTTGGAGTTGCAGTACCCGACGGCCATCTCTTGTTTTGTCTCGTTGGCGTTAGTGGATCCATCGAGGTTGTACCAGCCCATTTCCCCGGGAGCGGCCGTCCTGGTGCCGTCGTAAAGCACAGTTACCCATTCACCAATCGCAAATCCATAGTCAGGGGCGATAGCCCCCGCTTTGGGAAGCAAGCCAACAGGGATGGGACAGGTGCTCTGGGCATGAGTGCGGGTGGCAACACCGACGGCAGCAACAGCATTGCTGGAGGGGCCTCCGACCATCTGGATCAGGTAGGCCGAAATCCCGCTCGTAAGATGATCGCATTTCACGTAGCGCGCGTTGGCAACAGGCGTGAAGGTCGAGCTGTAGGATCCGTTGAGCGTATCGCTGAAGGTGACGTCAGTGTCGACGAGGGCCGCCGAGCCCTTCTGGTACCTGACTTTGTTGGCGTTCCCAGCTGTCAGCCCAGCGCTCGTAGCCCGTGTCAGGGCGTCCGCAGCGCCATCGAGTTCCTGCGCCGCGGCCAGCGCGCAGCTATCGACGGCCGACTGTAGCTCGGTCTTCGCGACAAACATGCCCCCAAGGTCGATGACCAGACCGGCCATGCCTAGCAACACGGCCAGGGTCAGGCCCACGATCGGAAGAATGACCCCTTTTGCCTTCTTTTTGCTATACGTGGACATATGCATCGCCCTTGGATAAGAGACATGAGCACCCAGCTTGGGCGGATAACGGGAATAGCCTCACAGGTCTGCTGTCATTGCCGAGGTCCACGGCTGCGAGCGACACACTTAGGCGTCCGGCTGACTACACCGGGAACATCCCGATACCTGGCTTCGTACATGCATTCTTGGTCATGCCAACGGCAATTGGTATCGGCCCAATGGCGGAATCAGTAGGTAGGGACACAGCCTGGAGAGGGCACGCTGGACGACTCGCCAGGATATTGCAGCCCCTGACCAGCGAGTCCGGCTTCCGGCCCAATGCCGATGCAAATCGGCATGCCTCGCCTCAATGGTGCGATCAAGGTCACTTACCGGGCTCAGAAGCCTGCTTGCTATGCCTGCTCGGCTCTACAAGCGCGTGGAAAAGGCTGCCTGCTGCACAGAGGTGTGTTACAGATTTGACTCATACCTCGGCCACCAATTGAGCGTCATGCGGCCAACAGGCGGATGACGCTCTCCGTGAGTCCGGCACCAAAGCAAGGGCTCTCGCGAGCGGCTTCCCCTTCAGTTGTAGTTGAAATTGACCGTTGCCACGCTGTCGACCGTGCCTGGCGTGACCGGGCCTACCCGGTAGTACCTCACCCCCAACGGAATGGCCATGGTCATTGCCGCGCCGACATTGCCCATGCCGACATCGGCGTTGAGCGGCAGCGGGGTGCCCGCCGGGCCGCCATTCAGCATCTGCAGGCCAACGCCTTGCGCCGAGCCGTTGTTCCGCAGGACGCTGCCCACGGCGGTGGCATCGCCGCTGATGTTCATCGTGACGATCGACTGGGTGACGCAATTCTCGAGAGTGAGCCCGAATCTCGTCGCGCCCGCGGTCGAGCCGATGGTGGGCAGGGACGAGGCGCTGATCTTGGGCAAGGTAATGACCTGGTTCGCCGTGCCGGCGCTGAGGTTGCAGCTTGGCGGAATGAAGCGGAAGGTCACTGTCGAAGTCATTTGCTCGCCGAACTGGGCCGTCCACGGCCCCGGTCCCGAGCCCCCCGTCCAGCTGTCCTGGTAGCCGAAGCGCATCAGGCTGTCACTGAACGTGCCGCTGGTCAGCACCGTGCTGGTCCGCACCAGGTCCAGCCGGAACCGGAAGGTCTGGGTCGAGGTGCCCAGCGGCATCGTGCAAGGCACCCCGCCCGAAGCCGCCCCCATGCAGTTGGCGCCGAAGTTGTCGCCGCCGTTGGTGCCGTAGCTGGTCGGTGCAATCAGGTTGCCGTCGGGCATGTACATGCGATAGCCCAGTCCCGGCATGGCGGTGGCAAAGGTCTGCTGCGAGATCGAAGTCGCCACCAGTGGCGTCTGCGGCGTGTAGTTCAGGGCCCAGCCATTGGTAGATGGATGCCGCAGTCCGGTGTCGTCGCACGTCACCGTTACGGTAATGGTGGCGCTGGAGATCACCTGGCCGATGCCGGTGGTCTTGCTGATGCTCACCGTGGCCGGCAGGAACGGCGAGGTCACGGTGGTTCCCATGCAGGCAGCATGCGCCTGGGCGTATGCCAGGCACATGAGTGCCGCGCAGGCAAGCACCGAAGGCACGCGCCTGATGCGCGCGGTGGCATGAACCAGCCAGCGTCGTGGCGATGTAGTGATTTCGTTTTCTATGGCAGCCATGCTAGGAGGTGGGTTGATCCGGGATTTGCCCGCGGGTTCAATAGGCGGCGATTAGAAATGTAGCCGGCGCCTTCCGCTCCACAAATAGGGCAAGCCTTAGATCAGGGTGAGAGTTTTCTGCACTCGTGCATGGCAAGGCGCGAGCGTCGCGCTGCCCGGAACGAAAAAACCCCCGCGGGCTCGCACCCGCGGGGGTTTTCCAAGACAGCCTGCCCGTGAGGGCAGTCGGTCGGCGATGAATTACATCATGCCTTCCATGCCGCCCATGCCGCCCATGCCGCCCGGCATTGCCGGAGCCGATTCTTCCTTCGGCGATTCGGCAACTGCGCAGTCGGTGGTCAGCATCAGCGAAGCCACCGAAGCGGCGTTCTGCAGTGCGGTGCGGGTGACCTTGGTCGGGTCCAGCACGCCCATTTCCACCAGGTCGCCGTACTCGCCCGAAGCGGCGTTGTAGCCGTAGTTGCCCTTGCCTTCGATAACCTTGGCAACGACCACCGAAGCTTCTTCACCGGCGTTCAGCACGATCTGGCGCAGCGGCTCTTCCATGGCGCGCAGCACGATCTTGATACCGGCGTTCTGGTCGGCGTTTTCGCCGGTCAGTGCCGAGATCGCAGCGCGGGCACGCAGCAGGGCCACACCACCGCCGGGGACGATGCCTTCTTCCACCGCAGCGCGGGTGGCGTGCAGGGCGTCTTCCACGCGGGCCTTCTTTTCCTTCATTTCGACTTCGGTGGCAGCGCCAACCTTGATCACGGCAACACCGCCGGCCAGCTTGGCCACGCGCTCTTGCAGCTTCTCACGGTCGTAGTCCGAGGTCGCTTCTTCGATCTGGGCGCGGATTTGCTTGACGCGGCCTTCGATCGCAGCTGCGTCGCCGGCGCCGTCGATGATGATGGTGTTTTCCTTGCCGATCTCGATGCGCTTGGCCTGGCCCAGGTCGTTCAGGCCAGCCTTTTCCAGCGTCAGGCCGATTTCTTCAGCGATGACGGTGCCGCCGGTCAGGATGGCGATGTCTTCCAGCATGGCCTTGCGGCGGTCGCCGAAGCCCGGAGCCTTGACGGCGGCGGTCTTCAGGATGCCACGGATGTTGTTGACCACCAGGGTCGCCAGGGCTTCGCCCTCGACGTCTTCAGCGACGATCAGCAGCGGGCGGCCGGCCTTGGCCACTTGCTCCAGCACCGGCAGCAGGTCGCGGATGTTGCTGATCTTCTTGTCGAACAGCAGCACGAACGGGTTGTCCAGCTGGACAACCTGCTTTTCCGGGTTGTTGATGAAGTACGGCGACAGGTAGCCGCGGTCGAACTGCATGCCTTCCACGACTTCCAGCTCGTCGGCCAGCGACTTGCCGTCTTCAACCGTGATCACGCCTTCCTTGCCGACCTTGTCCATGGCTTCGGCGATGCGCTCACCGATGGAGGTGTCGCTGTTGGCCGAGATCGCGCCAACCTGGGCGATTTCCTTGCTGGTGGTGGTGGGCTTGCTGACCTTCTTCAGCTCTTCCACGGCGGCGGCAACAGCCTTGTCGATGCCGCGCTTCAGGTCCATCGGGTTCATGCCGGCGGCAACGAACTTCATGCCTTCGCGCACGATCGACTGGGCCAGCACGGTAGCGGTGGTGGTACCGTCACCGGCGTTGTCGCTGGTCTTGGAAGCCACTTCCTTGACCATCTGGGCGCCCATGTTCTGCAGCTTGTCCTTCAGCTCGATTTCCTTGGCCACGGACACGCCGTCCTTGGTCACGGTCGGGCCGCCGAAGCTGCGCTCCAGCACCACGTTGCGGCCCTTCGGGCCCAGGGTCACCTTGACTGCGTTGGCGAGGATGTTCACGCCTTCGACCATCTTGGCACGTGCGGCGTCGCCGAACACTACGTCTTTAGCTGCCATTCTTGAATCTCCTGAAATCTGTACGGGGTGGCGGTCAGTTGGTGAATTACTTGTTCACCACGGCCATGATGTCTTCTTCGCGCATGACCAGCAGTTCCTGGCCTTCCACCTTCACGGCCTGGCCGGCGTACTTGCCGAACAGCACGCGGTCACCGACCTTGACGTCGAGGGCGATGTTGTTGCCCTTGTCATCCTTCTTGCCAGGACCGATTGCCAGCACTTCGCCTTGATCGGGCTTCTCGGCAGCGTTGTCGGGAATCACGATACCGGACGCGGTCTTGGTTTCGTTGTCCAGACGCTTCACGATCACGCGGTCGTGCAAAGGACGCAGATTCATACGGACTCCTAGATACAAAGTGAGTTTTTGATCACAAATCGGCCGGCTACCGAGGCGACGGCCGTCAGAAATGTTCAGGTGTCGCAGGAGGCTGTTAGCACTCACCCCTGACGAGTGCTAATTATAGGGACGGGGTAGGGGCATTTCAAGACGCGGGTGTGATGCGGGTTTTCCCGAGGAGCGGTTGATGCCTTGCGCGGCATGGGCTCCCGGCCGGCAACGACCCGCCTGTAGGAATAATCCCGGCACCCATTCGGGCGTGTGCCTGACAGCGCAACGTGGTGCCGCTACCTAGACTGGGCTTGTCGCCGCGCGCCCGTCTTGGCCGGATGTACGGCGTACGCCGCGCCGAGCGCTTCCGTTGCCGGCGCCTCCGACAGCGACTCTGGAGGTATTCCATGGATACGAAACAGCCTGCTCGCCTTACCCGAATCGCCAGCGTGATTGCCGCAGGCCTGGCTGGCCTCAGCTGCGCTGCGGCCATTGCCCAGACAACCGCCACCCCCGCTACCCCGGCCACGCCGGCAACCCCTGCTGCCCAGGGCATGCCCGCGACCCCGGCGATGCCGGCAACCTCTGCCACGCCGGCAGGCGGCCAGGGCGTGCCGCCCGGCATGACCCAGATCGAGCCGCCGAAGGACCCGCTGGTGGAACGCCGCGAGGCGCGCCAGAAGGCCGCCGCCGAGTACAAGGCCAAGAAGAAGGCGGCCAAGGGTGAGTACAAGGAAGAAGTCGGCGCTGCCAAGCAGGAGCGCAAAGTAGAGAACAAGGCAGCCGATGCAACGGCCAAGCAGGAAATGGCCGCACCAAAGCAATAGCGCCAGCCTTTGCGAGACGGGTGGCCGGGATCAGCCGGCCACCTTCTTCGTGCCAGACATACCCCTCCCGTTTGCCCTTCGGCAGCATCCGGACCCTGGCGGCTTGCAAGAGGCAGGATCGCGCCTAGACTCGATACGAGCGAGTCGTGCGCCTTTCTGCCCGGCTTGCCATCTGCGCCATGTCCGCTGCCCACCCACGCCACTGGTTCGCAGGCCTTCTCCTGTCCGGCCTGGTGGGCGCACTCAGCCTGTGCAGCACGTTTGCCGCGCAGCAGAAGCCGGCGCCGGCGTCCGCGCCCGTTGCGGCCCCCGCGGCAAAAGCCGCAACCGGCAAGGCAGATGTCGCCAGGCCGCGCGGCCTCAACCTGGCCAACAAGCCGCGCATGGGCGACTTCGATGTGATGGTCACCAGTCGCGTCATCCGCGTGCTGGTGCCTTACAGCCGCACCCTCTACTTCAGCGACAAAGGCCACGAGCGCGGAATTACCGCAGAACTGGTGCGGGAATTCGAGCGCTACCTGAACAAGACCTACGCCAGTCGACTGGGCAAGCGCCCGCTCACCATCATCATCATCCCCACCACGCGCGACCGGCTGCTGCCCGACCTGGCGGCGGGCCTGGGCGATATCGCCGCCGGCAACCTGACCGAGACCGAGGCCCGGCTGAAGATGGTCGACTTTGCCGCGCCGCGCGACCGCAAGCCGGTGCGCGAGCTGATCGTGACCGGCCCCAAGTCGCCGGCGCTGAAGAGCCTGGACGACCTGGCGGGCAAGACCGTCCACGTGCGCCGCGCGAGCAGCTACTACGACAGCCTGACTGCACTGAACGACCGCCTGCGCCAGTCCGGCAAGGCGCCGATGAAGCTGGTGCTGCTGCCCGATGCCCTTGAAGACGAGGACGTGCTCGAGATGCTGAACGCGGGCCTGCTGGAGATCGTCGTGGTCGACGACTGGAAGGCCGCAATGTGGGCGCAGATCCTGCCTGACATCAAGGTGCGCCAGGACCTGGCGGTGCGCGAAGGCGGCTATGTCGGCTGGGCCTTCCGCAAGGACAGCCCGCAGTTGCGGCAGGTCATTGACGATTTCTATGTCAATTACGTCAAGAAGCAGGGCATGGCGGAATACCTGATCAAGCAATCCATGCGCCGGGTCAAGCAGATCAAGAACAACACCGAGGACGCCGAATACAAGCGCTTCCAGCAGACCGTTGCCTTCTTCGAGAAGTATGGCAAGGACTATGGCTTCGACCCGCTGATGCTGGCGGCACAGGGCTTCCAGGAGTCACAGCTCAACCAGCAGGCGCGCAGCCGCGTGGGCGCCGTCGGCATCATGCAGATCATGCCCGCCACCGGCAAGGAACTGAACGTGGGCAATATCCAGATGGTCGAGTCCAACATCCACGCCGGCGCCAAGTACATGGACCGGCTGATGACGAAGTACTTCCCCGACGCGCATTTCTCGGAATCCAACCGGCCGCTGTTCGCCTTTGCCAGTTACAACGCCGGGCCCGGCAATATCGCCAAGATGCGCAAGGAGGCTGCGGCGCGCGGGCTGGATCCCGACAAGTGGTTCAACAATGTCGAGATCGTGGTGGCGGAGAAGATCGGCATCGAAACCACCACCTATGTGCGCAATATCTACAAGTACTACGCGGCCTACCGGCTCACGCAGGACCGGGAGGCCGCGCGTGAGCGGGCACTGAAGGAAGTCCGGAAGTAGCCCGGCCACGCCGCAAGGATCAGTCGGCCAGTCCGCTGGCGTCGATATAGCCCAGTGCCTCGGTCACGGCGCGGCGCGCCTTGAGCACGTAGCAAACGCGGCGCTCCTGGATCGACAGCGCCAGCACATCGGCCTGCACCAGTTCCAGGAACACGTGGCCGGCGCGCGCCAGGCTCAGCCGTGCGACCTGCGCCAGGTCGGTGGCCGGCAGGCCCGCCTCGCCGGCCTCCAGCAGCGCCCGGCAGATCCGGATCCGCGCGGGCTCGGTCATCAGCGCAAGGGTCAGCGTACTTTCCTGGGTCTCCATGATCACACCTCGGTCTCCGGGCACGCCCCCGGTCCGCGAAACGCGGCGGCAGGGCGGTGCTGGCGTATTTTTTTCCGCGCTGTTCCTTGCGCGCAGTTTTTCCCGTTCTACGCGGCTCGCCGCGCAAACGCAATAGGGTGGAGCCACGGCCCGGCAAAGACTGGTGCGATTACAACAAATAGCGCGTGCCAGCCGCATTCGGGGGATGCGCGACGCGGCTGCACCTCCCCTTCGGCGGCCGGCTGCGGTCAGACCATCAAGCCATCACAAACGGCAATTGCCGCTGGCGCTTGCCCGTCAGCGTGAACAGCGCGTTCGCCACTGCCGGCGCGATCGGCGGCACGCCCGGCTCGCCCAGGCCGGTGGGGTTCTCCTGCGAGGGCACGAAGAACACGTCCACCACCGGCGCATCGGTGATGCGCGGCGGCGGATAGTCCGGGAAGTTGCTGTTCTTCACGGCGCCGTTCTCGATCTCGATGGCAAACCCCGGCTTGGTCATGGCCAGCCCAAAGATGCAGGCACCCTGGATCTGGGCCTCGGCGGACATCGGGTTGACCACGCGGTTGGCATGCACGCCGGCGGTGACGCGGTGCACGCGCGGCTCGCCCTTCACCACCGAGACGTCGACCACGTAGGCCACCACGGTGTTGAACGACTCGTGCACGGCCACGCCCCAGGCATGGCCCTTGGACAGCTTGCGCTTGCCATAGCCGGACTTGTCCACCGCCAGCTGCAGCGCGGCGCGGTGGCGCGCGTGCTTCTTCTCGTCGAGCCGGGCCAGGCGGAATGCCACGGGGTCCTGCTTCGAGGCTGCGGCCATTTCATCGGCCAGCGTTTCCTTGACGAAGGCGGTATGCGTATTGCCTACCGAGCGCCACCACAGCACCGGCACGTCCACCTGCGGATGGTGCACCGACATCTGCAGCGGCAGGTCATAGTCATTCTCGACGATGCCTTCGGTCATGGTGGCGTCGACGCCGTTCTTGACCATGAAGGGCTCGAACGGCGTGCCCTTCAGGATCGACTGACCGACGATGGTGTGCTGCCAGCCCACCACCTTGCCCTGCGCATCCAGCCCGATGCGGGCGCGGTGCAGATGCAGCGGTCGGTAGTAGCCGCCGCGGATATCGTCCTCGCGGCTCCACACCACCTTGAGCGGCTCGGTGTGGCCGGCGGCTACCCAGGCCTTGAGCACGTTGGCCGCTTCCACGATGTAGTCCGAGGTCGGCACCGCGCGCCGGCCGAAGCCACCGCCGGCCATCATGGTGTTGAGCACCACCTTGTCCGGCGCCAGCCCCAGCGTGCGCGCCACCGCGGCCTGGTCGACGGTCTGGAACTGCGAGCCCACCCAGACCTTGACCGACTGCACCTTGCCGCCGGCCACTTCCGGCTGCAGCGTGCAGTTCAGCGGCTCCATCGGCGCGTGCGCCAGGTACGGGAAGCGGAAGTCGGCCTCGATCTTGCGCGCGGCACCGTTGATGGCCGAGCCGATATCCCCGCTCCCCGCGCGCGCCACCGTGCCGGGCTGGCCGGCCAGCCTTGCGTATTCGTCGAAGAGCGCCTGCGACGACACCTTCGAGCCCGCGTCTTCCCACTGGATCTCGAGCGCATCGCGGCCCATCTTGGCCGGCCAGTAGCCGCTGGCAATCACCGCCACGCCACTGCCGCCGCGGTCGACCGGCACCTGCAGCACGCCGCGCACGCCCTGCACCGCGCGCGCCTTGTCGGCGCTGAAGCTCTTGACCTTGCCGCCAAAGCGCGGCGGGCGCGCCACCACGGCCACCACCATGCCCTTCAGGTGCGTGTCGATGCCGAACGGCGTGGTCGCGTCCATCTTGCCGCGCGCATCCAGCCGCGGCGTGGGCTTGCCGACGATACGGAACTGCGACGGGTCTTTCAGAGTGACCCGCTGCGGCACGGGCAGCTCCATCGCCGCGGGCGCCAGCTCGCCGAAGGTGGCACGATGGCTGCCGGACGTGATGACGCCCTGCTCCACCTTGCAGCTGGCCGGATCGACCTTCCACTGCTGCGCGGCCGCCGCCACCAGCATCGCGCGGGCGCGCGCGCCCAGTTCACGATATTGCTCGAACGAGTGGTTCAGCGCGGTGGAGCCGCCGGTCATCTGCATGCCGAAGGCGGGGTCCTTGTACGGGTCGCCCGCCGGTGCCAGCGTGGCGCGCACGTTGCGCCAGTCGGCGTCCAGCTCTTCGGCCAGCGCCATCGGCAGCGCGGTGTGCACGCCCTGGCCGAACTCGAGCCGGTTCACGGCCACGGTCACGGTGTTGTCCGGCGCGATGATCAGGAACGCCTGCGGCGCCGGCGCTGTGGTCCTGGGCCTGGCCGCGTCCTGCGCCTGCGCCAGCGGCGCCACGCCCAGTGCCAGCCCGCCGCCGGCCAGGCCGGTCAGCTTCAGGAAACTGCGGCGGTCCAGCGTGGCGATACCGGTGTGCTGACGCGCTTCGCCATCATTGCCGCCCTGGCCGCCGGCCAGTGCCTCGATGCCTCGGATTCGCATTATCATTCCTCCCGCTCAGGCCAGCGCACGGGCGGCGTCTTTGATCGCCGCGCGGATGCGCTGGTACGTGCCGCAGCGGCACAGGTTGCCGGCCATGGCCTGGTCGATGTCGGCGTCGGTAGGCCGCGGCTTGGTGCGCAGCAGGCCGATGGCGCTCATCACCTGGCCGTTCTGGCAGTAGCCGCATTGCGCCACGTCATGCTTGAGCCAGGCGTCCATCACGGCGCGCCCGACCTTGTCAGTGCCGATGCCTTCGATGGTGGTGATGCGCGCTCCGGCAGCCGCGGATACCGGCGTCACGCAGCTGCGCGTAGCCTGGCCGTTGACGTGCACGGTGCAGGCACCGCATGCGGCCATGCCGCAGCCGAACTTGGTGCCGGTCATTTCAAGGTTGTCACGCAGCGCCCACAGCAGCGGCGTGGACGGGTCCACGTCGACTTCACGGGTCTTGCCGTTGACGTTGATATTGAGGGTGGTCATGGGGGGACACTCCTTGGGTACGTTGCCCGCTGGTTCTTTCCAGTGCCCCCGCCGGGCGCAATCGTGCGGCGCGCGGGCACTGCCCATGCGCCGCAGCCTGGCGCAAAGGACAAATGAGGATAGTGCAATTTCGGTCACCTTGCCGGACACCATGCGCACTACCCTGCCCCCGAAGCCGTTTTGCACGAACTTTGGGCATGTGGCGGCTGTCCCTCATGAATCCCTTCGCTTTCCGATTTCTGCCGCCGCAACAGTGCCATCGACTGTTCCAGAACACACTTATTCCGGCGCCTCCGCGGCACCGGTCCCGCACGCCACCGCTGCCACGCGCGTGCCGGCGGCCCAGTCCCCGTCAGTGGCGCGGCTCGACAGCATCCAGGCCCTGCGCGGGCTGGCCGCCGCGTTCGTGGTGGTCTACCACTCCGGCCTGGCGCTGGGCGGCGCCGATGCGCCGGCGCTCAACTGGCTGACCGACAACGTGATCAAGCGCGGCCATGTCGGCGTGGACGTCTTCTTTGTCATCAGCGGCTTCATCATCGCCTGGGTCGCGGTGCTGGCGCGGCCCCAGCCTGAGCGCCCGCTCAGCTTCATGATCCGGCGCTGCTGCCGGCTGGCGCCGCCGTACTGGATCATGTCGGCCATCCATGCGCTGCTGCTCAATCCGGTCACGCCGGCGGTATTCGCGGCGTCGCTGGCCTTCCTGCCGACTGCAGCCGACCACGCGCCGTACTATGGCTACCCGGCGCTGTACGTGGGCTGGTCGCTCAACTATGAGCTGGCGTTCTATGCCGCCTTCGCGCTCGGCCTGCTGGCCGGGCGGCGCGCGCTGCTGGTGGTGCTGGGGGTCTTCGCGTTGACCACGCTGGTGCTGCCGTGGTGGCGCTTCGGCGCGCTGGCGGCAGATCCGGCGCAGGGCTACCCGTTCGCCACGCCGTGGCTGGCCATGGCCAGCAATCCGCTGGTGCTGGAATTCCTGCTGGGCTGCGGACTGGCGTGGGCCTACGCGCGCTGGCGCCACCTGCTGACGCCGGCCATCGCGGTGGGCATGCTGGCAACCGGTTGCGCGGCGTTCGCGCTGTCGCTGCCGCTGGTCGGGCCCGACTTCAGCCTGGCCGGACGCGGGCTGCCCGCGGCGGCGCTGCTGGCCGGCGCCGTGGCGGCCGAGCACGCCGGCGTGCTGCGCGTGCCGCGCGTACTGGTCTGGCTGGGCGAACTGTCGTATGCGCTGTACCTGACGCACCCCACCGTGATCGAGGGCGTCAAGCACCTGATGCCCGAACTGGCGCCCTACCAGACCGCGCTGCAACTGCTGCGCTTTGCCATCGATGCCGGCCTGGCGCTGGCGCTGGCGCTACTGCTGCACCGCTGGGTGGAGCTGCCCGGCATCGCCGCCGGCCGGCGGCTGGCGCGGCGCTGACGCGCGCGCTCAGCGCTGCGGCATGCCGGCCAGGAACAGATAGAGCGCGGTCAGGTCGGTATCGTTCATGCGTCCGAACGAATTGAACGGCATCACGCGGCTTACTTCGGTGCCATCTGGGCGCTTGCCGCTGCGCATCATCGCGATAAAGGCCGAAGCCTGGCCGTAGCGCGACATGGCGCCGCCCGGCACGGGGCGCAGGTCCGCCGCGGGCGGCCAGTCGGGCGGCGCGCCCGGGATCTTGCCGCCGCGGAAGTCCGGCCCGTGACATCCCAGGCACGCATTGGCGACGTAGCCGCCGTACCTGGCCGTGGGCGCCGGCACCATTGCAGGCTGCACCGGCAAGCTGTGGTCGATCTTGGCGGCCGCGTCCTGCACGATGCCCACGCCGTACAGCGCCCGCACCAGCCATGGCATGCGGATTTCCGCGGGCGCCCCCATCGCCGGCGGCAGGCTGCGCAGGTAGCCCACCAGCGCGCCCAGGTCCTCGTCGCTCAGGCGGTTGTAGTCCTCGCTGGGCATGATCAGCAGCGGCCGGTGCGAGGGCGCCACGCCATGGCGGATGCTCCGTACCCAGTCAACCGGCTGGTAGGCGGCAATGTCCGGATTGGCGCGCGTCAGGTCCGGCGCGCGCACGCGCAGGCCGCCGGGGTCGTCGATCACCTGCTTGCCGCCGCCGCCGGCACCGTGGCATTCCATGCAGCCGCGCGATTCAAACAAGTACTTGCCGAGCGCGATGCCGGCGGCATCTTCACGGATGGCGATGGGTGAAACCTTGACCTCGACAATGCGCGACGCCTTGCGCTCGCCGACCCATACCGCGGCATAGGCCCCCACGGCCACGGCGACAGCCGTGCCGGCCAGCCCCCATGCCGCCACCCGCAGAAATCGCGCCATTTGCCTTCCCCTGTCTGCCGCACTGGATGCAGCAGCTTGCCGCCAGTGGGCGGGGGGCTGTCGGTGGGGCAGGCCACATAGCGGCGGCGCGCGCCTCGGTCAGGCCAGCCCGGCCGGGGCCCGGTCGATGAAGCCGGTCATGCGCGCCAGCCGGCCATCGGCGGAAATCGTGGCGAAGTCGGTGCCGACCACCAGCGCCGGCTCTCCCGCCGGGGCCAGTTCCCACGTAAAGCGCAGGTGCTCGCCGTGCGCATCGACCGGGCTCACGCGGGTAAAGCGAAACCCGGGGAACTTCGTCTGCACCGCGGCGATCATCGCGTCGATGCCAGCATGGCCGTCCCCGCGCATCAGCGGATCGACATAGCTTGCCGATTCCGTCCACGCCAGCGCGATCAGCTCGCGCCGGCGCGCGGCATCGGTCTCGTTCCAGGCGGCGAGGCAGCGGTCGGCAAGGGTGGCGGGATCGGCAGTGACTTGGGCTTGGATGGCGGCAGACATGGCGTACTCCTGGTCTTGGTTGGGAATCCGTATAGCGGCCTCAGGTCAGGCCATGGCTGCATGATGGGCGCGGCGGGGCCGTGGCGCGATTACTCGTGAGGTTATGAACTGGCTTACCCGCATGCCTGACGGTCCCTACCAAAAAATCGCCCCCAGCACCAGTGCCAAGATAGCCCCCAACCTGCCCCCTGTCCTGCCAATGGCCGCGTCCTTATCCTCGCTACATTGCCCCTACGCTGGGCGGCATTCCGTCCCCGCATCCGGGGCCGTGCCGCCCGGGCGCGCCGGGCAAGCCGCCTCCTCCCACTCAGACGCACCGCCTTTTTGCATCGTTCTCGTCCATGACGCCCCACACGGCCCCGCCGAGCCACCAGGCCGCCAACGACCATCCTGCCGCGCAGCGCCGCTGGCTGCCCTTGCTGCTGGCCGGCGCCGGCTATTTCGTGCTGGCGGCGGCTGCGCTGTGGCTGGCGCGGCTGCCCGGTACCGTGGCGGCGGTGTGGCTGCCCAACGCCTTCGGGCTGGGCCTGCTGCTGCACCGGCCGCGCGCGGAGGGACCGTGGCTGCTGGCCGGCATGCTGGGCGCCAGCGTGCTGGCCAACCATGCGGCCGGCGACAGCGTCGCCACCGCGCTGATGCTGACCGGCGCCAACCTGGCCGAGATGCTGTTCGCGCTCGGGCTGCTGCGCCTGCTGGACCGGCATGCCGCCCTGGGGCGCCACGGTCCGCTGGCCGCCTTCGCGGTGATGCTGGCGGTGGGCGGCATCCTGGCGCCGGCACTGGGGGCCACCGCCGGCGCCATGGCCATCGCCGCGACCCATGGCACCAGCTTCGCCTCGGTCTGGTGGACGTGGTGGCAGGCCGACGCGCTCGGCATGGCGCTGTTGCTGCCGATGATGTTGTCGATGACGAAGGTGCGCGTGCGCGCCGCCGTCGCGCGGCCGGTGCTGGCGCCGCAGGCGGGCGCGCTGGCGCTGTGCCTGGCCATCGGCGCCTTTGCGCAGTGGCAGAGCCATGACCCGTTTGCCGCGATGTCGCTGCCGCTGGTGCTGGTGGCGCTGGCCGGCAATCCGTTTGCGACCGCGCTGCTGACGCTGGTGGCCACACTCTGCCTGCAGGCGCTGATGCTGCTCGCGCACCGCCATGAAGCAGTGCCGCTGTCGGCGGCGGTGATCATGGTGTTCCCGGTCTGCATCGCCTACCTGACCGAGCAGAACCGGCACGGCCGCGCCAGCCTGCGCAGCAGCGACAAGCGCTTTCGCCAGGCCATGGAGCATTCAGCCATCGGCATGGCGCTGGTCGGCATGGACGGCCGCTGCCAGACGGTGAACCGCGCCATGACCGAGCTGCTGGGCTACAGCGCGGCCGAGCTGCACGAGCTGAGCTACCAGCAGCTGACCCACCCCGACGACCTGACCGGCGACCTGCGCCAGGTCGACAACCTGCTGTCCGGCAAGATCGAGTCCTACCGCCTGGAAAAGCGCTACCGCCATAAGGACGGCCATTACCGCTGGGTTCTGCTGGCGGTGTCGCTGGTGCGCGACGAACAGACCGGCGAGCCGCAGCACTTCATCACCCAGGTGGAAGACATCCACGCGCGCAAGCTGGCGCAGCAAGAGCTGGAACGGCTGTCACGCCGCATCCAGCTGGCGGCTGAAGCCGGCGGCGTGGGCATCTGGGAGTGGGACTTCACCAGCGCCGGCGTCACCTGGGATGCGCGCATGCATGCGCTGCACGGCACCGACCCCGCGGGCGGCACGCCAGTGGTGGAGCAATGGATCGCGATGCTGCATCCGGACGACGTCAGCCGCGTCAGCGGCGAGATGCGCCAAGCCATCCGTGGCGAGGCGCCGTTCGATACCGAATACCGCATCGCACGCCCCGGCGGCAACGTGCGCCACGTGCGCGCGATGGCCATGGTCACGCGCACCGACGATGGCACCGCGCAGGCCCTGGTCGGCACCAACTGGGACATCACCGAGCAGCGGCGCCTGACCGAGGCGCTGTTCGAAGAGAAGGAACGCCTGCACATCACGCTGCGCTCGATCGGCGATGCGGTGATCTGCACCGATGCGGCCATGCACGTGACCTTCATGAACCCGATCGCCGAACAGCTGACCGGCTGGACCATGGCCAGCGCCACCGGCCTGCCGCTGGAGCAGGTCTTCCGCATCGTCGACGAAGCCACCGGCGACCCCATCCCCAGCCCGGTCGAAGCCTGCCTGCGCACGCTCGCGCCGGCTTACCTGCAGGACGGCGCCGTGCTGCAGAGCCTGACCGGCGAGCGCCACGACGTGCAGGACTCGGCCGCTCCCGTGCTGACCGCGCGCGGCGAGGTGCTGGGCGCGGTGCTGGTGTTCCAGGACATCACCACCGCGCGCGCGCTGCAGCGCGAGCTGGCGCGTTCGGCCATGCACGATGCGCTCACTGGCCTGCCTAACCGCACCTGGTTCGAGAAGCGCCTGCGCGAAGCCTGCGACGCGGCGCGGCTGCACGGCCACCGCGCCGCGCTGTGCTTCATCGACCTGGACCGCTTCAAGATCGTCAACGACACCGCCGGCCACGGCGCCGGCGACGTGCTGCTGCGCGAACTGGGCTACATGATCCGCAACCACGTGCGTCCCGACGACGTGCTGGCGCGCCTGGGCGGCGACGAGTTCGCGCTGCTGCTCAAGGACTGCACCGTCGACCAGGCCGAACAGGTCTGCCAGGGCGTGATCGACGCCATCCGCGGCCGCCGCTTCCCGTGGGAAGGACGCGTGTACGACATGGGCGCCAGCATCGGCATCGCCGCGATCGACCTGGACGTGCCCCCGGTCAGCGAACTGATGAGCCGCGCCGACGTGGCCTGCTACGCCGCCAAGGCCGCCGGCCGCAGCCGCGTCTCGGTCTACCGCCGCGACGAGAGCGACGCGCGCCGCCACCACCGCGAGCTGGAAGTCGCCGCCGGCATCCATTCGGCGCTGGAAGCGAACCGCTTCCGCCTGTTCGCGCAGGAGATCCGCGCACTGCAGCCGGAGGAGAACGAAGACGGCGCCGAACACTGCCATATCGAGATCCTGGTGCGCATGGTCGACGAGCACGGCGATCTGATCATGCCCGGTGCCTTCATTCCCGCCGCCGAGCGCTACGACCTGATGGGCCACGTCGACCGCTGGGTCATCCGCAACGTGCTGCGCGGCTACGGCGAACGCCTGGGCGCCGTGCCCGGGCTGTCGGTATCGATCAACCTGTCCGCCAACTCGCTCGGCGAGCCCTTCCTGCTGCCCTTCCTGCATGCAGAGCTGGAGGCCAGTGCGCTGCCCGCCAGCCGCATCCGGCTGGAGATCACGGAAACCGCGCTGATCAACAATATGGCCGCGGCCAACCGGCTGGTGACGGAGATGCGGCGCGCCGGCTGCACCGTGTCGCTGGACGACTTCGGCTCGGGCCTGTCGTCGTTTGCCTACCTGAAGCAGTTCCCGGTGGACTTCCTGAAGATCGACGGCAGCTTCATCCGGCAACTGGCCGACAACGCGGTCGACCGCGAGATCGTCAGCTCGATCAACGACATCGGGCACCGGCTGGGGGTGCGCACGGTGGCGGAGTGGGTGGAGGATGAACGCACCCTCGATGCGCTGCGCGCGATCGGGGTGGACTATGCGCAGGGGTATGTGATCGGGCGTCCGGTGGCGCTGGATGTGTTCCTTGCCGGATGCCGGCAGCGCGACGCGCAGGCCTCCCAGGCCGCCGGGTCGTGATGGATCCGGCGCCAGTCACCAGGCCAGATGTCCGCCCCCCGGTGCTCCGCTTCCATTGTGACTAAAACACCATATTGAGGCTCATCCGTCCTACGGGATTACACCGATTCATACATGCCTGTATATACAGGACTATACATGCCTATGCATCGCCCAGAAAAAGCGTTCCCGACTGCACGACCGAAGGAGTTCCCGTGACCAAGACCACCACCAACCCCACGCGTTTCCGCGACACCGAAATCCGCGCCCCCCGCGGCACCACGCTGACGGCCAGGAGCTGGCTCACGGAAGCCCCGCTGCGCATGCTGATGAACAACCTCGACCCCGAGGTGGCGGAGAACCCGAAGGAACTGGTGGTCTATGGCGGCATCGGCCGCGCCGCCCGCAACTGGGAATGCTATGACCGCATCGTGGAAGCGCTGACCCGCCTGGAAGACGACCAGACCCTGCTGGTGCAGTCGGGCAAGCCCGTGGGCGTGTTCCGCACCCATCGCGACGCGCCGCGCGTGCTGATCGCCAACTCCAACCTGGTGCCGCACTGGGCCAACTGGGAACACTTCAACGAACTCGATGCAAAGGGCCTGGCCATGTATGGCCAGATGACCGCCGGCAGCTGGATATATATCGGCAGCCAGGGCATCGTGCAGGGCACCTATGAGACCTTCGTCGAAGCCGGCCGCCAGCATTTCGGCGGCAACCTGAAGGGCCGCTGGGTGCTGACCGCCGGCCTGGGCGGCATGGGCGGCGCGCAGCCGCTGGCCGCCACGCTGGCCGGCGCTTGTTCGCTCAATATCGAATGCCAGCAGAGCCGCATCGACTTCCGCCTGAAGACCCGCTATGTCGACGAGCAGGCCACCGACCTTGACGACGCACTGGCCCGCATCGACCGCTACACCTCGCAAGGCAAGGCGATCTCGATCGCGCTGTGCGCCAACGCCGCCGAGGTGCTGCCCGAACTGGTGCGCCGCGGCGTGCGCCCGGACATGGTCACCGACCAGACCAGCGCGCATGACCCGCTCAACGGCTACCTGCCGGCCGGCTGGAGCTGGGACGAATACCGCGAGCGCGCGCAGCGCGAGCCGGCGGCGGTGGTCAAGGCCGCCAAGGCGTCGATGGCCGCGCATGTGCGCGCCATGCTGGCGTTCCAGCAGATGGGCGTGCCGACCTTCGACTACGGCAACAATATCCGCCAGATGGCCAAGGAAGAAGGCGTGGCCAATGCCTTCGACTTCCCCGGCTTCGTGCCCGCGTACATCCGCCCGCTGTTCTGCCGCGGCATCGGCCCGTTCCGCTGGGCCGCGCTGTCGGGCGACCCGCAGGACATCTACAAGACCGACGCCAAGGTCAAGGAACTGATCCCCGATGACGAGCACCTGCACCGCTGGCTCGACATGGCGCGCGAGCGCATCAGCTTCCAGGGCCTGCCGGCGCGGATCTGCTGGGTGGGCCTGGGCCTGCGCGCCAAGCTGGGCCTGGCCTTCAACGAGATGGTGCGCAGCGGCGAGCTGTCGGCGCCGGTCGTGATCGGGCGCGACCACCTGGATTCGGGCTCGGTCGCCAGCCCCAACCGCGAGACCGAGGCCATGCAGGACGGCTCCGACGCCGTGTCCGACTGGCCGCTGCTGAACGCGCTGCTCAACACCGCCAGCGGCGCCACCTGGGTTTCGCTGCACCATGGCGGCGGCGTGGGCATGGGCTTCTCGCAGCATTCCGGCGTAGTGATCGTGTGCGACGGCACCGATGAAGCCGCCGCCCGCATCGCCCGCGTGCTGCACAACGACCCCGCCACCGGCGTGATGCGCCATGCCGACGCCGGCTACGAGATCGCCGTCGACTGCGCGCGCGAGCAGGGCCTGGACCTGCCGATGCTGAACCACGCATCGCGCGACTGATCCCGCGGCCAGCAAGAGCCGTTCTGCCGCCGGGCCGCCGCGTGCGCCCCGGCGCCTTATCGTTTTACGGAGACACCCATGTCCATCGACACCACCGCCGGCGTGGCGGTCGCTGCGCCCCAGGCGCAACTGTCACGCACGCGCGCCATTGCCGCGATTACCATCGGCAATGGCCTGGAGTTCTATGATTTCGTCGTCTACAGCTTCTTTGCCACGCTGATCGGCCGGCTCTACTTTCCGGTCGACAACCCTACCGGGCAACTGCTGATGTCGTTCGCCACCTTTGGCGTCGGCTTCCTGATGCGCCCGCTGGGCGGCCTGCTGATCGGCATGTATGCCGACCGCGCCGGGCGCAAGCCGGCGGTAGCGCTGACCTTGTGGCTGATGGGGCTGAGCTCGCTGATCTTCGTGGTGACGCCGCCGTACGCGCAGATCGGCATCCTCGCGCCGGTGCTGGTGGTGGTGGCGCGGCTGGTGCAGGGCTTTGCCATCGGCGGCGAGATGGGCGCATCGACCGCGCTGCTGCTGGAATACGCCGATGACCGCACGCGCGGCTTCTATACCGCATGGCAGCCGTTCAGCCAGGGCCTGGCGGCGCTGCTGGGCGCAATCACCGGCCTGGTGCTGAGCAACGTGCTGGCGCCGGCCGAGCTGGAAGCCTGGGGCTGGCGCCTCGCCTTCCTGATCGGCATTCTGGTGATCCCGGTCGGCCTGGTGATCCGCCGCCGGCTGGAAGAAACCGCCGCGCCCGTGCGCCACGGCGAGCACGCCGCGCAATGGCCGCTGCTGCGCCGCCATGGCCGCGAGATCATCGCCAGCATCCTGCTGATGATCGGCCTGGCCTCTTCGACCTATATCGTCGTGTACTACCTCAGCAACTACGCGGTCAGCGTGCTGAAGATGCCGCTGTCGCTGGGCATCTGGGCCGCGTGCGTGGCGGCGCTGGTGCAGGTGGTGCTGTCGCCGTTCGCGGGCTGGCTGGCTGACCGCATCGGCCGCAAGACCGTAGTGCTGTGGTCGCGCGTGGCGCTGCTGGCAATGGTCTACCCGGCCTTCGTGCTGATCAACGCCGAGCCGTCGCTCGCGCGCCTGCTGGTGGTGGTGGGCTGCCTGTCGGTGCCGATGTCGATGACCGCGCCGGCCTCGATGGTCCTGGTCAGCGAGGTGCTGCCGCAGCGGCTGCGCGCCACCGGGCTGTCGATCGCGTATTGCGTGGCGATCGCGATCTTCGGCGGCTTTGCGCAGTATTTTTCGACCCGGCTGATCCAGGTCACCGGTGACGCCAATGCGCCCGCGCTGTATGTGATCGGCTGTGGCCTGGTATCGCTGTTCGGCCTGGCAATGGTGCCGGAAACGCTGGGACGGCGGCTGAAATGAGTTCCCCGGCGCCTGCAAAGGGTGCTCCAAAGCCGCCCGAGCTAGCCTAAGCAAGGTGTTCTCCCTCTCCCCTCATGGGGAGAGGGTGGTTTGGCCAGGAACCACATCAAGCAAGGCCCTCGTTTTTTCCAGCCCTGTGACGCCGGCAAACGCCCCACCGTCCCCCGCTGCCAGCACCTCAAAACCCCGGGTTAACACCTAGAACGCCGTTCGGATTCCCGAACGGCGTTTTCGCATGCCGGTCCGGATTCCCGAATCTGGCGCCGGAATCACATCTTTTTCTCCTTTGTATTCAACAAGTTGCACAACTCCTGCAGCCCTTTCGGGCTGGCACGGCGCGTGCAATATAGGCCGCCGCTTACAGCGCCAGACGGGTATGCCGGCATGCCGCCCGGCGTCCCGGCCGATGCCAAAAACAAAGGAGGACACACATGACCGACCCCGCCTTGCCCACCCCCTTCGCCACTCCGGCGAACCCACGGCACCTGTTGCCGCGCTGAACCACGACAAGGCCGGCCCGGCGCCCCGACATCGCCGCCCAGCCTTCCCGCAATACACAGACGCCCGTCCCTGCCACAGGAGACGGACGCACAGGCCTGATCCACGATGAAACTGAATCGACTGCCCACCCTGATCTTCATTGCGATGCTGCTCGGCGTGCTGGTCGGCACCGCCGCGCACAACATGGCGCCGGACGCCGCCACCGCCAAATCGATTGCGGACCACCTGTCCATCCTGACCGATGTATTCCTGCGGATGATCAAGATGATCATCGGCCCGCTGGTGTTCGCCACGCTGGTGGCCGGCATCGCCAGCATGGGCGATGGCCGCGCCGTGGGCCGCATCGGCCTGAAGGCAATGATGTGGTTCATTGGCGCCTCGATCACCTCGCTGCTGCTGGGCCTGGTGATGGCCAACCTGCTGGAACCCGGCCACGGCATGAACCTGCCGCTGCCGCCGGCTGACGCGGCCTCGAACCTGAAGACCGGCGCGCTGAACCTGCGCGACTTCATCGCCCACATGTTCCCCAAGAGCTTTGTCGAGGCCATGGCGCACAACGAGATCCTGCAGATCGTGGTGTTCTCGCTGTTCTTCGGCTTTGCGCTGGGCACGGTCAAGGACGGCGTGGGCAAGCCCGTGCTGCAAGGCATCGAAGGCCTCGCCACGGTGATGCTGAAGGTCACCAACTACGTGATGGCGTTTGCCCCGGTTGGCGTGTTCGGCGCCATCGCGGCGGTGATCACCGCGCAGGGCCTGGGCGTGCTGGTCGTGTACGCCAAGCTGATTGGCAGCCTGTACCTGGCGCTGGCGCTGCTGTGGGTGGCGCTGATCGCCGGCGGCTACTTCTTCCTGGGCCGTGACGTGTTCCGCCTGCTCAAGCAGATGCGCGCGCCGCTGATGATCGGCTTCGCCACCGCCAGCAGCGAATCGGCCTACCCGAAAGTGATCGACCAGCTGACCCGTTTCGGCGTCAAGGAGCGCATCACCAACTTCGTGCTGCCGCTGGGCTACTCGTTCAACCTGGACGGCTCGATCATGTACACCTCGTTTGCCGCGCTGTTCGTGGCGCAGGTGTATGGCATCGAGCTGTCGCTGACCCAGCAGATCACCATGCTGCTGGTCCTGCTTGTCACCAGCAAGGGCATCGCCGGCGTGCCGCGCGCCTCGCTGGTGGTGGTCGCCGCCGTGCTGCCGATGTTCGGCCTGCCGGAGGCCGGCATCCTGCTGGTGCTGGGCATCGACCACGTACTCGACATGGGTCGCACCGTGACCAATGTGCTCGGCAATGCGATTGCCACCGCCGTCGTCGCCAAAAGCGAAGACGCCATCGGCGCGCCGGTACCGTCCGAGGAGGATGAACCCGCCGCGGATACCACCACCGGCCTGGCACCTGCCCAGGTCCTCGCGGGCAAGTAATACCGTCCGCCAGGCGTGCCAGGGCCCGGTTGCCGATACGGCAACCGGGCCTTTTTGCATTCTGGCGCGGCACCGCCCCCCTGGTGTGGTAAAAGTAGGCACCCGCGCCGGCCCCTGCCCCTCTGGTCCGCGCGGCGGCTTTGCCACCTGCCTCACCCAACACCTGATGACCGGTCCGCTACACCCTCCCGGCGATACCACCCGCGCCACCGCACCCGCGTCCGCCGCACCCACCGGCTCGCGCCTGCCCCACGGCCTGCGCGGCCTTGCGCCGCTGCTCGCGCTGCTGGCGCTGGCCATGCTGGTGGGCCTGGCGGGCTCGCTCGGCTACCGCTACAGCTACGACACCGCGCTGGCGCGCCAGGCCGAACGCGGCCAGGTGCAGTTGCGGCTGTACACGCAGGCACTGGAAAGCGAGCTGGCCCACTACGACTACGTGCCCGGCCTGCTGTCGCTGGACGAGCGCATCGCCGCGCTGCTGCTGCGCCCGGACGACGCCGCCCGCGCGGCACGCGCCAATGACTACCTGAGCGCCCTCAATACGCGCGCCGGCACGCGCGTGATCTATGTGCTGGATGCGCACGGCAAGGTGCTGGCCAGCAGCAACTGGCAGCGCCCGGACAGCTACCTGGGCGAAGCGCTGAGTTTCCGCCCGTACTTCCAGGCGGCCATGGACGGCCAGTTGGGGCGCTTCTACGGCGTGGGCACCACCCGCAGCGAATCGGGCTACTACCTGTCGGCGCCGCTGGGCGAGCGCGACAACCCGGTCGGCGTGGCGGTGGTCAAGATTGGCCTGGAGCCGCTGGAGAACCGCTGGCAGGGCGCCGACAGCCAGATGCTGCTGACCGACGAGAACGGCGTGGTGATCCTGGCCTCGGACCCGTCGTGGAAGCTGGCCGCGCTGCGCCCCCTGTCACCCGAGGCGCGCGAGCGCCTGATGCGCAGCCTGCAGTACAACCGCGCCCCGCTGCCGCAACTGCCGCTGACCCTGGTGCGCAAGCTGAACAACGGCAACGGCAGCAGCAGCGACGAACTGGTGCGCCTGCGCCGCGGCCCGCCGATGCTGGCGCAGCATGCCGCGCTGCCCGGCACCGACTGGCAGCTGACGCTGCTGACCAATACCTCGCAGGCTCGCGTGGCAGCACTCAACACGGCGGCGCTGGCCGGCGTGCTGAGCGCCTTCGTGCTGCTGCTGGGGGCGGCGTGGAACGTGCGCCGGCGCATCGTCAACGAGCGCCTGGCGGCGCGCGCCGCGCTGGAGGCGGCCAACAGCGAGCTGGAGCGCAAGGTGGCCGATCGCACCGCCGACCTGTCCACCTCCAACCAGCGCCTGCAGGCCGAGGTGGCCGAACGCATCCGTGCCGAGACCGTGCTGCGCCAGGCCCAGGACGGGCTGCTGCAGGCCGGCAAGCTGGCCGCCGTGGGGCAGATGTCGACCGGCATCGCGCATGAGCTGAACCAGCCGCTGGCGGCGCTGCGCACCATCTCAGGCAATACCGGCAAGTTCCTCGAGCGCGGCGACTACGCCACCGTGCGCGCCAACCTCGACACCATCATCGGGCTGGTCGAACGCATGGGCCGCATCACCGGCGCGCTCAAGTCGTTTGCACGCAAGTCCGGCAACGGCCGCCGCCAGGCCAGGCTGGCCGAAGCGGTGGACAACGCATTGTTCCTGCTGCAGACGCGCGTGGACGCGGTCCAACCCGCGCTGCAGCGCGATATCGATCCGACGCTGGCGGTGGTGTGCGATCCCAACCGCCTGGAACAGGTACTGGTGAACCTGCTCGGCAACGCGCTCGATGCCCTCGCCGGCCAGCCCGCGCCGCGCATTGCGCTGCACGCGCACGTGGCGGGCGCCATGGTCCACCTGACCGTGCGCGACAATGGCGCCGGCTTGTCCGAGGAAGCCTTCGCACGACTGTTCGAGCCCTTCTTCACCACCAAGCCCGCCGGGCAAGGGCTGGGGCTCGGCCTCACGCTGTCGGCCGGCATCCTCAATGAAAACGGCGGCAGCCTGTCCGCCGCCAACCACCCGGACGGCGGCGCCTGCTTCACGCTGGTGCTGCCGCTGGCGCCGCACGACGCCAACCCACAGGACGCAAAGCATGCCGGCTGACCTGACTGTACTGATCGTCGAGGACGATGCCGACGTACGCCTGGGCTGCGAGCAGGCGCTGCGCCTGGAGGGCATTGCCACGCGTGGCGTGGGCAGCGCCGAGGCCGCGTTGCGCGAGGCCGGGCCGGGCTATGCCGGCGTGGTCGTCAGCGACATTCGCCTGCCGGGCCAGGACGGCATGGCGCTGCTCGCGCAACTGCGCGAGCGCGACCCCGCGCTGCCGGTGATCATGATCACCGGCCATGGCGACGTGGGGCTGGCGGTGCAGGCGATGAAGCAAGGCGCCTACGACTTCCTGGAAAAGCCGTTCTCGCCCGAGCAGCTGGTGGACGCCACGCGCCGCGCGCTGGAGCAACGCCGGCTCGCGCTGGAAGTGTCAGAACTGCGAGAACGGCTGGCGGGCCGCCAGAAGCTGGAAGCCCACCTGATCGGCCATTCGCCCACGGTCGAGCGGCTGCGCCGCCTGATCGCCGACCTGGCCGGCACCGACGCCAATGTGCTGATCCACGGCGAGACCGGCACCGGCAAGGAACTGGTGGCGCGCTGCCTGCATGAGGCCAGCCAGCGCCACGCGCGCAACTTTGTTGCCATCAACTGCGGCGGCCTGCCAGAGCAGCTGTTCGAGAGCGAGATCTTCGGCCATGAAGCCGGCTCGTTCACCGGTGCCGCGCGCCGCCGCATCGGCAAGATCGAACACGCCGAAGGCGGCACGCTGTTTCTCGACGAGATCGAGAGCATGCCGATGCCGCTGCAGATCAAGCTGCTGCGGGTGCTGCAGGAACGCGTGGTGGAACGGCTTGGCTCCAACCAGCCGGTGCCGGTCAACACGCGCGTGGTGGCCGCCACCAAGGCCGACCTGCGCGCGCTCTCCGATGCCGGCCAGTTCCGCGCCGACCTGTATTACCGCCTGAACGTGATCACGCTGGAATTGCCGCCGCTGCGCGAGCGGCGCGAAGACGTGCCGGCTTTGTTCGAGCATTTCGTCGCGCAGGCCGCGTTGCGCTTCAACCGCGAGGCTGTGCCCGCGACCCCGGCCGAGCTGGCCGCGCTGGTAGCCTACCCATGGCCCGGCAATGTGCGCGAGCTGCGCAACCTGGCCGAGCGCCATGTGCTGGGGCTGGGCTGCAACCCCGGCCACGGCACCACCGCTCCCGAAGCCCTGCCGCTGGCGCAGGCAGTCGAGCAATTCGAGCGCGCACTGATTGCCGATGCCATGCGCCGCCACGACGGCAACCTGAGCCGCGCCAGCGAAGCCCTGGGCGTGGCGAAGACCACGCTGTTCGACAAGGTGCGCAAGTACGGGCTTTGAAGCGTGGCCGGGGAATCGGGAACAGTCGCGCCGGCCATGCCGCGCAATCTGTCATGTCACGACAGAACTCTGAAGCGCCCGCTGTATTCAGCGGATGCTTCAGAGCTGCGTCGAACCCCGGGGAACCACCGGGGCAGGACAATGTCTGCGTTACTGTCGTGCCTGCCTGCAAGCACCAATGTGCGTTAAACAACCAATACGCGATGGATTTATGTTTTTTCTTACAGATGGATTGGCGTTTGCGGCATATTATTGGCTTCCAGCAGATCCGAGTCTGAGATCTTCAATACGTCCAGAAAGTCGCTGATCGGCTGGAAATGAAAGAAACAACAAATTTATAAAGAAAGCCGTCCGGCCGGCGGGGGAGCGGGCCAGGACACAGGGTCAGTCAACCATTGGCAGTGACAACCGCGCGGCGCATGTGCCTGGCGCCGCGGGCGCCGTCCCGGCGCGACTGCCTTCAGGACCACGGGTGATGGGATGAAACTGGATCCGGCACTGGCTGAAAAGCCTTATTACAGCACGCGTACAGCGGCAAAACTGCTTAACGTCTCTCTGGGCACCGTCCAGAAGATGGTCGAGCGCGGCGAACTTGGCGCCTGGAAGACCAACGGCGGCCATCGGCGCATCCACAAGGAAACCGTGCACCGCCTGCTGGCGACGCGCATCGGGCCGGAATCGGCGTCGCCGCACGGCCTGGACCTGGTGGTATTCCACCCCAACCACCAGGAAGCGCAGCGCATCCACGGCCAGCTTGCCAAGTGGGGGCTGCCGCTCAAGAGCGTGGTGGTCGACGATGTGCTGGACACCGTCATCACCTCGGTCAGCGAGCATCCGCGCGTGGTGCTGTACTACGTCGACGAACTGAACGACGCCGAGTCGGCCACCATCGAGAAGCTACAAAATTTCTTTGCCAGCCAGCACGTGATCTTCGCCGTGATCACCAACCGCCAGGCCTATGAAGGCGTGGCCGATGCCCTGCAGCACTGGGGCATCATGGTGTTCCTGAAGACGCCGTCGCTGGAAGAGGTCAAGGGCTTCCTGCGCGCCCAGCTGATGATGGGCCGCACCGCCTGAGCACGGCTGCGCCGGGGCCATGCCGGCCCCGGCATCGCTTGCAGCCTCAGGCCACTGCCGCCTGCCGCGGCGTTGCCAGCCCGGCTTCGTCGCCGTCGGCCTGCGCCATCATCCAGCCGTACAGGTTGCGCGGATCCGGCGGCATCGCCACCAGCTCAACCGCCCTGCCCGCCCGGTGCGCCTGCGCTGCGGTGTAGAGCCAGCGCAGCGCGGCGTAGTCTTCCAGCGCAAACCCAACCGAATCGAACACGGTCACCTCGTCCGCCGCCGCGCGGCCGGGCGCGTGGCCGGCCAGCACCTGCCACAGCTCGGTCACCGGCGCGTCGGCCGGCAACTGCTGGATCTCGCCTTCGATGCGCGTCTGGTCTTCGTATTCCACCACGATGCGCGCGCGGCGCAGGATATCGGGGTGCAGTTCAGTCTTGCCGGGGCAGTCGCCGCCAACCGCATTAAGGTGCATGCCGGCCCGCACCATTTCCGGCGTGAGGATGGTGGCGCGAGTCTTGTCGGCGGTGACCGTGGAGACAATGTCCGCCCCGGCCAGCGCGGCCTCGATCGATTCGGCACGCCGGATCGAAAGTCCGGGTACGCCACCAAGGTTGCGCATCAGCCGTGTGGTGGCGGCGGGATCGATGTCATAGGCGGCGATCTCGCGCACGCCCAGCATCGCCTGGAAGGCCAGCACCTGGAACTCGGCCTGCGCGCCGTTGCCGATCAGCGCCATCGTCGCCGCACCGGGCCGCGCCATGGCGCGCGCCGCCAGCGCCGAGGTGGCCGCGGTGCGCAGCGCAGTGGCCAGCGTCAGGTCGGCCAGCATCAGCGGGAAGCCGGTTTCCACCTCGGCCAGCAGGCCGCAGGCCATCACCGTCGGCATGCCATGCTGCGCATTGCGCGGATGGCCGTTCACATACTTGAACGCATACTGGATGCCGTCGCTGACCGGCATCAGCTCGATCACGCCACGCGCGGAATGGCTCGCCAGCCGCGCGGACTTGTCGAAGTCGTGCCAGCGCAGAAAGGCCTGCCGGACCTGCCCGGCCAGGTCCACGATGGCGGCCTGCGGGCCGATGGTGGCCACCAGCCGGGCCACGTCACTGGCGTCCAGGAACAGGGATCGGGCGGTGCTTTTCATGACCGTCTCCTTGGCTGTCTGTGCGATGCCTGCACTCAGGCCGCCACCGCGGCGATGCCCGGCCCGCTGCGGCGATCCAGGCGCAGCGTCATGCAATAGGCGCCGCCGCCGGACAGCATGAAGGGCGACAGGTCGACCTCATGCAGCTGGTAGCCGCGCCGGCCCAGCTCGGTGCGCAGGTGCGGCGTGGTGCGGGTCATCACCACCTGGTCGTCGAGATTGACGGCATTGACGCTGAAGTGGCGCAGGTCGTCGGCGCTGGCCTCGATGCGCAGCCGCGCCGGCACGCGCGCGCGCAGTTCGCGCAACGCCGCTTCGCTGAAGGCCGGCGGGTAGTACAGCACCTCGCCCCCGGAAAGCGGGCAGAAGCAGACGTCCAGGTGGTAGCTCTGCTCGGTGGCCAGTTCCAGCGCCACCACGTCCTTGCCGAAGTAGTTCGACACCGCCACGGCTGCCTCATGCGACGAGCGCGGACCGAACCCGGCCCAGAAGTGGCCGCGGCCGGCATCCCAGATGCAGTCGCCCGCGCCTTCCTGGAAGCAGCCCTCGGGCAGCAGCGCGACTTCGTCGAGCAGGCCGCGTTCGCGCAGCTTGCCGAAGATGTCGGCGAACGGCGCTTCTTCACCACGGCGTTGCGGGTAGCGAAAGCGCGCCAGCAACGCGCGGCCATCGAGCACCACCGCGGCGTTGGCCGGGAACACCATGTCGGGCAGCCCCGGCGCGCCGGGGGCCACCTCGACCGCAAAGCCGGCCCGGCCCAGCGCCTCGCGCAGCGCGTCGAACGACTGCATCGCGCTGCGGTGCATGCCGCGCGGGTCGCGTGCCCAGGCAGCCGGGTCCATCCACGGATTGATGCTGTACGACACGTCGTAGAAGGTCGGCTCGACCAGCAGGATCGTGGGGGAGTGGGTCACGGGGGCTCCTTTTTTGATGGCAGGTTTCGGGAAATCAATCGGTCGATTGAATTCTCGGGCAAGCTGGTGTTAACTAATAGCCAGCAAATTGCGCAATTTGCGCGAGGCATTTATCAATATGCCAGCCTATGCTGGCGCTTTGAAAAGACTGTTTGCCCACCCCATGGATGCCACCGACCACCAGTTGATTTCACTCCTGCGCGACAACGCGCGCATGCCGGTCACGGCGCTGGCGCAGGCGCTGCGCGTGTCGCGCGCGACCGTGCAGAACCGTATCGACAAACTGGAACAGGAAGGGGTAATCGTTGGCTACACAGTGCGCCTGCGGCCCGAGGCCGAAGCGCACCGCATCCGCGCCTGGATGACGATTGCCGTGGAAGGCAACAAGGCCCGCACCGTGCTGCAGGCGCTGCGCGGCGAGCCCAATGTGCAAGCGCTGCATACCACCAACGGCCGCTGGGACATCATTGCCGAGCTGCGCGCCGACACACTGGAAGCGTTCGACCGCGCGCTGGACCGGATCCGGCTGATCGACGGCATCAGCGCCACCGAGACCAGCATCCTGCTGTCGACCTACAAGTAAAGGGACCCGCCCAGGTCCCGGCGCTTCCCACCACCGGCAGGCGCGCCACGCCCAGTGCCGCCATGCGCTTGTGCGGTGCATCACGCCCCGCGATTGGGATGCGCTGCACCAAAGGCGGCCAAATATATCACCCCGTGATATATTACGCGCACCATTCCAAAGCGCCCCCCGTCACAAGAATGCCAACCGCCCCCGCTGTCGCTGCCCTGGCGCAGAATGCCCGTGCATGGCTGCGCACATTCGTTCCGCTACCCGTTGCCGCCAGCCGCAAGGAGCGCCTCAAAAGCTGCCTGGGCGCCCTGCTGGGCCTGCTCTGCACTGAATGGATCAGCCACCAGACCTTGGGCGGCTTCAACCCCTGGTTTGTCGCGCCGATGGGGGCCTGCGCGGTGCTGCTGTTCGCCGTGCCATCATCGCCGCTGGCACAGCCCTGGTCAGTGATTGGCGGCAACCTGATTGCCGCGGTGGTCGGCGTGGCGTGCGCGCGCTGGATCCCGGACCCTGGCCTGGCCGCAGCGGTCGCAGTGGCCGTCTCCATCGCCCTGATGTTCCAGTTCCACTGCGTGCACCCGCCCAGCGGCGCGGTGGCCATCACCGCCGTATTCGGCGGGCCGGCGGTCAGTGCGCTGGGCTTCGGCTTCGTTGCCGTGCCCGTGCTGTTCAATTCGATGCTGCTGCTGATGATGGCGCTGGCCTTCAACAACCTGTCGCGGCGGCGCTACCCGCACCGCCCGCCCGAGCCTGCCATGCAGCACGGGACCAAGGACGTGCCGCCATCCCAGCGCGTTGGCGTCACCCGCGCCGACCTCGATGCTGCGCTGAAGGTGCGCGGCGAATTCCTGGATATCGAAGAAGACGACCTCGAACAGATCCTGGTGGCCGCGCAGTTGCGCGCCTACCGGCGCCACTTCGGCAACGTGCTGTGCGGCGAGATCATGTCGCGCGACGTGGTCATGGTGACCCCGGACCAGCCTGCACATGAGGCCGGGCACCTGCTGTCGCGGCACCGTATCAAGGCCCTGCCGGTAGTGGACGCCACCCGGCGGCTGGTAGGCATCATCACCCAGAGCGATTTTTTTGCGGCGCAGCGTGATACCGGTGCGCGGCGGCTGGCTGGTACCGTGCGGGACCTGATGACACGCGCCGTTGTCACCGCCCGACCCGAGCAGCCGATGGTGGAGTTGGCCCAGGCATTCTCGGACGGCGGCTTGCACCACGCGCCGGTGATCGACGACCACCGGCGCGTGGTGGGGATGGTGACGCAGTCGGATCTGGTGGCTGCACTGCTCAAGAGTGGGGTGATGGCGGTGCCGGATTGAGGGCACCCGGACATCGCATCAACGCCTTTGGCTGCGCCCCGCGCAAGCGCAGAAGAAACCGACGATGCACTTTGAGCCCGCGCAGCAGCCGTAGGCGTCCCCGCGATGCCGCTCGCAGCAGGCGGCCTGCGCCCTGCATGGGGATCGTTCAATAGTGGGTTAACGCAGGCACTGCCCCTGACTCACATGGCGTAGCAGGGTCGAACGGGCAACCACGCCGGAACGGCAAGCACCACCGTGCGAACCACCAACACCCTGGAATTGATTGCCGGCCGCTCAGGCGACGCGTTTTTTGGTTACTTTTTGTCGCTCGGACAAAAAGTGACTCGCCAGCTACGCCGGCGAAACAGCCACGCCGACCAAGCGCCACATACCGACCGCTAGCAAAAAGCCCAGACACCCACCCGCTATCCACCGTCACAAACCTATGGCACTGTGCCCCCACGGGGGGGAACACGCCGCACGCAGCGGCCCACCGCCATAGTGACGACTAACCCACCGCCCCCCTTCCGCATCGCCCCACCCAACGTAAGCTATATTTACGCCGTTCCCGTCACACCGACGGGACCAAGGGAGATCCATCCATGAGTTCCGGCCAGTTAATTGAGAAGATCGCAGCCGTCTTCGCACTGATCGTGCTGATCGGCGGCTCGCTGCTGGTGCTCGCGCCGTTCACCACCGCGCTGCTGTGGGGCGCGATCCTGGCCTTCAGCTCGTGGTACCCCTACACGGTGCTGTCGCGCTGGCTGGGCAACCGGCGCAGCCTGGCAGCGTTGATCTGCGTGCTGCTGGCCACCGTGGTGGTGCTGGGTCCGTTCGTCTACGCCGGCGCCAGCTTCTCGGCGCACCTGGACGAGCTGTCCGCGCTGGTTGACCGCTATAGGGAACACGGCATCCCGCAGCTGCCGGCCTGGCTGAGCAGCCTTCCCTATGTCGGCTCCTACCTGCAGAACTCCTGGAACAGCGTCATCAATGCCGATTCCGAGATGGTCGCCAACCTGCGCAAGCTGATCGCCCCGGTTGGCCACATGCTGCTGGGCGCCGGGCTGTCGATCGGCGCCGGGCTGGGCCAGCTGGCGCTGTCGATCATCCTGGCGTTCTTCTTCTACACCGGCGGCGAGCTTGCCATTGCCTGGTTGCGCGCGGGCATGCACCGCATCGCCGGCGAGCGCGCCGACCACCTGCTGGAGCTGGCCGGCAGCACCGTCAAGGGCGTGGTCTACGGCGTGCTGGGCACGGCCTTCATCCAGGCCGTTCTGGCCGGCATCGGCCTGTGGATCGCGGGCGTGCCGGGCGCTGCCATCCTTGGCTTCGTGACCTTCTTCCTGTCGGTGATCCCGGTCGGCCCGCCGCTGGTGTGGCTGCCGGCCGCGCTGTGGCTGTACCACACCGGCGCCACCGGCTGGGCCATCTTCCTGGTGGTATGGGGCGTGGGCGTGGTCAGCATGGCTGACAACATCGTCAAGCCGCTGCTGATCAGCAAGGGCACCGGCATGCCTCTGATCTGGATCATGCTGGGCGTGCTCGGCGGCGCGCTGGCGTTCGGCTTCCTGGGCGTGTTCATCGGCCCGACGCTGCTGGCAGTGGCCTATGCGCTGCTGCGCGACTGGACCATCGGCTCGCAGGCAGAGGTAAAGCAAGACCTGAAGCAGAGCGAGGCACTGGCGGCCGCGCCGCCGGCGCCGGCCGTGGTCGACAACCCCGACGTCCCGCCGGCCACGACCGGCAAGCACCCCGGCTGATGGCAGGACAAGACGCGCCCGGCGCGCCCGCCACCCCGGACCTCTCGCCGGCCATGCTGCACCGGCTGGTGGCATGCGAATACTGTGACGCGGTCTACGAACGCACGCCGATCTCGCCCGGCGAGCGCGCGCTGTGCCTGCGCTGCGGCGGCCAGCTCTACCGCGAAAGCCGCCGCCAGTATCAACGGCTGCTGCCGCTGGTGATCACCGCGCTGATCCTGTTCCTGGTCTCAAACGCCTACCCGATCGTCGAGATGGACCTGCAGGGGGTCCGCACCCAGACCACGCTGCTGGGCGCCGTGCAGGCCCTGTACACCGACAAGATGGGGCTGGTGGCGGCACTGGTGTTCGCCACCACCATCCTTTTTCCTCTGTCCGAAATGCTGATGATGGCCTATCTGCTGGTGCCGATGGCGCAGCACCGCATGCCCGCCGGCTTCGACCGCATCGTGCGCGGCATCCGCCAGACCCGGCCCTGGGGCATGATCGAAGTCTTCATGATCGGCGTGCTGGTCACGCTGGTGAAGCTGTCCAGCATGGCGCGCGTGCTGCCCGGCATCGCGCTGTGGTCGTTCGCGGCGCTGGTGATCGTGCTGGCGGCGATGTTGTCGTTCGATCCGCGCGACCTGTGGCGCCATCTGGAAACACCCGATGACAACGCCGCGGCCGCGGGCGAGGAAGGCCGATGACGGACCAGCCGCAACCGCCGACGCAGCGTCCCCGCCAGCCAGGCGGCCGCCTGGCCCGCCCGCGCCAGCTGGCGCGCGAGGTGGTGGCCGAACTCACCGACGACGACGAGCGCAGCCCGCTGCCGCAGGTCCCGACCGCCAGCCGGCTGGGCCTGCTGTCGTGCCACGCCTGCGACCTGGTCAGCCCGCGCACACTGGAGGGCGAGCCCTGCCCGCGCTGCGGCGCCACCCTGCACCATCGCAAGCCCGACAGCCTGGCGCGCACCTGGGCTTTCCTGCTGGCCGCCTTTATCCTCTATATTCCCGCCAACGTGCTGCCGGTAATGGTGACCCAGTCCATCCTCGGCACGCAGCAGGACACCATCCTGTCCGGCGTGATCTACCTGTGGCTGTCCGGCTCGCACATGCTGGCCGGGCTGGTGCTGATCGCCAGCATCATCGTGCCGCTGCTGAAGATGGTGATCCTCACCTTCCTGCTGCTGTCCGTGCATTTCCGCTCGACCTGGCGGATCCGGCAGCAGACCCGGCTGTACGGGCTGGTGGAGGTGATCGGCCGCTGGTCGATGCTCGATATTTTCGTGGTGGCGCTGCTGGCCTCGCTGGTGCGGGCCGGGGCGCTGGCCACCATCATCCCAGGCGGCGGCGCCATGGCCTTCGGCGCGGTCGTGGTCATGACCATGCTGGCCTCGCTCAGCTTCGATCCGCGCCTGCTGTGGGATTCGCTGGAAGACAACAATGCCCGACACTGACAACCAAGCCTCCACACCCTCGGGTTCGCCCCCGCCGGCACCACCGGGCCTGCCGCGGCCAGAACGCCGGCGCCGCGCGCGCTGGCTGCCGTCGCTGGTCTGGCTGATCCCGATCGTCGCCGCGGTGGTCGGCATCTCGCTGCTGGTGCATACGCTGACCTCGCGCGGGCCGGAGATCACGGTCACCTTCCGCACCGCCGAGGGCCTGACGCCCGGCAAGACGGCGGTGCGCTACAAGGACGTCGACATCGGGCTGGTCAAGTCGGTGCGGCTGGCACGCGACCGCTCGCATGTGGTGGCGTCGATCGACCTGACCAAGGACGCCGAGAACTTCGCCGTGGCCGACACCCGCTTCTGGGTGGTGCGCCCGCGCTTTGCGGCCAGCGGCGTGTCCGGGCTGGAGACGCTGCTGTCGGGCGCCTATATCGGCGTGGACGCGGGCAAGTCGAATGAATCCGCGCGCGACTTCAAGGGGCTGGAAGTGCCGCCGGTGGTGACCACCGATGCCTCCGGCAAGCAGTTCGTGCTGCGCGCCTCCGAGCTGGGCTCGCTCGATATCGGCTCGCCGGTCTACTACCGGCGCGTGCTGGTGGGCCAGGTGGTGGCCTACCAGCTCGACCCCAACGGGCGCGACCTCACGCTGCGCGTGTTCGTCAACAAACCCTATGACAAGCTGGTCACCGCCGACACGCGCTTCTGGCATGCCAGCGGCGTCGACCTGAAGCTCGATGCCGGCGGGCTCAAGCTGTCGACGCAGTCACTGGTGACGGTGCTGCTGGGCGGCGTCGCCTTCCAGGCGCCGGACCACACCACCGCCACCGACGCCGCAGCCGAGAACACGCAGTTCCTGCTGGCCAACGACCAGGCCGAGGCGATGAAGGAGCCGGAAGAACTGGCGCCCACGCTGGCGGTGCTCAATTTCGACCAGTCCGTGCGCGGGCTGTCGCCGGGTGCACCGGTGGATTTCCGCGGTGTAATCGTGGGCCAGGTGCGTTCGATCGGCATCGAGTACCAGCGCGACAAGAAAGCGTTCCGCATGCCCGTGGTGGTGGAGCTGTACCCGTCGCGCATGGGCTTCCGCGAACGCGATGTCGAAGACCGCGAGCGCGCGCGCAAGATCATCCAGGGGCTGCTGCAGCGTGGCATGCGCGCGCAGCTGCGCACCGGCAACCTGCTCACCGGCCAGCTCTACGTGGCGCTCGACTTCTTCCCGAAGGCACCGCCGGCCAAGGTCGACCTGGACGCGCCGATCCCGGAATTCGCCACCACGCCTGGCACCTTCGACCAGCTGCAGGCGCAGGTGGGCGATATCGTCAACCGCATCGACAAGGTGCCGTTCGACCAGATCGGCCAGGACCTGCGCACCACGGTGGCCAGCCTGAACAGGACACTGGCAACCGCCGACAAGCTGGTGCAGCAGCTCAACGGCGACGTTGCGCCGCAGGTGCTGGCCGCGCTGCAGGATGCGCGCAAGACGCTGACGGCGGCCAACGGCACGCTGGCCTCGGACGCGCCGCTGCAGCAGGACACGCGCCGCATGCTGCAGGAGCTGACGCGCACCGCCACGTCGCTGCGCACGCTGACCGATTACCTTGAACGCCACCCTGAAGCGCTGCTGCGCGGCAAGCCGGAGCAAGAATGATGAAGCGCCTTTCTATCACCAGCCTCCTCGCCGGCGCGCTGACCGCGGCCGTGCTGGCCGGGTGCGCCTCGCCCGAGCCGCGCTACTACACGCTGGCGCAGGGCGCGGCCGCGCCGCTGCCGGCCACGACGACGCCGGCATCGACCAACACGCTATGGCTGGAAGTCGCGCCGGTGCGCGTGCCGGAGCGGCTCAACCGCCCGCAACTGGTGGTGCGCGATGGCGGCGACGCCGGCCTGCGCCTGCTGGACCTGGCGCGCTGGTCCGCGCCGCTGCCCGACGAGCTGCGCGACGCGCTGTCGCAGCGCCTGCAGGCCACGCTGGGCGCGGTCGACACCTACCAGCAGGGGATGTCCGACGTGCAGCCGCTGTACCGGATCACCACGGAAGTGCTGCGCCTGGATGCCGACGTGGGCCAGCGTGCCGGCGCCACCATCAACTGGACCGTGCGGCGGCTGCCTGACGGCAAGGTGGTCAGCGGCCGCACCCAGGCAGAGCTGCCGGCGCCCGGCGCGGTCGATGGCGTCGTGGCGGCGTACCGCGAGATCGTCGCCACCACGGCGGCCGATATCGCGGCCGGGGTGCTGTCGCTGCAGCGCTAGTCGTCGCCCCACGCGGCCGCGTCGCGCTCGCGGCGCGCGGCCGCTTCAGCCGCGCGCCGGTGAATCGCCTCGGCCATCGCCGCCAGGCACTCGGCCGCCCCACCCTGCACCAGCTTCGCCGAACACGCCAGCATCAGGTTCTTGCCCAGCCCGAAATCCTCCACCACGAAGCCGCGCGCATCCAGCGGCGCACCATCCTCGTCGGTGGCCACGGTGACGCGCTCGCGCAGCGTGCCCGCATCCGCGCTGTAGGCCCAGACCGGCTTCTGCAGCGCCACCGCAAAGCCCACCTCGAACGCGGTGCCGGAATCCGGCTCGCCCGGTCCGCGGAAATCGTCGAGGTTGGCCATCACCATGTCGGCGCGCCGCAGCAGCGCAAGATTGGCGTCATAGATCCAGCGCGCGGTGTCGGCGCCCGACAGGCCATCGGGCGCGGATTTGTCGAGCGGATACAGGCCGCTGAAGCCGTGCGCCGCGCACAGCGACTTGAGGTGCTCGCCCCAGGCGCGCGCATCCTTGCGAAAGACGTCGAAGCCAGCCAGGTAGATGGTTTTCATGGCACGTGAAGTGGGGCAACAGGGATCAGGATCGCAGCATAACCCGCCGCCCGCGGGCGCGATACCACCGGCCTGCATGAACATCGCGCAACTTGCGCGCGCACGCTTTGCCAGCTCCCTGCGCATGAGGGGCCCCTTGCGCTACCATTGCCCGTCCCCTCCTTGCATCCCGCATCCCATGCCTGCTCCCCAGATCCTCCAGGTCGGCCCGCTCGCGCCGCGGACCAATGCCACCCTGCAGCAACACTACGGCGCCGCCGCGCTGTGGCAGCAGGCCGATCCGATCGCGTGGGCGCGCAGCGAGGGCCAGCAGGTGCGCGTGGTGGTGACCTCGGCGCGCCACGGCTGCAGCGCGGCGCTGATCGATGCGCTGCCGCGCCTGGAAGCCATCGTCAGCTTCGGCGTGGGCTATGACGCGATCGCGCTGGATGCGGCCCGCGCGCGCGGCATCCAGGTCAGCAACACACCCGACGTGCTCAACGACTGCGTTGCCGACCTGGCCTTCGGGCTGCTGCTGGACGCGGCGCGCGGCATCGCCCATGGCGACCGCTTCGTGCGCGCCGGGCGCTGGCCGCAGGGCAGCTTCCCGCTGACCACGCGCGTGTCGGGCAAGAAGCTCGGCATCCTCGGGCTGGGCCGCATCGGCGAGATCGTGGCGCGCCGCGCGCAGGGCTTCGACATGGAGATCGCCTACAACAACCGCCGCCCGCGCGAGGGCGCGCCGTGGCGCTTCGAGCCGGACCTGAAGGCGCTGGCGACATGGGCCGACTTCCTCGTGGTGGCCACCGTCGGCGGGCCGTCGACGGCCGGGCTGGTATCGCGCGAGGTCATCGACGCCCTCGGGCCCAGGGGCATCCTGGTCAATGTGTCGCGCGGCAGCGTGATCGACGAGGCGGCAATGGTCGAGGCTCTGGTTGACGGGCGCCTGGGCGGCGCCGGCCTGGATGTGTTCCAGGACGAGCCCAACGTGCCGCCCGCACTGATGGCACTGGACAATGTCGTGCTGGCGCCGCACATGGCCAGCGGCACGCATGAAACGCGCGCCGCCATGACCGCGCTGACGCTGCAGAACCTGGATGCATTCCTGGCTGACGGCAGAGTGCTGACGCCAGTGCTGTAGACGGCTACCGCCGTGCCTATACTGGATGCACCGGCTCCAGCCCACTCTGCGGGCCGGCGTCAGGAGGCATCATGGCACGCAAGTTTATCGATTGCCGCGAGTTCCCGAGCGACACCCACTGCACGGTGGCAATGAGCGCCGACAGCGAAGACGAACTGCTCGAAGCCGCGGTCCAGCACGCGGTAGCGGTGCACCAGCATCAGGACACCCCTGAGTTGCGCACCCAGTTGAAGTCATTGTTCAAGGATGGCATGCCGCCGGCGTGAAACCGGCACGGCTGGCGCCGGGGGCGCCGGCTCCCACCACTGGGGCTCATTCGCAGTCCCTGATACAGCACTTAAGCCACGTCGAATACCCATGACGGCCGTCATGGCGCATCATTGACGTAGCGCTATATACAGACGTATATTGCGCGTGACAGTCCACCCGCACAGGCCTTGCCACACATGCCGGCTGGCCGATTCCCGAGGATTCCGATGTCTGCCCTCCGTTCCTGCCGCCGCGGGTTCCTGCTGGCCGCTTGCGTCGCCACGCTGGCGCTGGCCGCGCCGCCTGCCTTTGCCGCCGACCTGGTGGTGTCCGCGGCATCCAGCCTGACCAATGCCTTCAAGTCGCTGGCCGAGTCGTTCGAGCGCGCCCATCCCGGCACGCACGTGGTGCTGAACTTCGGCGCGTCCGACGTGCTGATGCAGCAGATCATCAAGGGCGCGCCGGCCGACGTGTTTGCCTCGGCCGACCAGGAGGCAATGAACAAGGCCGAGGCCGAGAAGGTGATCGCGCCGGCCTCGCGCCGCAACTTCGCCGCCAACCAGGTGGTGCTGATCGTGCCCGCGGACAGCAAGCTGGCCATCGCCTCGCTGCAGGACCTGACCCGCCCGGAAGTGAAGCGCATCGCCTACGGCAACCCGGCCTCGGTGCCGGTGGGCCGCTACACCCGCGGCGCGCTGGAAGCGGCCGGGCTGTGGGACGCCGTGGCCGCCAAGGGCGTGCCGGCGCAGAACGTGCGCCAGAGCCTGGACTACGTCGCGCGCGGCGAAGTCCAGGCCGGCTTCGTCTTTGCCACCGACGCCGCGGTGATGCCGGACAAGGTCAAGGTGGCCGTGCGCGTGCCAAGCCGCACGCCGGTGACCTACCCCATCGCCATCACCGGCCAGACGCGCCAGCAGAAGGAAGCGGCGCAGTTCGTCGACTACGTCGCCTCGCCGGAAGGCCAGGCCATCCTGTCGCGTTTCGGCTTCCAGAAGCCCTGACGGAACGCTGCGCGCACCATGGACGCCGTCTGGGTACCGCTGCTGCTGTCGCTGAAGGTGGCCGGCTGGGCCACCGCGCTGAATGCCGTGCTCGGCGTCGGCGCGGCCTGGGCGCTGGCGCGCTGGCGCTCGCCGCTGCGTGACGTGGTCGATGCGGTGCTGACGCTGCCGCTGGTGCTGCCGCCCACGGTGCTCGGCTATTACCTGCTGGTGCTGGTCGGGCGCCGTGGCGTCTTCGGTGAGTGGCTGGCGCGCCTGGGCATCGAACTGGTCTTCACCTGGCAGGGCGCGGTGCTGGCCTCCACCATCGTCGCCTTCCCGCTGGTGCTCAAGTCAGCGCGCGCCGCCTTTGAAGGCGTGGACCATCAGCTGGAAAACGCCGCCCGCGTGCTGGGCGTGCCCGAAGCCGGCATCTTCTTCCGCGTCACGCTGCCGCTGGCCGCGCGCGGCATCATCGCCGGCGTGCTGCTGGCCTTTGCCCGCGCGCTGGGCGAATTCGGCGCCACGCTGATGATCGCCGGCAACCTGCCCGGACGCACGCAAACGCTGTCAGTCGCCATCTATGAGGCGGTGCAGGCCGGCGACGACAACACCGCCAACCTGCTGGTGCTGGTGACCTCCGTCACCTGCGTGCTGCTGCTGGTGGTCGCCGGGCGCCTGGTGCCGGCCGCCGCGCGCAATCCCGCTGAACTCTATGAACGCCGGCGCCTGCGCCCGCGCATCCGCTAAGCCGGGACCCGCCATGAGCATGCACGTCAGCATCCGCAAGCAGATGGTCTCGGCCGACCGCCACTTTGCACTGGATATCGATTTCGATTCGACCAGCCGGCGCATTGCGCTATTCGGACCCTCGGGCGCCGGCAAGAGCCTGACGCTGCGCGCCATCGCCGGCCTGCTGGCACCGGACAGCGGCCGCATCGTGCTGAACGGCCGCACGCTGTTCGATGCCGACGCCGGCATCGACGTGCGCCCGCAAGAGCGCCGGGTGGCCTACCTGTTCCAGGAATACGCGCTGTTCCCGCACCTGACCGTGGGCCAGAACATCGCTTTCGGCCTGTCGCGCGGCTGGCGCAACCCGCGCCGCGGCGCCGTGCATCCGGAAGCGCAGCGCTGGATCGACGCCTTCGGCCTGGCCGACATCGTCGGCAACTACCCGGCGGAGATCTCCGGCGGCCAGAAGCAGCGCGTGGCACTGGCGCGCGCGCTGGTGGCGCAGCCCGACATCGTCTTGCTGGATGAACCCTTCTCCGCGCTCGACCCCGCGCTGCGCGCGCGCATGCGCGCGGAGTTGCGCACGCTGCAGGCCAGCCTGGATGTGCCGATGCTGGTGATCTCGCACGATCCCGCCGATGTCGAGGCGCTGGGCGACCACGTGCTGGAAATCCGCGAGGGCCGCATCTTCGGCAGCGGCACCAGCCGCCACCATCCGCCGGTCTACGCGCCGGTGTCGGCGCGCGTGGCCTGAGCCGCGCGCAGCAGGTCGACGTAGGCGCCTTCAATCAGGTTGGACGCGGGAATGCCCAGCCGCGCCAGCAATGCGTGGGCTTCGGCCACGCCGTTCTCCAGGCGCTCGTCTTCGGCAAGCACCACTTCCAATTCCAGGAAATCGCCAAGGTCCTCGACCCGGTCCAGGTGCACGCGCGTGCGGCCAGCCAGGTACAGCGTGCGCAGCTTGCGCACCCGCCCGCCCTCGCCATGCGCCGCGGCCAGTGCCGCGCGCAGGGTATCCGGCGATCGCGTCGGCGACAGGATATAGAAGCTCTCCTTCGGCCCCGCCTCGTCGGCACGCGCATAGAAGATCAGCTCGCCGCGGTCGGGCGCAAACTCGCGCAGCTTGAGCCGGCCGTTGGCACAGGGGAAGAAGGTATCGTCCTGGCGGATGTATTCGGGACCGCTGTCGGCCAGCGCTGCCGCATGCGGCAACACGGCTTCGATACTGTCAATGCGGGCCTTGATCTCGACGTTTCTTGGCATGCGTCTGTCTCCTTGCAATCAGCCCAGCAGCAGCCGCGCGGCAATCACCCACATGGTGATGCCGATCACCACTTCCAGCACCTGCCACGCACGCGACCGCGCAAACACCGGCCGCAGCAGCGCCGCGCCATAGCCCAGCGAAAAGAAGAACAGGAACGACGCGGTCATGGCACCCGCGGCGAACTCGCGCGCGTTCCCTGCGAACTGCGTCGACACCGAACCGATCAGCATCACCGTATCGAGATACACATGTGGATTGAGCCAGGTGAACGCCAGGCACACCGCCAGCGCGGCCCCAAGCGGCCGCGGCGCGGCGTCGCTGGGATCCAGCACCGCGTTCGAGCGCCACGCGGCCAGGAAGCTGCGCGCGCCATACCAGATCAGGAAAGCCGCGCCGCCGTAGCGCATCGCCGCACCCAGCCAGGGCAGCTCGCGGATCATCACGGCAAAGCCGGAAACGCCCAGCAGGATCAGCAGCGCATCGGAAAGCGCGCACACCAGGCAGACCCAGAACACATGCTCGCGCCGCAACCCTTGTCGCAGCACGAAAGCATTCTGGGAACCGATGGCAAGAATCAGGGAAAGACCGAGGGAGAAGCCGGCCAGGGCGGCGTGCATTGGATGTGGAACGGCTGTTTTTTTGGGTGGCTATTATTGCACGCCGGGGGCAGCCGCCATGCCCGCCCATCTTCCCATTCCTGCCGCAGGACTACCTCACGCCACTACACCCAGGATCACGCTTGACGCCTTGAACACCGCCAGCGCAGCCACCCCCACCTGCAGCCCCAGCGCTTCCACACTGCCATTGGTCACGATCGCCGCAACCGTACCGCCGCCGTCGAGTTCGATCACCACCTCGGCATTCACCGCACCCGGCATCACGCGCGACACCACGCCCGGCAGCTGGTTGCGCGCCGACAGCCGCATCCCCGGATCGGGCAGCCCCACCAGCACCGAAGATGCCTTGATCAGCGCAAACGCCTCCGCGCCCTCGGCCAGGGCCAGCGTCTCGACGCTTTCATGCGTGATGGTGGCAACGATCTGCTGCCCGCCGGGCAGTTCCAGCACGACCTCGTCATTGACCGCGCCGCCGCGCACGCTGGCCACGCGCCCGAACAGCTTGTTGCGTGCACTGGTCTTGATCATCATTCGCCTCATCAGGTGGATATCGTCGGCCGCCCCCTCGCCCAAGAGCGACAGCTGTGCGACAAAGCGCTGGTGTTCGCCTTCCAGCGCACGATAGGTGCGGATCAGTTGCTCGCCGCGCGCGGTCAGGTGCGTGCCGCCGCCGCCCTTGCCCCCGGCGGCGCGCACCACCAGCGGCTCGCCCGCGCTGTTGTTCATGGCATCGATGGCGTCCCACGCGGCCTTGTAGCTGATGCCGACCGCGCGCGCGGCTGCGGTGATCGAGCCGTGTTCGCCGATGGCGGCGAGCAGCGCGATGCGGTCCTTGCCGCCCCAGTCTTGCGAGCCGGAGCGGAACCAGATGGCTCCCTGAAGTTCAAGCATGGATGTCGGGTGCCGGTGGCCGGCACCGCAATGGAGTCCGAGACGCGGCTATGGTAATCCGAATTGCGGATCGGTCCGGCGCACTCAGTCCTGGTGCGCGGCCTCATCCCCCTTGGCTGAGTCGGCAACTAGTCGGCAACCTCGCGCGGATGACCCGTCCCCATCACTTCGGCGACTTCGCGATAGCGCCCCAGCCGCTCGCCTGACAGCGGGCCGCCGACCGTCATCACGCGATGCGCCGCCACCATCAGCTTGCGGCGGGTCTCGCGGTCCGGCACCAGTGCCGGCAGCGCCCGGATCGCGCGCTGCGGATCCAGCCTGACGATAAAGCTCTGCTGGCGCACCGCGGTCTTGAACGCGGCCAGGTCGGCCTGGCCGCCGGATTGCCCGGTGGCTTGCTGCTGTTCGCGCGCGATACGACGCAGCAGGTTGAACGGCCGCTCCTCGATGGCGCTGGGGCGATCGGCAACGTAGGCCAGCACGCGCACAAAGGCCTCCAGCGTGCCACCCTGCCCGATCGCCGCCTCGGCATCATGCAGCCGGCGCGCGGCCAGCTCCTTGCGCAGCGCCACAGTCACGGGCGACTCCAGGTTGACCGGCGCCGGCGCGCGCAGCCCCACCAGCGCCGCCATCGCCGGCGAAGCGTAGATCGCCTCGAAGGCCCGCTCGTACCAGGCATCGCGCAGGTCGCGGAACTGGTCGAGCGCGCTGACGATCTGCGCCGAGGCCGCGTGCTCCAGCGTCAGCAGCGGATTGTCCGCCGATACCGGCGCGCGATGCTCGCGCACCAGCGGCGCCAGCGCGCCGATCCACGCCATCCATGGGTTCACGTCGGTCGCCAGCTCGCGCTCCAGCCGCGCGGGATGCAGCGCGCGCAGCCACTGCGCGCTCAATTCGTTGGACATGGCGCGTACCCACGGCGAGGCGAAGGTGTCGTAGATATGCTGGTTGACCTCGGCCACGCGCCGCACCACCTCGAAGGCGCGCTCGTCGTCGCGGCCGTCGTCCAGCGCCAGGATGTCGGCAATGCCGCGGCGCTCGAAGCGCATCAGGTAGCGCCCTTCGACCAGGTCGCGGTGCCGCAGGTCGGGCGCGACGTCTTCGATCTTCGCCTCGTACAGGCCCGGCGGCAGCACGTCGATCAGGTCCAGTGCGCAGAACAGTTCGCTGTGCTCGCGGTTGGCCACGCCCGCGGAGACAAAAATGCCGAGGTGGCCCACGGTCGGGTGCAGGCAGTAGACGATCACCTGGTCGTTGGCGACCAGTTCTTCATCGCTCGCGTACAGGTCCGGGATCCAGTTCAGCGCCTGCTGCGGCGGCGTAATGTTGTCCCCCCAGGAGGCAAAGATGATCACCGGCGAGCGCACGTTGCGCAGGTCCACCACGGTCTTGCCGTCGGTGCTGCGCACCTCGCCCGCGGTGAGCCGGTTGCCGACGAACAGCTTCTGCACGATCCAGTCGATCTCGGCGCGGTTCATCAGGAAGTGGCCACCCCACCAGCGCTCGAAGTCGAGGAAGCGCGGGCCTTCGGTGTCGGCCTTCGCATAGACGTCGTAGAGCTTCTCCCACAGTGTATTGGCGGGATTGAGCTGTTCGAAGTTCTCCACCAGCCAGGCGCCGTCGAAGCGGCCATTGCCCAGGTCAGCAATCAGCGAGGCCAGCCACGAACCGCCCAGCAGGCCGCCGCTGTAGCGCATCGGGTTGCGCCCGCGCACGCCGGACCAGTACGCCAGCGGCGCGCCGGCCAGCAGCAACGGGCCGGTGCGCTCCGGCGCCACCGCGGCCAGCATCATCAGCGCCCAGCCGGCCTGGCAGTTGCCGATGATGAAGGGCTTGCCCGGTGCATCCGGGTGGCGCTCGCCAACGATCTGCAGGAAGGCAGCCTCGGCGCGCGCCACCGATTCGATGGTCTGGCCCGGGCAGGGCTCGTAGAAGAAGGTGATGAAATAGCACGGATGACCGGTGCGCAGCGCGATGCCGATCTCGCTGTCGGCCTTGAAACCGCCGATGCCCGGGCCGTGGCCTGCGCGCGGGTCGATCACCACGAAGGGGCGCAGGGCGGGATCGGTCGGGCTGTCCGCCGGCGGCACGATGCGCAGCAGCGCGTAGTTGGCGGGTTCAGGCAGCTGGCGGCCATCGGCCAGCAGTTCGTGCTCGAACACCAGCACGGGCGGCATGCCCTCAAGCTCATGCTCGGCGGACTCGTTGCCGCGCTGGCGCAGGATGTCGAGCAGCAGCACGGTGCGCTGCCAGGCGTCCAGGGCGTATTCCAGCGCCGGCTGTGCCAGTGCCGCGAACGGGTTGGCGTGCGCGGACAGACTGGTAGCGGTCGAGGTGGCGCTGCTGTCCCGCGGCAGGTCGGCGCGTTCGCGTGCGGTCATTCCACTCCCCTGGTTGGCGCCCCGTCCGGCGTATCCGCGCGCTTGGCGGCGCGGCCGTAGTGACGCATGTTGCTTTGCAACAAAACCAAGCGTACCAGCCGCTGCCCTGCGGTGCAACCCAGAGACTGGTTGCGCGCAATGCCACACTGTTAGCGCGCCGCGCGGTCATCGACTGGAAAGAATCGTCGCCTATACTGGCGCAGGGCACTTTGCGCACCGCAGCAATCGCGCACCCGCGCGCGGCCGGCGGGCTGCGCACCGGGCGGCGCCTGTCGCAAGGGAAGCGGGCAATATGCTGGCCAAGCAGCTGACCTTCCTGGCCGGCGCCGAAGCCGCCGGCATCGTGCTGGGCGCGCGCGTTCCCATCATCCTCACCAGCCGGGCCGACAGTGTGCGCGCGCGCATCGGCAGCTGCGCCATTGCCGTGCTGCTGGCCCATGCGCGCCGCAGCGCCGCAGCCGCGGCGCAGGTCTGAGCCATGCCCGTGCAGCCCTTGCGCAACCACTTGGGAGTCCATCCAGCGTGCCCGCCATCCATCCCGCCGTGCATCCCGTCATCCTCGTTGTCAACGCCGGCTCATCCAGCGTCAAGGTCTCGGTCTACGCCGTGCCCGACGCCGCGCATGGCAATGCCGACATCAACCCGGTGCTGAGCGCGCACGGCCAGATCGAGGGCATCGGCGTGGCGCCGCGCCTGACCGCGCGCATGGCCGACGGGCGCGTGGTCGCCGACGAGACCTTCCCGCAGGCCCAGGTGGCCGACCACGACGCCGCCTTCCGCCTGGTGCGGCTGGTACTGAGCGTGGGCCTGCGCGACAACCCGCCGGTGGCGATCGGCCATCGCGTGGTGCATGGCGGTGCCGACTATGCGCAGGCCGTGCGCATCGACGACGAGGTGATCGCAAAGCTGGAAGCGCTGGTGCCGCTGGCACCGCTGCACCAGCCGCACAACCTGACTGCAATCCGCGCGGTGCGCGAGGCTGTGCCGGACCTGCTGCAGGTGGCCTGCTTCGACACCGCCTTCCATGCCGGCCACGACGTGCTGGCGCAGCTGATGGCGCTGCCCTACGCGTACTACGAGCGCGGCATCCGGCGCTATGGCTTCCACGGGCTGTCGTACGAGTACATCGCGCGCCGGCTGCGCCAGGTCGCGCCCGACCTGGCCGAGGGCCGCGTGATCGTGGCCCACCTGGGCAACGGCGCCAGCCTGTGCGCCATGCGCGACGGCCGCAGCGTGGAAAGCACCATGGGCCTGACCGCGCTCGACGGCCTGCCCATGGGCACGCGCTGCGGCTCGGTCGATCCCGGCGCGCTGCTGTGGCTGGCGCAGCAGGGCATGAAGCCGGCCGAGATCCAGACGATGCTGTACCAGGAATCCGGGCTGAAGGGACTGTCAGGCGTGAGCAGCGACATGCGCGCGCTGCTGGCCAGCGATGCGCCGCGCGCGCGGCTGGCGCTGGACTTCTACGCCTACCGCGCCGCGCAGGAGATCGGCAAGCTCGCCACCACGCTGGGCGGCCTTGACGCGCTGGTGTTCACCGCGGGCATCGGCGCCAACTCGCCGCCGGTGCGCGCACGCATCTGCGAACACCTGGCGGGGCTGTTCGGCATCGCGCTCGACGGTGGCGCCAACGGCGAGAACAGCCAGCGCGTCAGCCGCGACGACAGCCGCGTGCCGGTGCTGGTGCTGCCGACCGATGAAGAAGGGATGATTGCGCTGAACACCGCCCGCATCCTGCGCGAATGCGGGCAGCTCTGAGTCAGCCTGCCAGGTAGTGCCCGCGCAGCTGCGCGACGTCCACTTCGAGCGCGTCGCGCAGGTAGTTGTCGACGCTGCCCCAGCCCGCGTCGATGGCCTGCATCGACGCATCGAGATAGCTGGCGCGGACTTCCAGCAGCGGCGTCATCACCGCGGGGGCCACGCCAAGCCCGGCCATGCGCGCCAGCGCAGTCTGGTTGAACTGCGCATTGCGCTGGTTCGACTCCAGGTAGTTGGCCAGGATATCGTCCTGCGCCACGCCCAGCGCCGCCAGCAACAGCAGTGCGGCAAAGCCGGTGCGGTCCTTGCCGGCGGTGCAGTGGAACAGCAGCGTCTTGCCGCCTTGCGCGGTACGCATGAAGCCGGCAAAGGCCTCGCGGTAGCGCACCGGGAAGTCGCCGTAGACCTCCAGCATGAAGGCATCCATCTGTGCCGGCGTGCTGGCGCGCAGGCGCGGCATCAGCACATCCATCGCCATGCTGCCCTCCAGCACGGGCGCCGCCACCCAGTGGAAGCGCTGGCCGAAGGCGGCCTCTTCAGGCGACTTCTCGCCGGGCGAACGGAAATCCACCACCATGTCGAGCCCGAGCGTCTGCAGCCGCTCCAGGTCCGCCGCGCTGGCCAGCGCGGGGTTGCCGCTGCGGTACAGGCGCCCCTGGCGCACGCGGCGTCCGCCCGCGCCGGCCAGGCCGCCCAGGTCGCGCGCATTGCTGATGGTGTCGAATGCCAGGTCATGCCGGCCCTGCACGCTGGCCGCGGCCGGAGCCTGCGGCACGACGGCATGGGCGGACAGGCATCCTGCGCGTTGAAGCCACTTGATCATTGTTCTTTCCTGATTGTCCTTGCGATGCAGGCCGATGCTGTGCCGGCGCTTCAGCGCGCGCGGTACGCCGGCACATGCCAGCGCAGGTGGCAGCCGGCGATATAGCGCCGGTCCAGCCGCGCCACCAGCTTCCACACCGTCAGCGCACTGGCATCGATATCGACCCACGCCCACGGGTGCTTCGGGTCGCCCGCTTCCACCAGTTCCACCGAACGGATCTTCGCATACCGCGCCAGCGCCTCGCGCAGTGCCGCCGCGTCCAGGCCTGCTTTCAGTCCACGTACTAAAACCTTCATGGTCGGCTCCAATTATTTCAGATCACTCCCACTCATGCATCACCCGGCCGGGGTCATGGTGGCGCGCTTGCGCACACACCGCCGCCAGACCTTATGTGGCGAGCTTCTCACTGGTATGACGCCTGCGGCGGCGCGGGTATCCATTGATCACACGTGGACTTGATCTTGCTCATGGCGGGCGGAAATAGCTTGGAATCGCCCTCGACAGGGCCGGCTGCCGGTCGGAAAATTCCTATCATGTCGAACGCGGCGGCCACGCCAGCAGCGAGGCCGCTCCGGGCACACCGCACACGGATGCCGTCTCGCGACCGACACCTGCCTGTCCTGCCGGCCGCGCTGTGCCAGCGCCGGCGCGCCGCACTGTCTGCCGAGAGCCGTCCGAGCCAGGTGCACCCGGGTACCGAGCAGGATCACCAACCCAAAGGATGCCGGCAATGACAGATACTTCCGCCTCCCCCCCTTCCGCCCCTTCCGCCCCTTCCGCCGCGGCTGCACAGGCTGTCGTGCCGGCGCCGAAACTCACGCTGCACTGGGGCCTGTTCGCCGCCGTTGCTGCGCTGCTGGTGGTGCTGGCGATCCCGCAGCCCGAGGGACTGACCGTCGCCGGCCAGCGCATGCTGGCGATCCTCGCCTTCGCCATCGTGGTGTGGATCACCGAGGCGGTGTCATATGAGACCAGCGCCATCATGATCACCTCGCTGATGGCGGGGCTGATCGGCTTTGCGCCGACCGTCAACGACCCCTCGGTGCAGTACGGCACCTCGAAGGCGCTCGGCATGGCGCTGGCGGGGTTCTCCAACACCGCGCTGGCACTGGTCGCCGCGGCGCTGTTCATCTCCGCGGCGATGACCGTGACCGGGCTGGACCGGCGCATCGCGCTGGTGACGCTGTCTGCCATTGGCACCAGCACGCGCCGCATCCTGATCGGCACGATCGCCGTCACCATCGCGCTGAGCCTGGTGGTGCCCAGCGCCACCGCGCGCAGTGCCTGCGTGGTGCCGATCATGATGGGCGTGATTGCAGCGTTCGGCGTCGACAAGAAGTCCAACATCGCCGCCGGCATCATGATCACGGTGGCGCAGGCCACCAGCATCTGGAACGTCGGCATCCAGACCGCCGCGGCGCAGAACCTGCTGACGGTGGGCTTCATGGACAAGCTGCTGGGCGAGCGCATCACCTGGCTGCAATGGCTGATCGCGGGCGCGCCATGGGCCATCGCAATGTCGGTGGTGCTGTATTTCCTGGTGCGCTTGCTGCTGCCCGCCGAAACCGACGCCATCCCCGGCGGCAAGGAAGCCGTGCAGCGCGAGCTGTCGGCCCTCGGCCCCATGAGCGCGCCGCAGAAGCGGCTGGCCGCGGTATCGCTGGGCCTGCTGCTGTTCTGGGCCACCGAAGGCAAGCTGCACAGCTTCGATACCGCCACCGTGACCTTCGTCGGCCTGGTGATCCTGATGATGCCGCGCATCGGCGTGATGGACTGGAAGACCATGCAGCAACGCACGCCGTGGGGCACGCTGATCGTGTTCGGCGTCGGCATCAGCCTGGGCACGGCGCTGCTGTCCACCAACGCCGGCCAGTGGCTGGGGCAGTTCGTGGTCACGCATTCCGGACTGGCGGCGCACGGCGCGCTGCTGGTGTTTGCGATCCTGTCGGCCTTCCTGATCCTGATCCACCTGGGCTTTGCCAGCGCCACCGCGCTGACCGCGGCACTGCTGCCGATCCTGATCGCGGTGCTGCAGACACTGCCCGGCGACATCAACCGCGTGGGCATGACCATGCTGCTGGGCTTTACCGTCAGCTTCGGCTTTATCCTGCCGATCAACGCGCCGCAGAACATGGTGTGCCTGGGCACGGAAACCTTCAACGGCCGCCAGTTCGCGCGCATCGGCATCCCCGTGACGATCATCGGCTACGCCATGATGCTGCTGTTCGCAGCCACCTACTGGCGCTGGCTGGGCTGGGTCTGAGGAGGTACGAACCATGAAGATCTCCCTCACCAGCGCCCGCCAGCTTGCCCGCGACATCCTCGCCGCGCAGCAGGTGCCCGCCGACATCGCTGACGACGTGGCCGAGCACCTGGTCGAATCCGACCGCTGCGGCTATATCAGCCACGGCCTGTCGATCCTGCCCAACTACCGCACCGCCCTCGACGGCCACAGCGTCAACCCGCAAGGCCGCGCCAAATGCGTGCTGGACCAGGGCACGCTGATGGTGTTCGACGGCGACGGCGGCTTCGGCCAGCACGTGGGCAAGTCCGTGATGCAAGCAGCGATCGAGCGCGTGCGCCAGCATGGCCACTGCATCGTCACTCTGCGCCGCTCGCACCATCTCGGCCGCATGGGCCACTACGGCGAGATGGCGGCCGCCGCCGGCTTTGTGCTGCTGAGCTTCACCAACGTGATCAACCGCGCGCCGGTGGTGGCGCCGTTCGGCGGCCGCGTGGCGCGGCTCACCACCAACCCGCTGTGTTTCGCCGGCCCGATGCCCAACGGGCGGCCGCCTCTGGTGGTGGACATCGCCACCAGCGCGATTGCCATCAACAAGGCCCGTGTGCTGGCCGAGAAAGGCGAGCCGGCGCCCGAAGGCAGCATCATCGGCGCCGACGGCAACCCCACCACCGACGCGTCAACCATGTTCGGCGAACACCCCGGCGCGCTGCTGCCCTTTGGCGGCCACAAGGGCTACGCACTGGGCGTTGTGGCCGAGCTGCTGGCGGGCGTGCTGTCCGGCGGCGGTACCATCCAGCCAGACAATCCGCGCGGCGGCGTGGCCACCAACAACCTGTTCGCGGTGCTGCTCAATCCCGCGCTGGACCTGGGCCTGGACTGGCAGAGCGCCGAGGTCGAGGCGTTCGTGCGCTACCTGCACGACACACCGCCGGCGCCGGGCGTCGACCGCGTGCAGTACCCCGGCGAGTACGAGGCCGCCAACCGGGCGCAGGCCAGCGACACGCTAAACATCAACCCGGCCATCTGGCGCAATCTTGAGCGCCTGGCGCAGTCGCTCAACGTGGCCGTCCCCACGGCCTGAAGGTGCCGCCTGCGGCGGGACTCGCACCCTGCCGCACACGGCTGGCACAATACGTGCCATGAAAAGACTCTGGTCCGCCTTCATCAAGCTGCTGGTGCTCGCCGTGATCGGCGGCGCGCTGCTGGCTGCCATCGCCATCCTGGCCGCCAACCGGCAACTGCCGTCGCTCGACGCCCTCACCGCCTTCCGCCATACGCCCGACTACGTGCCCATCGGCAAGATCCCGCGCGAGCTGACCGGCGCCGTGGTGGCGATCGAGGATGAGCGCTTCTACGTGCATGACGGCATCGACTACATCGGCGTCGTCCGTGCCGGCGTTGCCAACCTGTCGGACGAGCTGTCGCAGGGGGCATCGACCATCACCATGCAGGTGGCACGCAATTTCTACCTGTCGCGGGACAAGACCTATACCCGCAAGCTGTACGAGGTGCTGCTTTCATACCGGATTGAAAAGGCGCTGACCAAGGACGAGATCCTGGAGTTGTACATGAACAAGATCTACCTGGGCCAGGGGGCGTACGGCTTTGCCGATGCGGCGCGGACTTACTTTGGCAAGCGGCTGGATCAGTTGACGCTGGCTGAGTGTGCGATGCTTGCCGGGCTCCCCAAGGCGCCGTCGGCTAATAATCCGGTGGCGAATCCGAGGCGGGCGCGGCAGCGGCAGGTTTATATCCTGCAGCGGATGCTGGAGCTTGGACGGATCTCGCGAGGAGAGTATGACGGGGCATTGCTGGAGCCGTTGAGGCTGAGGTAAGCCGTCGGTAATGGCGCTGGCAGAAAATTCCCCCCTGGAGGAAGGATCAGAGTCCGGCCACGATTCGGCGAATGGAAGCAACGCCGTCAATCTCGATAGCGCAGTGGGCAGCGGACTGCCAAACGCTGCCAAGGCTGCCATCGCGCAACAGGCCCGGGGGCCAGTCGTCTCGCGTTGACTTTGGCCCGATAACGCCGTCGCCTGAAGCGCCAGGCCGGGATGCATCGGCCAGCCGCCTGAGCGAACGCTGGGCACGCTCACGCCAGCCTGGCCGATGGCGGGCCCAGAGGGCATCGACCGCCGCGGCCAGGCCGGTGCGGTCCGCCGTGTGTGTGTGGCCGTGCACGATTTGCACCAAATCGGTAAGCCACTGTGCGGGCGCGGCAAGGATATGACCGGCCCATTGCGCGCTCGCGGCCTGCCAGACCACCAGCGGATAGCGGCGCCCAACCCGGTCATGCGATGCAGCCAAGACACCGAGCAGGTAGCTGCTTTCGCTGGGAAACTGCAGGCCGCACGGCCGCAGGATGAAGAGGCATGGTTCAGACGGGCGCAAGCGGGACTGAACCGAGAGACTGGGCGGGGTCAGGTGCAGCCAATGCCGGACGCCGCCGCCCGCGGAATGCGACGCCGCCCTCGCCAGGAGTTCGTCGTCCCGATGATCGAACCAGCTCCGCCACGCCTGCACCTGGTCCAGCGGCGCATTGTGGCGGACAAAGTCTCCCAGCGCTGGCAGCTTGCCGAAAATCGACGGCGCCGTGATCACCCGGATCTCCCGGGACACTGGAAGCCCTGCAGCAGCCCGGTGGTCCAGGGGTTGGCGAGGCTGCCGGTATTGATATCGAGCTTCGCCCTGCGGCCGTCGAAGTCATATTCGGCCATGAAGTGGCTGGCGCTAGCGGAGCCGGCGAGCCTGCCCTTGGCAATCACCCGCATCAGGGCCCACGGGCCGTTGGCGGCCAGCGTCGAGGTATCCGGACGAATCCGGGGGCTGGCAGTGATCTCGGCCCCTTGCCCGCCCCGCGGTCCCGGCCAGGTCACCTTGAGCGGGATGACCGGACCGTGCACGTAACGCTGGCTCTGTCCGTCGAAGTCCATGTTCAGCTCGACGATTTCGGGATCGAGTTCCACCACCTTCAGGTCGACCTTCCAGGCCATCTTCTTCGCTCCCGGATCCCGGAAGAACACTTCCCGGATTTCCCTGGCGCGCTGGAACGGCACCAGACTCGGGCCAGCCACGGGCGGCACGTCGGGGGCGGTCAGCTTGTAGCGCCAAGGCGAGATGGTGGTATCCACGTGCGGCGCCAACACCTTCTGGAAAAAGTCGTCCAACACTCCGCCCGCGGCGAAGACGCGTGCAAAGTCTTCCGGGTCCACGTCCTGCATCGACGTCGGCGTGAACGGATACTTGCCGTCGATGGCGCCGCGGCAGCTCTCGCCGATGACGGCGTCCATCTGCGCAATCAGGATATCGCCAACACCCTTGTTGACGTCCCTGGCGCCCTGCACGACCAGGTCGGTCAGCACCGCCTTGAAGGGCGCCGGCAGCTTCGCCGCCTCCATGCGCAACTGCTCGCCTGCATCCGCGGGCGGCGGCAGGTTCCGGGTGCTCAGCGCGTTATTGGCCACTACCAGACTGGTGTAGTAAGCATTGACGATGCCGGCAATCGTATCCAGTTGCGGCTTGCCGGCGGTGTCCCGCGCGCCTGGCGCCGCCGCGTCGGCCTGGCCGGTAACCACTTCGCGCAGCGCGGCGAAGCGGTTATCGACCAGCTCGCGTTCCTGACGGGCCTCGGCACGCACGCTCAGTGCGCTGGCTTTGTCGGCCTTCTTGTCCAGCGCTGACAACGCCTTCTCCGCAAGGGACTTTTCCTCGGGCTCGAGCGTGCGGCTGAGCGTCGTTTCTTGCACCGCGGCCCTGCCCAGCCGGGCAAGCGGTGAATCCGGCGCGGCAAAGTTGCGCAGGATCTCCAGGTCAAAGGCCAGGTTGCTTCCCGTCACGGTCCGGATGTCACCCAGAAACTTCTCCCAGTTCCGGGCATATTCGCTCAGGTAAAGGCGCCGGATCTCGCGCGTGAGCGGATCATTGCCCGTGAGCCGGCCGACGGCATTGTCAGCCGTTTTTTTTTGAGCGCCAGGCCCTGTTCCACGCCCCATCACCCATATGTCGACCGCCTGCGCCCTGGCGACAAACTCCGGCAAACGGACATTGAACAGGTCGTGGTAGCCGGCATAGGTAAAAAGCCCCGGAATACCGCGCTCCAGCGGCTCGCCGCTGGCCCGGGTAAAGACCGTGCCGGCCTGGGGACCGACCGCGCGCACCAGCGTGAAATCCTGCGGTGCCTCTTCCATCATGGCCGCCTTGGCGCGGTCATACAGGCGTTCGACCGAGGTATCGCTGTCCAGGAAATCGCGCGCCGAGCGGATCAGTGCCTCGTTCTTTGCGTAGGGCGACAAGACCGGCCGGCTGCCATCGAGCAGGCTGTCCAGATGCTCCAGCACCGCCACGCGGCCACCAAAGGCATCCGCCCCGTTGCCCGTCGCCCAGTCGCTGCGCACCCAGCTACGCACGTCGGATGCGTTGAACTTGTCCTTGTCATGCAGCATCAGGTAGACCCGCAGCGTGTCGTAGGCCTGCTTGGCGTCGCGCTGACTGACCGCCGTTGACAGCACCGCTTCGACCCGGCGCACCAGGTACGGCACCAGCAGGTTGTCCTGCAACCTGGTATGGGTCAAGGTCGCGGCGCCCAGCACCGGCACCACGCTGTACAGGCCGTAGCGCCAATCAGCAGAAGGATTGACCAGATCCAGGCCGGCGTAGGCAGGCAGGTCGCGGGCCGCTCCCAACACCTCCGGCATCGCATCAGGCTGCGGCTTCTTGTAAAACGCCGTTACCGTGGCGGCCAGCGCCTTGGCTTTCTCCTGCACCACCGCCAGATAGCTGCGATTGTCGCCAAAGCTCGTATAGAGCGCTCCGGCTAGCCACAGGGAAATGACCAGCACCAGCGCATGGCCAAACAGGCGCAACAGGCGGAAGCGGAACTCCCAGCGCAGGTTCGGCTTCACCAGGTGCGCCTCGGGCACGATGATGCGCTTGAAGACGTCCTGCAGGAAGTAGCTGCGGTTGCCGGTTGACTTTTCCGCGACGGCGGCGTCCTGGGCGCCAGACTTCCCGTTGCCACGCACCCGCCGGATCACGGTGCTCGCATCCGCGACGATCGCTTCCCCGGTTTGCGCCGCACTGGTGAAATACACGCCGCGCAACATGGAATTCCGCTCGGTGTCGTCATAGCGCGAGTCAAGGAATACCTGCTCCAGCATCGCGACAAGCGGCTCCGTCACGCTCGCGAACTCGTCGCTCAGCGCGTAGAGCGCCCGGCGTCGGGCCAGATCGAACTCCTCATACAGCCGTCCGACCTGCCCGGCTTCCAGCCGCTCCACCAGCGCCCACATCTCCTCACGGCACTGCGCAACAACATCGATTGCTGGCTGTCCCCGCCGCCGCTTTCCCGCAACCGGAAAGGTGAACCCCAAAGGCTGGGCACGGCCTTCGCTGGTCAGGTACTGGCAATAGTCCGTGAAGCCGGCAAGCTGATCGACCTTGGTCACCAGCACGTAGACAGGAAACTGGATGCCCAGTTCCTCGCGCAGTTCGGCCAGGCGCGCCCGAATCCTGGCCGCTTCGATCACCCGCTCCTCTTTGGAGTGCCGAAGCAGGTCCTCCACGCTGATCGTCACCAGCGCGCCGTTGATCGGGGCGCGAGCGCGATATTTTCGCAGCAGGCCGAGGAATCCCTTCCATTCTGCCGGGTCGATCGCCGAACCCGCTTCCTGCGCCGTATAGCGGCCTGCCGTGTCGATCAGAACCGCCTCATTGGTGAACCACCAATCTGCCTGCTCGGTGCCATCCCGTGCGCGAGCCGCCGCACTCATCTGACCCGCGATAGGGAATTGCAGTCCGGCGTTCAGCAACGCCGTCGTCTTGCCGGCCCCCGGCACGCCAACCATCATGTACCAGGGCAGTTCATAGAGGTAGCGGCGGCCTTCGAACAGGCGACCGACCCGGCTGCCGCTACGCATGCCCTTGAGTTGCCGCAGGGCAGTCTGAATCGCCGTGTTCAGCCTGGCGATTTCATCCTTGGCCACAACCTCCTCGCGCTTCCCGCCAAAGTTCAGCAGGCTCTCGACAAAAGTCTTGTCCGTGCGTGCGCGCTGCCAAAGCAGGTACAACACATAGACGACGAACACGAGCACAATCGCCGCGATCAGCAGAATGCGGACTGAGCTCGACTCCAGCGGATGGCTGGCGCCAATCGCAAGCAACGGCCCCGCATGCCAGATCAGCAGACACAGCGCGGCGAGGCCTGTCGTGGAGACCGGCCAGCCAAGCAACCAGAACAGCGTCGTTGCCAGCAACAGCACCATGAGCGTGACGCGCGCGCCGATGCCCGCCAGCGGATGCATGCCACTGAACCCGAGCAGCGGCCCGATGAACCAGATAGCTGCCGCAACCATGAGCACGGCAATGAGCGCGAGCGTCTGCCGGGAGAACAGCACAGCGCCGATACGTTTCAGAAATTCCATGCCTGACCCCGATTACGGCGTTACAACGATTTCGACCCGGCGATTCCTTGCCCGGGCGGCTGGCGTCTTGTTGTCGGTAAGCGGCTCCGAATCGCCCTTGCCAATCGCTTCGAGCCGATTCTTTGCGACGCCCTTGCTGGCCAGGTACTCGGTCACGGTCGCAGCACGCTCTTCCGACAGCACCTGGTTTGACGGGTACTTCGCCGTCTTGATGGGAACGTTGTCGCTGTGGCCGACCACGGTCACCTTGCCGGATACCTTGTTGATTTCTCCGGCAACCTTGTCCAGCAACGGCAGGACCTTGTCGCTGACCTCGGCGCGGCCACCGCCGAACATGTCATCCCCGCGGAACGTGACGGCACTGCGGGTCGCATCCTCCTGTACGCTGACAACCCCACGCGCAATCTCATCCTTGAGCAACTCGGCGAGGCGCAGCGCCTTGGGCGGCTCCGGCGGTGTTGCCTTGCCGATGGCGAGGATTTGCTGTTCGAGATCGTGGGTGCGGAACAAGAGTTGGTACTTGTACCAGGCAAACTGGCCAAAGACCGCCAGTGCCAGCACCGACGCCGTGACCCACACCGGCACTGTGCGCAGCAGGCTGAGGCGCCCGGCGTCCGCGCCGCGCCAGTGTGGCGACAGGTCGCGGGGGGGGGGGGGGGGGGGGGGGGGGGGGGGGGGCACGCTTTCGCGTGCCGCGCTGATCAGGTGCAACAACCGCTGCCGAATGGCGTCGAGCTGGCGATCGCCATCGGCGTGGCCAGCATAGCGGCCAAGGAAGCCGAGTGACAAGATGTGATAAATCACCTCGATCACGTCCATGTGCTCTGCGGCGGAGCTCGCCAGCCGCCCCAACAACTGGAACACCTTCTCGCCGCCATCGTTTTCGCCATGCAGCTGGATCAGCAAGCTGTTGTTCGCCCAGGTATGGCGCCCCCATGGCATGCCATTGGCAGCCTCATCCAGCGCCGTGCACAGACAATACTGTGCAGCCAGAACGTGCTCGCGCCGAATATTGGCGCGCTCGCAGACTGCCTGAAAATCTTTCGCTTCCCCCACCAGAATTCCCTTCAGTGCAGCCGCCTGATCCTGTCGCAGCGATGTCGGCATGTCGGCCAGTGCGCGCAACAGCGGCCGCGCTGCCGCAAGCAAGGGATTGGCCTTGCGGCTGATCTCTTCCACCCGCTGCTCAACGGACTTGCGCGCGTCGTTCTGGCTGCTCTCCTCCGCTGCGGCGCGTGGGCTCGCGCGATCTCCTGCCTTGGCAGGCTGCGCTGCTTGCGAGTCCAATTGGGGATCACTCGACACAAGTGGCTTGCTCATTGCCGCACTCCCCACAGTTCCATACGCAACTCAGGAAAGGTCCCCGCTACGTGCAGCGCCAGCCCACCGTACTGCGCCACCTGGTCCCAGAGCGGGTGCTGCTGGGACAGTTCAAAGTAGACATGGCCAGCATTGAACGGGATCTGCCGTGGCGGCACCGGCAATGGCTGCAGCGGAATTCCAGGAAGATGGGACCGAACCAGTTCCGCCAACCGCGCAGACGGCCCCACCTTGGTCTGGGCCGGAAACTGCTGCTGCAACAGATCCGCCGGAACCTGCGCGGTCACCGCCAGCACAAAGGTCGCGAAACGGCCGATCTCGCCCGGATCGAGCACCGCCGTTCGGATCCCATGTGACTGCTCCGTGATTTCAATCCGCTGCGCAGCGCGTTCCAGCACCACATTGAGCAGGAAGCGCAGGTCGTCAACCAATGGCTTCAGGCAAAGATGCGGAGCATCGTGCCGATAAGCCGCATGCTCAGCCGGCCGACGGGTCTGGGTGCGCACGAACGTCGACAGTTCCCCCGACAATGCCGCCAGGTGCAGGTACAACACCTCTGGCGACGCGGCCTTGGCCTTCAGCAGGTGGGTCAGAATCGGCTCGTACCGGTTCAGCAATTGGAGGATCAGGTATTCCGATACTTCGGCAGCATCCCCGCCCCGCATAGTGGCAGCAGACAGGCGCTCGGCCATCGCATCGGCCCTGAGATGCAGGAGGCCGTGGATTTCGGTCAGCCATGTTTGAAGCAATGCACTGGCCGTGTAGACATTGACCGGCGGAATCAGCGCTGCATCCAGTCTGGCACTGCCATCGGCGCGGATTTCCGTCACTCTTGTCAACGGCAGGCCAAGCCAGGACTCGGAGAGTTCCTTCTCCGGCAAAAGCCGAAGACGCAAGTCTGCCAACTGCACCAGTTTTGGTCCCTGTGCGATCGAATTCGCATCCAGCAATTCCTGCTCAAAGGCACGGTATCGCGCCAGGGAATCCGTGGCATCATCGAAATTCGTTTCTTCCGCATTTGGCGTGCGGATCGGCACCGCCAGACAGATGATCTGATTCAGGTGCTCGGCCTGAAGCGCAAGCGGCGCCGGCACTGCCGTATGTGCCGGAGCGTCGAAGGGCGTACCGTCCTGGAAGATTCCAGCGGCACTGGAGACCACCAGCTTACCCAGCGAGAGCGCTTCAGCATCGATCGAGAAATGGTGAAAGCCCCAGAAGAACGGGCTGAGCGCGGCGCTACGCTTGTGCGCGTAGTGTTCCAGATAGCGCTCCTGCTGCTGAAAGAGTTGCGGGCGCAGGAACAGTCCCTCGCTCCAGACGACCTTGTTGTACCAGCTCATGGATTCAATCAGGTTTGGAAATTGTGATGGTCTGCTGGTCCAACGAGACTTGCAGCTTGACCTTGCGTGCCGGAATTGCCATGCGGTACCACGCAGCGTCCGGCGCCGGTGGCAGTTTGTAGACAGATCTCCAGGTGGCTTTGCCAAGCTCCCTGTACCCGACCAGAATGCCGATGGCTTGCGTGTCCGGATTGAGCTTGCGCTCGATGTCGCGCGACTCGCCGGGCCGGAGGATGAACTCGTCTCGTGCCAGCAGATCCTGCGTCAGCAGCGTCTTGTCCGACTTCTCCAGCGAGTAGTAGTCCGCATTCTCAAACGCGCTGTCGGTCTTGAGTTCGTAGACCCGAACCAGGACCGGAGAGGGCCTGCCCTTGTCGTCAGGGTTGACGGTATCTTTGGCGGATACAGCCAGATCCAGCTTCATCTGCTCGCGCTGGACCGGTGCTGTGGAGCAGGCCGAGCCGAGGACCGATACTGCGAATAGGCCAAGCAGCGACACGGTTCTCGCCATCCTGTGCCGTATCAAGAGAGCCTTGCGAGTCATGAGCCCACCCGCGCCGACACCGAGCCAATCAGTACCGCGCCGCAATCCGTCATATCACCGCTGACCGCACCTGGCACGCCATCGACCTTGTACAGGCCTCTTACCTGCGAAATGCGGCTTATCCCATGCAAGGGACAACTGACTGCATCCCCCTGACGTGCGATAGGGCGACCGTTGATCTTGCGGTTGGGCGAGCCTGCCAGCACGACGCCACCATGCGTGTGACCATCGCCAACGACAACAATGGAATCTGCCATCGATATATCTGCTCCCAGGTAAATGGCGTACATACTGCAATGGGCCGGTGCAACTCTTCCGATGAGCGAGCCAGCAGGAGCGCCCCGACGAAATCCTCGTTGGTGGCAAAGCGTGTTCATCCAATTGACCATTGTTCTCATCCCCTCAACGCCGGTCCGTCTGCTTGCCGAACCACGGGTAGTAGGCAGTTGTCCTGCCCCGCGCCCGCGGCCATTCTTTGGGCGGTTCGCGCCTGGTCCAGCCTGGCGGCGGCGCCACCAGCACCGTCCACGCATCGTTGGGATCCGCCACGCTGGTCACGACTGCGCTATGCCCGGTCTGGTCCGCATACGCGACCGCATAGGCAATGTTCAGTCCCGCGCTGGCCGCGCGGGCCGGGCCCACCATATGTTCCGAGACGCTGCGGAAATCTTTCAACTGGTCAAGCTCCGGCCACTGCTGGTGCACCGCCGCACGCAGCGGGGCGAGCGCCGTATTCGCATTGGGCGCGCGCCGATCCATGTCGTGGTAGACCCGGTCGACCGAATGGGCCTGCGGTGCTTGCGCTTGCACGGCTTGCAGCAGGCCCTGCCACGCGCCACCAGGGGCAGCTGACTTCGCTCTGATGCCGCCCTCGTGCTGCTGCGGGGTGTACAGTGCCGCCAGCGGCGCATAGCCCCAGTCCGCGCTGGGATGTCCCAGGATCAGCAGCACCGAATTTTCGTTGGTCTGCTCGCCTTTCGGGTAGTTGGGCGCGTCCATGGTGTACACCCACACCGTCTTCTTCGGGTTGGCGTTCAGGTAGGCAATCGCCGCCTGCAGGTCATAGAAGCCCACGGTTTCCTCGCCCGCCATCACCGTGACATTGGCCAGCTTTGGTTCGGGGAAGATCTTCAGGCTCATCGCCTCGGCCGCGCTATAGATCTCCATGGAGAACAGCCGGCGCGCCGCGTTAAGCGTGAAGGTTGGCAGGCCGATTACCATGTCCGAGTCATAAGGGAGTCCCCTTCTGGGCTGACCGTCATAACCGGCATAGTTCTTCACAAAATAGTCCGCCATACGCTCATCGGCATGCTCTTCGTTCTCTGCCAGAATCGACGGTGCCGGCATTCCCCAATCGATCTGCTCTGCCAATCGGTCCCGGCCATTCATGTATCGATTGGACTCCTTGATATAGGTGGGTGTATTGATCCACGCCTGCGACATGCCGGCAAATACTCGGATGTCGGCAAAGTCCGGCCGTCGCGTGCCGTTCCGGATCGAGTAGAAGTAATTCGCGTTGACCGCCGTGTGGTAGCCCAGTGGATAGAGCGGCTCACGGATCAGGGCATCAAGGGCTTTCCAATAGACCGGATTGGGATTGTCATTCTTCCAGACCGGGTTGACCCCGCGGACGAGCAATCCCGGCGCGTCACCGAGCTTCAGATGCGGGCTGTCCGTATCAGAGGGGTTGCGGTCCGCCATTCCCTGCGCCCACAACAGGTTCCAATGGGTCGGGTAGTCCTTCCACATCAGCGGATTCATCCACTGCACCCCAAGTACATACGCTGCCGGCGCGTTGGGGCCGCTCGCGAGTGTGCGCGCAGCAAGTGGATACGGCGACGGATCTCGGTGATAGTTGGACATGGGCTTTCCCGATGAACAGGCCGACAGGAGCGCCGCGACGGTGGCGCCCACCATGACGGCAATCGCGCGCCGTACGGCTACCTTGTTCATGCGAGTGGCCATGGTTCTTTCATCCCCTCAACGCCCATCCGTCTGCTTGCCGAACCACGGGTAGTAGGCAGTTGTCCTGCCCCGCGCCCGCGGCCATTCCTTGGGAGGTTCGCGCCTGGTCCAGCCTGGCGGTGGCGCCACCAGCACCGTCCACGCATCGTTGGGATCCACCACGCTGGTCACGACTGCGCTATGCCCGGTCTGGTCCGCATACGCCACCGCATAGGCAATGTTCAGCCCCGCGCTGGCCGCGCGGGCCGGGCCCACCATATGTTCCGAGACGCTGCGGAAGTCTTTCAACTGGTCCAGGTCCGGCCACTGCTGGTGCACCGCCGCACGCAGGGGCGCAAGCACTGTGGTCACATTGGGCGCGCGCCGGTCCATGTCGTGGTAGACGCGGTCGACCGGATGCTCCTGCGGCACTTGCGCTTGCACGGCTTGCAGCAGGCCCTGCCACGCGCCACCAGGGGTAGCTGACTTCGCTCCGATGCCGCCCTCGTGCTGCTGCGGGGTGTACAGCGCCGCCAGCGGCGCATAGCCCCAATCCGCGCTGGGATGTCCCAGGATCAGCAGCACCGAATTTTCGTTGGTCTGCTCGCCTTTCGGGTAGTTGGGCGCGTCCATGGTGTACACCCACACCGTCTTCTTCGGGTTGGCGTTCAGGTAGGCAATCGCCGCCTGCAGGTCATAGAAGCCCACGGCTTCCTCGCCCGCCATCACCGTGACATTGGCCAGCTTTGGTTCGGGGAAGATCTTCAGGCTCATCGCCTCGGCCGCGCTATAGATTTCCATAAAGAACAGCCGGCGCGCTGCGTTAAGCGTGAAGGTTGGCAGGCCGATTACCATGTCCGAGTCATAAGGGAGCCCCCTTCTGGGCTGACCGTCATAACCGGCATAGTTCTTCACAAAATAGTCCGCCATACGCTCATCGGCATGCTCTTCGTTCTCTGCCAGAATCGACGGTGCCGGCATTCCCCAATCGATCTGCTCTGCCAATCGGTCCCGGCCATTCATGTATCGATTGGACTCCTTGATATAGGTGGGTGTATTGATCCATGTCTGCGGCATGCCGGCGAACACTCGGATGTCGGCAAAATCCGGCCGTCGCGTGCCGTTTCGGATCGAATAGAAGTAATTCGCGCTGACTGCCGTGTAGTAGCCCAGTGGATAGAGCGGCTCATGAATCAGGTCTTCCAGCGCTTGCCAGTACACCGGATTAGGATTGTCATCCTTCCAGACCGGGTTGACCCCTTGCACGAGTAGTCCCGGCGCATCACCAAGCTTCAGATGCGGGCTGTCCGTATCGGACGGATTGCGGTCCGCCATTCCCTGCGCCCACAGCAGGTTCCAATGGGTCGGGTAGTCCTTCCACATCAATGGATTCATCCATTGCACGCCCAGTACATATGCGGCTGGCGCGTTGGGACCGCTCGCGGGTGTGCGCGCAGCAAGGGGATACGGCGACGGATCTCGGTGATAGTTGGACATGGGCTTTCCCGTAGAGCAGGCCGACAGGAGCGCCACGATGGCGACTCCCGCCATGACGATGGCAAGACAGTTGATGGGTAGCGAACGTCGATTAGTGGCGCTCACCTGGCCCTCCTTGCAGGATCTGCCCACCAAAGACAAGGTCATTCTCGGTGAGCCGCTGATGCCTAGTTTCGGAAGGCGTCTGCGAAAGGCGGCTGTCCGTGCGCTCGTCGTCCATACCAAGCGATCTCGGAACATCAGCCTTGTAATCCTTTTGACTTTCCAACCGATCTCCGTTGATCCGACCGGAACCGTAGTACCAAGTCCATTCCTTCATATCCTTACGCTTGGAGTAGCGCCAGTCCGCCAGTTGCCTCAGCCACTTCATCTCCGCCTCCGGCATCATGCAGATGCCCACATCAACGTCATAGGCGAGCACCTTCTCGCAGTGCACCGGATTGGTCAGGATGGTCGAGTGGTTCGTAGCATTCAGATCCACCGCGTATTTCAGGAAATACCCGCGCTTGTCTGCATCGAACTCGCGGAATTCCGCATACTCGTCCCCCGCAAGGTCCCCGCCATCCTTCATCTGCTCAATGGCCGCCTCATAGGGATCGTCAGCCTTGCGTCGGGCAAGCTGACGCACGCTGGCATTGTGTTCATAGCGCAGCGCCGCTTCGTCGCTGTAGTCCGCCGCGCCCTGCCCCGCGCTCCGGTACTTGTCGTAGATGTCGTCGCTCCTGCCTGCCGGATTGAGCGCATCCGTGTGCGACTCGGGTCCCTGGTTGAAGATCCCTTCCACGGTCCCGGCTTTCGCGCTTTGCCCGCCGTCGTCAGGCGCCCGCTTGTCGGGGTGATACAGGTGGATGGCCCGCGGCGCGATGGCCTCCTTCACTGCCGGAGCATTGATCGGCACGGTCCAGCCGTCCGGCGGATCAGCGTTCACGGGCACATAGTTGACATGCCCGAAGGTCGTCACCCTTAGCAGGGCGAAGGTCATTTCATAGATTCCACCGAGCGCGGTCGCACCAAGCTTTTCTCCGAAGCCGCGCTGGTCGTCCTGCCATACCCGCGTCAGATGAAAGCGCAGTGGCAATGGCTTGCGGTACCAGAATGCCTTGCCATCGCCCTGGATCGGATCGACCTTCGACGGGTTACCTTTGTCGTAATAGACGAAGTTGCTTGGCTTGGCACCCACTTCGAATGGCATCTGGCCATACTTGCCCGGATTGCCCTGGGCCCACACACGCTGGAACAAGACTTCGGCATGATGCGCGAAAGCATAGGGGCGATCGCGGCGCGCCTTGGCCGACTCCAGCATGTCGTGATCGGTACCGGCCAGCACCTCCTTCGACAGGCCCAGCCACCCCATCCCCTGCACGGTGCTCACTGAAATCACTTGATCGTGGGGATTGCTATAGAGGAAGACGTGCTTGCGTGTCTGACGATCCTTGCTGTCCTTCCCGGCCGTCCAGGGAGCTTCCCCTTGCTTGGGACGCCGGGTGGGCGTCAGGGCGTTGACGCAGTCGTCGCTGGCATGATCAAAGCTGGAGGCACCGACAATCTCAAAGAAGCGATCCAGCGTCTTGCGCCGCGCGAAAACGGTGACGCGGCCCAGGTCCGTATCGGCGTTGTATTGCCCAAAGTTATCGAAGAAGTTTGGCAGGACGCTGTATGGCGGATTGGCGAGTACATAGGTGTCCGCCACGCCATCCCCGCCGAAGTCATGCTTGCCAATAAATGCCGAGGCCATGCCGACCATATTGCCCTGGCTGTGACAGACCACCGTGACCGGACACACCTTGCCATAGGCGTCAATATGCTTGACCCGGACTTGCGCCACCAGTGCGGCCAGGCGCCGGGCGGCATGCGCTCCATAGTGGCGTGGGGGGCAGCCGTAGATCAGCCGGCTTGTCTCCGTATTCAGGTCCTGCGCCTGTAACCCGGCAAACAGGTCGGTGACCGTGCCCGTGGTCCACAGATCCGGCAGGGCAGAGCATCCGTTGGCGAAGGGACCGCCGCCCCAGGCATCCTCTTCGTCAAGCAAGATGTTTGGCCCAACCGTCGCCAGGTCCTCCTTGGCAGCTTTATAGCCCCAGCGGAATCGGATAATGGGGCTCTGGTCGCCATCGGCAACGAAGTTCGTCGCATTGACTTCCCGGGACAGGTAGCCTTTGGGTGTCAGCTCCGACAGATACTGCGCTGGCCGTAGCGCCCCCATGTCGTAAGTATCGCCCGTTTCCCCGCGCTGCTGGCGCTGATTCAAGCCTTTGCACAAGCCTTCTTCAGCGCTGGCGAACCATTCGCCGTTCGAGTTCACGCCGTGCACGAAGATGATGATGCCGGGCAGCGTCTTCAGGTCGAGCTTTCGGAGCGCCTTACTTGGAACGTGAATGTCGTCGGCGCTGGCAATCGGGTTGACCCCTTGTCTGGATACTATGGGTGCACTCATATCTGGTTCCGTGACAATCGATGCGAAGCAGACTCAGTACAGCTTGGGCGCAAATATCTTTACGCTCACCGCCTCGATCAGATCCGAAGCCGACTGCGCGGTTTCGCCAGCGGCATTGGTTACACCTTCCACCACACTGCCGTCCGCCTTGACAATCTGGTAGGGTGCATTGGGGACCGGTCGCTCGAGCTCGCCTGCCTTCAGCAGGAACTTTCGGCCCGCGTCACCCTGGCTAAACTGCGGCAACGGTCCGTTCAGGCTGGACGGCCCTACGATGTCGAAATCCGACGTATGCAGCAGGATCCCGCCAGGACCATAGATATCCACCTTGCCTCCGCCAATGCGGATGCCGGCGCCGTCCGCTGTCATCAAGCTCAGGCTCTTGCCCGCGTTCAGAACGATGTTGCCATCGGTTGCGGTCACCACTACGTTCTGTCTGGCATTCGCTTCGATGTTGGATTTCTGCGCCTGCAGAAGCAGATTGCCCTGGTGCGCAATGCCGCGCAGCTCACCGCTGTGCGCGAAGAACCCGATTCCCTGCCCCGCATTGACAATGAACTGCTGCCCTGCGGTCATTTGCTGGTTCAACCGTGAGACGGTGTCGATATGCTTGCCGGCATACGTCGTCAATATCTTGGGCGTGGCCAGTGCCATGCCCGCCGGCGCATAGGCACCGATCAGCGGCTGACCTCCCTCACCAGGCACGTCCTTGTGGTTGTTGGCGCCAGCGTCCCACTCCCTGACGGCCCGCGTGAGTTCGGCCTGCGGATCTGTATCGGCAGCCAGCCCTTCATGGGCATGGCCATAGTCCCCCAACGCCTTCGCCGCCTCCAGCGCCGCCTCCATGCAGCGGATAAACTCGTCGCGCGACAGGTGCCCGCCCATGGCGCCTACCTGCCCTTCCGCGGTAACGAACAAGCCCTTCCCGCCGCGTATGGCACCCTGCCCATCGGTGCGCAGATCAAAACCTTCACCACGCCTGTCCTTGCGCCCGGCGTGGTCCGGCACCCCGGTCAGATAGCCCAGGTTCAGTTGCGATGCCTGGTGATCCGAGGACAGCTGCGCCTGGATCTGATCCTTCGTATCGTCCATCAGCAGGTGATTGTGGCGCCCGCCAAACAACTCCTTGCTGCGAATCCCCGACAAGGCATGCTGCCCCGGCAGCGCCCACGGCGGCAGATTGAGCTGATTCGGCGCCCGCCCGACAATCACCGGACAGTCCGGATCACCGTTGATGAACGCCACAATGACCTCCTGCCCGATACGCGGAATATGCATCGCGCCGAACTGGTCGCCCGACCAGCCATTGACCACCCGAATCCACGGTGACGAGTTCTCGTCGTACTTCCCGTAGCGATCCCATTCGAATTGAATGATCACGTTGCCGTGATCGTTGCACCAGATCTCCTGGTTCTTCGGGCCGGTCACCACGGCCCGCTGCACACCGGCCACGTATGGCTTGCCGACCGTGCGCGGCGGGCGAAAGACTTCATCAGTGGGGTGCGCTTCAAACGCAACGCGGCACGAAAACTGTTGCCCACTGCCGGATTCGCCGCCGACATCCTCCAGCTCCAGCGTCGCACCGATCACCAGATACTCGCGGTTCATCGCCGGGTTGCCGTGATTGCTCACCAGGTAGGTGCAGCCCGCCGCCACTCCGCGCAGCGCACCCACGCCCCGCGCACGCCGGCCACGCGAGCGGCGCTCCTCCATGCGGATCCTCGCCCGCATCTCGCCCACCGCCGGATCGACATAGTCGCCCGGGTGCTCGTAGCGCTCGAAGTCGGCGAAGCTGGTATTGCGCGGCTGGCTGTTGTCGGTGGTCATATTCGCGCGCGGCTTGCGCGGATCGTAGTCGTTCAGCGTCACCTTGCCCGTGCGCAGCCGGTTGACCGGATCGAAGCGGACCAGATGTTCCTGGTCGATCTTGAAGCCACGCGGATAGATGGGCAGCGTGCGATAGGCCTCGCTGGGAAACGCGCGGTACGCGCCCGATTCGGCGGCCAGGATCAGCCGATGGTGTCCGCCGTCATGCTCGAAGAAGTATGTAATGCCATACTCTTCGGTCAGGCG
>NZ_JBYSZW010000029.1:0-88575 GCF_058787575.1 Cupriavidus sp. FW305-3-2-15-C-LB2
GTTCACGGCCGTGGTGGACTTGCCCACCCCGCCCTTGCCCGACGCCACCGCAATCACGTTCTTCACGCCCGGCAGCAGCTTGACCCCGCGCTGCACCGCGTGCGCGACGATCTTCATGGTCACGGCCACGCTGACGTTGCTCACGCCCGGCACTTGCCGCACCGCAGCAACCACCAGCTTGCGGATCGGATCGAACTGGCTCTTCGCGGGGTAGCCGAGTTCGACTTCCAGCGAGACATCGCCGCCGTCGACGCGGATGTTCCTGGCCGAGCGGGTGGACACCAGGTCCTTGCCCGTATTGGGGTCGATGACGGTGCGTAGGGCTTCGGTGACCTGCTCAGTGCTGACGCTCAAGACATACTCCGCTGCTGGTGAATGTAGGGATGCATGCACCAGGCGTGCTTTGGCGGCGTGGCGGCAATGCTGGAAAGATAACTGCTCACCCACTTAAGGTAAATTCATATATTCTTAGCCGACGCATAAGCAATCCATTAAGTTGCGATCAAGCAGCACATCGCGGGACCACAGAATCCGCTACTGAGACGCTGGGCGGCGTTGTGGGCAGCGGCAGCTGGTCGTCTACCCTATGATCGTCGCGGATCAACCCTCATTTCCTTACCGTATCAATCAACAGCTGGATGCCAGCAGCGCCCACCTTCACCTGTACCGCCCCGCTTTCCAGGTCGCCTGGCTGGCCGATCGCCTGGCCGGAACGTGAGATTCGTGCGACAACCATCGCGCTTTCCCGCTCACTCAGGCGCGCACCGCCCATCACCGCCATGCTCTCGTCCAGCGAAAACGCCACCGGCCAGCGTCCAGGCACTGCCTTGAAGACAGCCAGCGGCATCGGCGGCCCTTGCAGCCCGCGTGCGAATACGTAGAGCGTGTCGGTGCTGCCAACAGACGCCTGCAATTCGGGCGCAATTGCTACGGTGCCGGAAAGCTGCTTCTTGTTGCCCGCAACAGCCGAACCGATCCCCACCTGCGCACGCGCTCCGGCAATGTTGGCCTGCAGACGGCGTAGCTCTTCGGAATCGGCTGGCAGCAATGGCGCCAGGCGCGTCCAGTAAACAATCGCGTCGGCAGGGCGCCGGTCATTGAAGGCAAAGCTGCCCGCCAGCCACAGCGACTTCACATGCTGCGCATCAAGTGCCAGCGCGCGTTCAACAGCCTTCTGTGCCTGCGCATCAAAAGTGCCCCCTGTTTGCGCAGTACGCGCATCGGCATAATCGGCAAGCTGCGGTGCCGCGGGTGCCTTCAGCACGAATGCGCGCTCGAACGCCGGCACCGCCTCGGCGAAACGGGCTGCGGCATAGTATGAGCGCGCGAGCAACAGTGCGGCATCGGCATCGCCAGGCCGTTGCTGCAGATGCGCCTCAAGACGCTTGATCAGATGCGGAATCGACGTTTCCCGCGGCGTTGCTCCTGACCCGCTGCCGGATTCCGGCCCGATCAGGTCCGGCCGGCCGACAGCAAGATACCCTGCCAGGGCCACCAGCGTGATAGCTAGCCCGGCCAGGAACTGAACCCGGCGCGCCCGGCCTTTCGCAACGGCGATACCTGCCACCATTGGCTGCAATACGGTCAGCAGCGCACCAATGGTCAGGGCGGTGGCGAATCCCCAAAATACCTGCGCCGATGTCATATGCTTCCCTCCTCGTTGCCGCCAGCCTTACCCGCCCGCTCGCGTGCCCGCGATCCGGCAGCATGCCGGTAGAGCACCACCATTCCCACCAACATGAGCAGGAACGGGCCAAGCCACAGGAGCCAGGTGGTGGGCTGCAGCGGCGGGCTGTACAGCACGAAATCGCCGTAGCGCTGCACCATGAACTCGGTCACATCGCGCTCGCTTTTCCCATCGCGCAGCATGCCGGCAATCTCGCTGCGCAAGTCAATCGCCAGGCTGGCATTGGAATCGGCAAGCGACTGGTTCTGGCATACCACGCAACGCAGATCGACGGCCAGCCTCATGACCCGGGCCTGCAGAGCCTGCTCGGCATCGGCCTGTGCCGGCTCGGCGCCGATTGCATTGGCCAGCAGACCGCCCAGCAAACACCCAAGTACGCACCACCGGCGAACGCTTGATTTCATGTCAGCCCCCTTTTCCCCTGCTTGCCAGTGCTACGTCCGGCTCGTTCTCGAGCGCCGCCAACATCGGCAACAGTTCTTTGCGCACCACCTCCTCGGTCAGCGGACCGACATGCTTGTGGCGTATCACGCCGCGACGGTCAATCACGAAGGTTTCCGGAACACCGTACACGCCGTAGTCGATGCCGACCCGGCCATCGGCATCGAACAGACTGGCGCGATAAGGGTTGCCGTGCCGCGCAAGCCAGGCACCGGCCTCGTCGCGCCCATCCTTGTAATCCAGCCCATAGATGGGCACCCGGGTAAGGCGCGCCAGCTCCATCAGCTTCGGATGCTCCTCGCGGCAGGCGCCGCACCACGATGCCCAGACGTTCAGCACCCAGACCTGTCCGCGCAGATCGGCAGGCGCCACAGTTTGCTGAGGCGCGTCCAGCAAGGGCAGCCTGAAAGCCGGCGCGCTCTTGCCGATCAGGGGGGATGGCAGACTGCTCGGTCTCGGCGCAAGCCCGAGGCCGAGCAGCAGCAAGAGCATGATGAAGATCGCAGCAGGAACAAACCGTCGCATCATTCCACCCCCAGGTTCAGCGGCGTGGCGGCCGGCGCGGTGCGCGCCCGATAGCGGCGGTCGCCGAGCGCAAGCAAGCCGCCAAATGCCATCAGCAGGCAGCCGGACCAGATCCAGCTTATGAACGGCTTGTGGTAAAGCCGCAAAGTCCAGCTACCGTCGGACAACGCTTCGCCAAGCGATACATAGAGGTCACGCGTCAGGCCGGGATCGATCGCCGCCTCGGTCATCACCTTGCGCTGAACCGGATAGAAGCGCTTCTCTGGCCGCAGCAATGTCACCAGCTGGCCGTCTCGCGTCACCGTAATGCTCGCGCGCCGGGCCTGGTAGTTGTCGCGCGCCAGTGTTTCCACCGAGTCGAAGCGGAAGCGGTAGTCGCGGAACTCGAGCGAGTCGCCGACCGACATGCTCACCGTGCGTTCGCCTGCATAGCCGCCGACCATGGTGACCCCGACAATGCACACTGCAATGCCAAGGTGCGCGATCAACATGCCGTGGAACGACAGCGGACGGGCGGCCAGACTGCGCAACGCCCCTGCCCCGCGCCGGTCGCGCACGCTCTCGGCCGCGGTCGCGACCAGAGCACAGGTGATCCAGCCGGCCAGGGCGAGGCCGAGGCTGATGCCGATGCTCGATGTGCCTAGCAGCCAGGGCGTGACCAGGCCAAAGGCAAGCGCCGCGGCCAGCGCCCATTTCAGCCGACGCTTCAGATCCGGCAGCGAAGCATGCTTCCAGCGCATCAGCGGGCCCACGCCCATCAGAAACAGCATTGGCACGACCAGCGGCACAAACACCGCCTCGAAATACGGCGCACCGACTGATATCTTCGCCAGGCCCAGGCTATCGAGCGCCAGCGGATAGACTGTGCCCAGCAAAACAGACGCGGTTGCTACGGCCAGGAACAGATTGTTCAGCATCAGCACCCCTTCGCGCGAGAACGGCGCGAACGCCGAACTGCTCCGCACGCGCCCCATGCGCCACGCGTACAAACAGAGTGCGCCGCCGACGATGAATGCGAACAATGACAGCAGGAACACGCCGCGCCCCGGATCCGCGGCAAAGGCATGCACGGAGGTCAGCACGCCGGAGCGCACCAGAAAGGCGCCCAGCAAGCTCAGGCCAAAGGCGGCGATCGCCAGCAACAGGGTCCAGCCGGCGAATATGCCCCGCTTTTCCGTGACCGCCAGCGAATGCATGAGCGCGGTGGCAAGCAGCCATGGCATGAAGGAAGCATTCTCGACCGGATCCCAGAACCACCAGCCGCCCCAACCCAGTTCGTAGTAGGCCCAGGCACTGCCAAGGGCGATGCCGAGTGTCAGGAACAGCCAGGCGCCGATGGTCCATGGCCGGCACCAGCGTGCCCAGAGTGAATCGATGCGCCCGGTCAGAAGGGAGGCCACCGAGAACGCGAAGGGCACCGCCAGTCCGACATAGCCGATATACAGCATCGGCGGGTGGATCACCAGCCCGATGTCCTGCAACAGTGGGTTGAGGTCACCGCCGTCCGGGGGCGCCGGCCACAGGCGCTCGAAAGGATTCGAGGTGAACAGCATGAAGCAAAGGAAGCCGCTCGACACGATGCCCAGGACGGCCAGCACGCGTGACGAGAACATCAGCGGCAGGCTGTCGCTGCGCCAGCTCACCAGGGCCGACCAGGCTGCCAGCAGTAGTGACCAAAGCAGCAACGATCCCTCATGGCCGCCCCAGGCGGCGGCAAAGCGATAGATCGCCGGCAGGCTGCTGTTCGAGTGGTTTGCGACATAGCGCACCGAAAAATCGTTCCCCAGCAGCGCCGCCAACAGGAAAACAAAGGCCAGCGAGAGAAACAGGAACTGCATGCGTGCTGCGGCATGTGCGGTGCGCATCCAGCCATCGACGCCGCGCACCGCCCCCAGCAGCGGCAGCGCCGCTTGCGACAGCGACAGCGCGAGCGCAAGCGCCAGGCACCATTGACCGAGTTCGGGAATCATCTGGCCCCACCTTTCTGCGCCGCTTCGGCGAGCTTGAGCGAAGCGGCGACCTCCGGCGGCATGTACGCTTCATCATGCTTGGCCAGCACCTCCTCGGCCGCGAAGATGCCGTTGCCACCCATGCGGCCGAACGCAATGGCACCCTGCCCTTCGCCAAACAAATCGGGCAGCATGCCGCGGTAGACCACCTGCACCCGGTTGACCGTATCGGTCAGTATGAAGGACGCCCCCAGCCCATCCGGGGCGCGCCGCAGGCTGCCGCGCTCGACCATGCCGCCAAGGCGGAAGGCCTTGTCGCGCGGGCCCTCCCCTGCCGCGAGCTGGCTTGGCGAGAAGAAGAACACCATATTGCTGCGGAAGGCATTCAGGATCAATGCGGCAGCCGTCCAAAGCAACAGCAATCCCACGGCGATCATGAGCAGGCGTCGCCCGCGCGCCTTGTTGAGCATCCTCATTGCGTACCCCGTTGATCTTGCAGCCGCATGCCGGGCGCGGCGGGGTGCGCATCTGCCAGCGTGCGCCGAGTCGACACGCCGCAGCGCAGTACCAGCAGGACTTCGACAGCGAACAGCAGCGCCGTCACGCCGTATGCGCCCCAGACGAAAGCGCCTTGGCCACCCATCGAAAAAAATCCATTCAGATCCATCATTCCCTCCCTGCTGTTGAGCGCGTTGATCCGAGTGCGCGTCGGTTTCAGATGTCCTCGCCTTGCCGCCACCACCTGCGGCCGGCCTCGCTGCGCGCGATCAGGCAGCGCACCCGCGCCAGCGCGACGGCGATCGCATACATCCAGAAGGCGAAGGTCATGCCCAGCATGGCAACGATCATGATGCCGGCCATCTGCGGCGCCTTGGTCAGACTGACCGATGCCCCCTGATGCAGCGTGTTCCACCAGGTCACGGAGAAATAGATGACCGGCAGGTTGATCAATCCGACCAGCGCCAGCACCCCGCCGGCCCTGGCTGCGCGCCGTGGATCGTCGATCGCGGCCTGCAGCGCGATGAAGCCGAGATAGAGGAACAGCAGCAGCAGCTCGGAGGTCATGCGCGCGTCCCATACCCAGTAGGTGCCCCAGGTCGGCTTGCCCCAAAGTGCGCCGGTCCACAACGTGAGGAAGGTGAACAACGCACCGCTGGGCGCCAGCGCGGTTGCCATCAGCGACGACAGACGGGTGCCGAACACCAGGCCAAGCCCGGCGTAGACGGCCATCACCACGTAGATGAACATCGACATCCAGGCGGCCGCGACATGGATGAACAGGATGCGGTACACCTCGCCCTGGCGGAAATCGGGCGGCGCCACCACCAGGCCAAGGTATAGCGCCATCGCGCCAGACACTGCGGCAGCAGCGCCAAACCATGGCACCAGATGCCCGGCGAGCGGATAGAAGGCTTGGGGCGCGGCGTACTTCCAGATATTCAAGGTGGCCATCAGACAGACTCCAATCCAATCCTGAGCGCCGCGGCGGTGGCCCATGGCGCCGACGCAACGGCAGTCAGCAGGCATGCCCCCAGCAGCGAAAGATTCGCCTGCAATTCCGCCGCAGTGCTGGCGGCGGCGACGCCGCAGCCGAACACCAGTACCGGCGCTGCCAGTGGCAGCACCAGCAATGCCAGCAGCGGGCCGCCGCGCTGCAGCGACAGCGTCAGCGCGGCAGCGATTGCCGCGATCAGGCACAGCGTCGGCGTACCGAGCAGCAGCGACAGTGCCAGTTGTGCCAGCTCGCCGTCAGGCACGCCGAGCTGAACGCCAAGCAGTGGCGTCAGCAACACCAGCGGCAGGCCCGCCCCGAGCCAGAAGCCGGTCACCTTGCCGAGCACCATCAAGGTCAGGGACTGCGGCGCGAGCGCGATGACTTCCAGGCTGCCGTCGCGGAAATCGGATTCGAACAAACGCTCCATGCCCAGCAGCGTCGCCAGCAAGGCGGCGACCCAGATCACACCGGGCGCCAGCCTGGCGAGAAACATCCGCTCCGGGCCAACCGCCAGCGGAAACAGGCTGACCACCGCGACAAAAAAGGCGAGCGGTGTCAGCACCGCCGACGGGCGACGCCACGCCAGCAGCAGCTCACGCGCGATCAGTTTCAGGACCGGATCCAGCATGCCGCCTCCTGCTGCGATCGAGCGGCGATTGCCGGGATGGCAAGCTCGCGCATCCGCGCGGCCACCAGCCGCAGCGGGTAGTGGTTCGCAAACACCAGCATGCCGCCCGACTGCAGATGGTGTTCGCACAATCCCTCAAAGGCCCGGATGCTGGACTGGTCGAGTGCGGTGGTCGGCTCGTCGAGCAGCCATAGCTTCGCGCCACTGGACAGCACACGCGCCAGCGCAACCCGGCGCTGCTGCCCCTGCGACAACAGCCCGAGAGCGGTGTCGGCACCAGCGGCCAGCCCGACTTGTGCCAGCACCCGCTGCAGGTGCGCACGATCCGTGCGGCAACCGTACAGCGCGCAGGCACTGCGCAGGTTCTCCAGCGCGCTCAGCTCCGCTTTCAGGCCGTTGCGGTGACCGAGGTATGCGGAATCGGGCAGCGGCCGGCTCGCCGCCACCGCACACCCGTTCCATCGGATCTCGCCCGATTCCGGGCGCAGCAGGCCAGCCAGGATTCGCAGCAGGGTAGTCTTGCCGCTGCCGTTGGCGCCTGTGACATGCACCGCTTGCCCGGGCTCCACGCGCAGCCCCAGCCTGATGAAAATCGGCCGGTCGCCGCGCGCGGCGGTCAGTGACACTGCTTCCAGCATGGCCTCATTCCTCCTGAGTCAGTCCCAGGCGGTCGCGGCGGCGTCTTTCATGGCCCCGGCCAGGATCACGTAGGCGCTGGTCCAGGCGCCCTTCACCTCATCGGTAAAGGCGTCCCCGAGGCCGGCACCCAGTGTCCACAGCAGGGCGCCGGCCACGGTGTCGTAGTCCTCGTCCTTGACGCCATAGGCGACGTGGCGCCGGCCGAGTTCCTGTACAGCGGGAACGATGTCGTCGAGCTGGTCCAGTTTCGTGACGACGGTATTGATCATCGCCATCAGCTTGCGCCCCTGTTCAACGGTGTCGCCCTTGAACAGTGGCCTCAGCGAGGGATCCATTTCGAACAGCTTGCCGTAGAACAGCTCGGCGGCCTTTTCCTTGATCGGCACCACCTTCTGCCAGGAGCTTTGTACCAGGGTGATCTCTTGCGGTGTCATGGAATATTCCTTTACTTGATAATTGCGATCATGTAATCCGCTACTGCCTTCACGTCGTCATCGCTCAGCTTTTCGCTGGCTCAATTGCTGACAGGGATGCGCAGCACCACGCCACCCATCACGTCGCCAATCTTGAAATTGGTGCGCGGGCTGTCCTTATGGCCGTTGTGGCAAGTGACGCAGGCCGGCGCGATCGCCGTGTCGGCGTACACGGCGGTGAAATAGGTCTTCTTGCCGAGAGTCTCTTCCTTGTAGAAGTTCTTTCCGGGGTTCTTGGCGACGAAGTCCAGCCCTTCCTTCTCCACTGGGGTTTTCGCAGCGTTCTGCTTATTCAGCGGCCACAGGGACAACAGCGAATAGCTGAAATTCGGCTTGCTCTTGGCTACCTCCTCCGCGCCGAAGCGAAACATCTGCGCCGGCAGCACCAATGTCTTCTCATCCTTCCAGTGCTCAGTCGCCTTGATCACCTTCTCTTCGTTCTGCAGGCGGTTGACGATCAGGCGGGTATACACGGTCCGGTCGGCCGCCATCACGGCGTGCAGGGCATCCGCCATTTCCTTTGGACTGATGCCGGATGCGTGTGCGGGAAAGGCGCTAACGGCCAGCGCCGCGCCCATTGCCAGACTGCTTGCCTGCAAGTTCGCATATCGTTTCATTTCTCTCTCCTTCACTGTTGAAAAGAAGCCCGCAAGCGCCAGAACGACGCGCAGCTACGGCGTGCTTCGCTTGCTGCGCGTTTCTGCATCCTTGGCCACAGCCATGTCGATACTCTTCACGTGCCGGGCCGGCATGCCTTTGAAGTTGTTGTCGATCAACGTCTTGTCGGCCAGCGCGTCGATCGAGAAGCCGAGCCCGTGGCAGCTTATGCACGTGGTCCGTATCATTTTTTCGTTCGGCCGCAGGGTATCGTTCTGGTTGTGCTGAACCACGATGCGCGAGCCTTCGTCGGTGGACATCCGCACCCGCGGCATGTGGCAGTTGGCGCATGTCACGCCAGAACCGGGCGGCGCCTGTCCGGCGGTCTCCTTTTGCCACAGCGCGTAGTGCGGCGAACTCTTGTAGGCCAGGGTGTGTTTGTCGTCATGGCAACTCATGCATGACTCCACCGCCGCTGTCCTGGCATCGAAGCGATGGGCAGAATGGCAGGAAGTACAACCAAGTTCCGTGTGGGCAGCCGCTTCCTTCATTGGCAGACGGGCGTCGCCGGGCGTCATCGGCGTCAGGCCTTGCGCCAGTCGCATGCCGTGCTTTCCCGCCAGGAACCCCTTGGCCTCGGCCGCATGGCATCCTTCGCACGCTGCTGGGCTGCCTGGGTGGTCACTCCATTTCGTGGAACCGTCCTTGCCCTTCGTTGCATGGCAACCGGTGCAATTGACGCCAGCCCTGGCATGCGCGGTGCCGAGCCAGTCGGCCTGCAACGCCGTACTGCCGCGCTTGCCGTGCGGCGCATCCTGCTCGGCTGCCGAGAGTGTCCGGAACGGATACTTCGCCGCCGGGTAGCCGCTCATCTCACGCACCGCTACGGCAAAATCGCGCTGCGGCAGCAGCGGCTTTTCGTTCAGCTTGCCGCCCTGCGCATGCTTTAGCAGGAAATCTTCGTACAGCGCGCGATTGTCGTGATAGTTATGGCAGCCGGCCGCGGTGCAGCTGTCGAACTTGAAGTCCTTGTGGTCCGACGGCATCTCGTCCGGACCGGCATGACAGTGGTAGCAGACGTCCTGCGGCTGCGTTACGCCCATGGCAAGCGTCGTGCGCGGCTTGTGCTCCGCATGGCAGGTGACGCATGCCTGCGCATCGATCTTTCCCAGCCGCTCGGCATTGCGCGGATCGTCGAACTTGCTGGCCGGATGCGAATCTCTGGCTTCCTTCAGCTCATTCTCATGGCATTTGACGCATGCCTCCTGGATGGCCTCCTGGCCGGCGAACGGCTTGCTGTGGCAGCTCTCGCACGCCAGTTCGATCTGGTAGTGGCCGTGGCTGGTCTGACCCGGCAGGAATGCCATGCGCGCGGATACCAGGAGCGGATGCCTCGCCGCCTCCTTGTAGAACAGCCCAATCGAGAAATATGCCAGCATCGCCACGCTCAACACACCCCAGTAGACCCACAGAACTCTGCGGCTTTTGCTTGCCATCGCTGGTAGGCTCTAGAAATAGTAAGTTTTGAGAATGTGGAACCCGAGCAGCACGGGTACCGGCCAGAACAGCAAGATGTGCACCCAGGTGCTGTTGTCGCGCCAGCGCCGAACCAGTGCCACTGGCAGGCGATGCCCTTGCGCGATCATCAGCCCCGACATGCTGCCCGCCAGAATCAGGCCGGTGAAACTCGCCATCAACAGGAAATTCAGCTGGCTGCCAAGCCTGCCTCCCGTATGCGCATAGAGTCCCGCCAGCACACCCAATCCGAGCACCACATGCAGCACGCGCCAGACGGCAAAATCGCCATAGCCAAGGCGCGACCAGCGCTTCCGGAATGAGAGAAGCAGGGCAAGTACGCTCAACCCGAGAATGGAAAATCCGCTGACCTGCTTATACAAACTCACCAGCCATAGCTCGTCCCAGCGCCACTGCAGCTGCACCGTCTTCGCAAAGGGGATGGCAGGCGCAACGAGTGCCAGCAAGGCGAGCGCCAGTGCCGCCGCGGCCGCGCCCTGGAGCGGACGATGCGCGCGCACCGGTTCTCGCATCACCGTGCCACCGGCCAGCTCAGCCAGCAACGGCTTGCACGAACCGCATACCGTAGAGGCACGCGTGCACGCTGCGAGTTGCTCGATCGAACGGCACCCGGCAGCCGCCGCTTCGCCAAGCTGACCGCGGGTAACGCCGGTGCAGTTGCAGACGACCGCGCTTGCCGGCCAGTTGACGACGCTGGCTTCGCCCTCCTGCCACAGCGAGCCGGTCCTGCGAAACCGCCAAAGCTGCCATGGCAGTATCCGGTGATTGCCGCTGACCGCGTCCTGCAGCCGACGCAGGTCTGCGCCTTCGCCGACCGCCATCGCACCAATCAGACGACCGCGCTCGACCAGCACCTTGCGGTAGATGCCAGCTTTCCTGTCTTCATAAGCTGCCGTGCTCGCCGAGCCGATACCGTCATGCTCGCCGACGCGGCCCACGCTGAACACCGGCATATCGAGCACTTTCAGGCGCGTTGCCTGTAGCGAACCGGCATAGCTGGCGTCGCCGCCGCAGATTGCATGCACGGCGACTGCCGCCTGTTCCAGGCCAGGGGCGACGATCCCGTACACTTGTTCGCGATGTTCCGCGCATTCGCCAACGGCGTAGATATGTGGATCGGACGTCTGCATGCGGTCGCTGACGCGAATGCCGCGCCCCACACTCAGGCCGGCCTGCAGGGCCAGGTCGGTGTTCGGCTTGATGCCGGCGGCAATCACGACGGTATCGCATTCGATGACATCGCCGGTGCGCAGGGTGATGCCGGTAACCGCTCCTTCACCATGCACGCGTCTGACCGCGGCGCCCGTCAATACCTGGATTCCGGCCGCCTCGACATGGGCGCGCAGCAGATCCGCGGCTGCCTGGTCCAATTGCTGCAACATCAGCCGGTCGTTGTTCTCAATGACCAGCACCTCGGTGTTGAAGCGCTGCATTGCGCGCGCCGCTTCCAGGCCCAGCAGCCCCCCGCCCAACACCACCGTACGGCGGCTGCGGATACGGCGTGCGAGCAGCCGCTGGGTATCGTTCATGTCACGGAAAACGTAGACATTGGCCTGGCCGATGCCCGGCACGTCCGGGATCCGCGGACGTGATCCGGTGGCCAGCACTAAGTGGGAATAGCGTTGCGTGCGCCCGGCCGAGTCTTCAATCTCCTGCGCGCCGCGATCGACATGCACCACTGCGCAATTGAGCCGCGCTGCGATCGCGGGTCCCTGCGGCAGTGCAAGCCCCTGCGTGAGCATGGCCCAGCTCGCATCGCCGGCAAGAAAGGAAGACAGGCGCACGCGGTTGTATGGCTCCCATGGTTCGTTGCCGTAGATCACCAGCGGAATGGAAGGATCGCGACGATGCAAGTCCTGCGCAAGCCGCACGCCCACCGGCCCGGTGCCGATCACGACGACCGGCGCTTGGACAGCCTTTGTGTTTGGTATCGATTGCAGCATCACTGACACCCCTGACTCCCCCTGTGCACCACTTACAGACAAAAAAAATGCATCCGGCCCAGCGAGCACCGCTCGCCTGACTCGGACGCCTTTGTCCCGGAATCACGACCACCGTTGGTCGTAACTACTAGTTAATGTTGCGCCGCCGTTGGCGCCTGGACATACCTAGCGCAAGTAGCATGCCAGCACCAAATGCCGTATTCGGACGATATTCGCTGAATTCTTTTTAAATTCACGCACAGTTTTCGTGCAGTGCATTAAAAATGGGAAAATGATGACTAATCGATGTATTTCAAATGAGCATGATCTTTATATCCAATTTAATTATGATATTTATCTCCTATTCCATCGAAACCGCGGACGCACGCGCATCGCGTCCGCTGGCGCACAGGATGCCGATTCCGGGATCGCGTGGTGGAGGTTCGTTACGAAAGTGCGAATCGTCGTATTGCTGTCACCGCAATACGGCCTCGAATTTGTGGATAAGGATGTAGTGTGGGGAGGAGGGAGGAGTGGAGAGCCCCGCAACGCTTGAGAATTCCCAGGAATCTCAATGGCGGCAGGCGGTTTTCCCTGTCAGAGCAACTCCAGCCAACGACTGTCCGTGCGCACCAGATGGCGGCCACGGTCGAAGCGCGTATAGCCAACACGGTCAAAAAACTCCAGGACCTGAACCGCACGCTTTCGTCCGAGTCCGGTGGCATTGCGAAATGCCCCGGCGACGACCGTACCGGCGTTCTTGCTGGCGTCGACAGCGGCGAGCAAGGCCAGCTCGCGAATAGCCTCCGGATCATAGAACAGGTCATGCACGACCTGAAACGTCTCGCCATGACGCGCGAGCTTGCGCATCAGTTGCCGCACCTTGTCTTCCGGCACGCCATGCGCGCTCGCCAGCTCGCGCACCCATGGCGGATCGAAGCGCCCCGCTTTCATGTCCTGCTGCAGCGTCGCGGCGAGCGTGCGATCCGCGTCGTCGAGCGTCACGGTGTGCTCAGGCAGGTGCAGCCAGGGGCCGGTCCGGACGATCTCGCCGCGCGCGCAGGCGTCATCGACGAGCGCGCACCACAACGCGTCTTGCGCCAGCGGTGCAGCGATCCTGCGCAAGCGCGCCACCTCCGGGCCAAGCACATCCGGCGAGCGTTGGTGGAATTGCCGGAGCGCAGTGGTCAATCGCCCCGTCAGCGCCCGCCACGCCGCGCCGGACACCAGCAAGGCATCGTTGCCCGGAAGTTCGATCACGCGCGTGTCACACGGCAGCTCGATGGCCGCCGCCGGCATGCCGCTCAGGCGTTCCAGCAATGCGCGCGACAGCCCGTGTGGCGCCTGCTCGAGCAATGCCCCGACCGATCCGGTGTCAAGCATGGCCTGCATCGCGTCGAGCCAAGCCAGCCGCGCCGGGGAACGGCGCTTGCGCGCGGGCGCGAACGGATCCAGTACATCGCCGCCGCCGATGGTGCGGCTGGCCTGCGCGTTCCTCACGACAAAGGGATCGCCAGGCAGCGCGCATACCGGCCGCTCGAACACAAGCTGCACGCGCGCGCGCTGGCCGGGCGCAAGCGTCGGGCCATCGAGCAGCGCGACATGCGCCACCTGGTGCTGCGTGCCCAGGTGAACATGCATGGGCGCCCAGTGCTCCAGCGCAGGGGCGTCCGGCAACAGGGTCAGCATCACATCGATGCGCTCCGACGCCTGCGCCAGGCGCACATCGACCACCCAGTCACCGCGCTCGATCGCGCCCTTGTCGATGCCGGCCAGGTTCAGCGCGCAGCGCTGCCCCGCCCGCCCGACAGCAGCAGGACGATTCTGCGCATGGATGCCGCTCACGCGCACAGACTCGTTCTTCGGCGCGAGCAACACCCTGTCGCCGACATGGATGCGCCCGGACACCACGGTTCCCGTCACGATCGTCCCCTGCCCGGCAAGCGTGAAGACCCGGTCAACCGCAAGGCGGAACAGCCCGTCGTCGCGCTTCGTTCGCGACGCGGCCGCCGCCGCATGCAGGTGCCGCTTCAACGCGCTCACACCCGGGTCGTCGGCGCGCATTGCACAGGTTTCAAAAACCGGTGCGTCTTCCAGCATGCTGCCGCGCCGGAAAGACGCGATCTCCTCACGCACCTGCCGTAGCCGCACGTCATTCACGCGATCTACCTTGGTCAACGCGATCGCGCCGCGCCGGATGCCGAGCAGTTGCACAATGGCCAGGTGCTCGCGCGTTTGCGGCATCACGCCGTCATCGGCGGCGACCACGAGCAGCGCGAAGTCGATGCCGCATGCGCCCGCGGCCATGGTGTGAATCAGCTTTTGATGGCCCGGGACATCGACCAGGCCGAGCACGTCGCCGTTCTCGAGCGGCACGTACGCATAGCCAAGCTCGATCGAGAAGCCGCGCGCCTTCCTTTCCTCCAGGCGGTCGGTATCCATGCCCGACAGCGCCCTGACCAGGCAGGTCTTGCCATGATCGATATGTCCTGCCGTGCCGACGATCATGGCTGCGTCAGGTAGCCCGGCAGACTGACGTGACGGAGACCATCAGGGATGGTCTCCGGGGTATCCTCGTCGTGATCATGCATGGTCTCCCCTATCCTTGTTTGAATGGCCGATGAGGCTTGCTGAAGCGTGCTTCGATGCCGCTTTGCTTAGTGTTCCTGCATCGTTGGAGACAAGATAATTGCCTGGCCACTTAAGGTAAATTCAGCGATTCTTTGCGTGCCTATAAGCGATGCCTTATGTGACAACGGAATGGACAAAATGACCCGCGAGACCTGGCTCAGCATGGACATTTTGTCCGTCGCGGAGGCCGCGCAGCGCTTGCCGCGCGCCCGAACCGCCTGACTACCCAAGGATGCCGTCACAGGCACAGGCCTTGCTCCAACTGCCTGGATTGACAACTGCAACTGACACTGCCTGGTCAGGAGAAAATGAAAGGTCAGAGGCGCCACTCAATTCGTGTAGGCTTATGCGTTGAATTCTCTTCCGTCAGCCCGCAAACCGAATCGGTATAACCAACATGAAGAGTCCGATGCCTACAAAGATCCCCGAACCACAGGCCGTTTCCGGCACAGTCACCCGCAGCGCCATATTCATCGTTGCGACGCTCACCGACGGCGACGACCACGCCGGCACCGTCCGCGCTTGGTGTGCCGACGTTGCCGCCGTCGTGCGCGCGGTCGGCCATCGTGTGCCGTCAGGCAACCTGTCCTGTGTCTGCGGCTTCGGCGCCGACGCGTGGGACAGGCTGTTCGGCAAGCCCCGTCCCGCGGCGCTGCACCCGTTCCGGGAGTTCGGCACCGGCGATCGCGTCGCCATCGCCACGCCGGGTGACCTGCTGTTGCACATCCGTGCCGAATCGATGGACCTCTGCTTTGAGCTTGCCACGCAACTGCTCGGCAAGCTCGGCGATGCGATCCAGGTTGTCGACGAGGTGCACGGCTTCCGCAACTTCGACATGCGGGCGATGATCGGCTTTGTCGATGGCACGGAGAATCCGGCCGGACGCGAGGCGGTCGATTTCACGGTGATCGGCGACGAGGATGCCGAGTTTGCCGGTGGCAGCTACGTCATCGTGCAGAAGTATCTGCACAATATGACCGCGTGGAACGCCCTTCCCGTGGAGACACAGGAACTGATCATCGGGCGCAAGAAACTGTCCGACATCGAACTGGACGAAGAGGTCAAGCCATCGTCATCGCACAGTTCGCTGACTACGCTGGTCGAGAACGGGCAGGAAGTGAAGATCCTGCGTGACAACATGCCGTTCGGCCGCCCTGGCGCGGGCGAGTTCGGCACCTACTTCATCGGCTACGCCCGTTCGCCCGCGCCGATCGAGAAGATGCTCGAGAACATGTTCGTCGGATTGCCGCCCGGCAATTACGACCGGCTGCTTGACTTCAGCAAGGCGGTCACCGGCAGCCTGTTCTTTGTCCCGTCGGCCGACCTGCTTGAAGGGCTTGCGGACCGCGCACTCGCCCCTGCCTAGTGTCCTGTCGTCTCCTGCTCGAACGCCACCTCCGCGCGAAGGTTCGCCAGGTCGCGCCCGACCGTGGCGACCGCAAGCCTTTTATCCTTGCCCCAATAGGTCACCGTACAGTCATGCGCGGCGGGATCGCCGTCGACATCGAAACGATCCCATTGCTCCGCGTGGCCTACGTAGTTGATGGCCACATCATAGTGCTGGGTCCAGAAGAATGGCACGGCCGCAAAGCGTTGCCGCTGTCCCAGGATATTTCGCGCTGCCACCACGCCCTGGCGCTCGGCGACCACCCAGTGTTCGACGCGGATACGCTGGCCCGTTCCCGGGTCGGGCCAGCGCGCAATATCGCCCGCGGCATAGATGTCAGGTTCGCTGGTCTGGAGGAATTCATCGACCGCCACGCCCTTGTCCAGTGCGAGGCCGGCGTCCTGCGCCAAGGCCACGTCGGGGCGAACGCCGATCCCGGTCACGACCAGGTCGGCGGCCAGCTCCGCGCCGGTCGACAATCTCACCCGATCCGGCTGAATCTCTGCCACCGTGGCCCCGAGATGGAACGTTACCCCGTGCGATTCGTGAAGCGCCTTGATCATGTCGCCGAGCGTCGCGCCCAGGACCCGCTCCATCGGATGCGCTTCGGGCGCGACAACATGCACTTCCAGTCCTCGCGTTCGCAGCGCTGCCGCGACTTCCATCCCGATAAAGCTTGCGCCCACCACGACGCATCGGCGTGCCGTGCCGAGACGCGCGATCAGGGCGTCGCAGTCGGCCAGCGTGCGGAGCACGCTCACGTGCGGCAAGGTTGCGCCAGGAACGTCCAGCCGTATCGGCACGGCACCGACGGCAAGCAGAAGCGCGCCGTAGCTCACGTTGCTGCCGTCCGAGAGCGTGACGGATTTTTGCTCGGGGCTGAGCTTGACGACACGGCTGTCGGAGCGCACGTCGATGTCGTGATCCGCGTAGAACGTCGGTGGCCGCATTGGCAGCCAGTCCGCGTTTGCTGTCCCGGCGAGGTAGTCTTTCGACAGATTCGGCCGATCGTACGGCAATGAGCGATCGGCACTCAGCAGCGTGACGGGGCCGCTATAGCCTTCGCGCCGCAGGGTTTCGACCGCGGCAGTCCCGGCGGCGCCGCCGCCGATGATCACCACGGATTCAGGGAGCCGGGCCGAGGCAAGCCTCGGTGGCCGCACCGCCGGCAGCGCTTCGCGGACGAAGGCCTTCCCGTCTTGCTGTTCCACGCGCCAGCATTTCAGATCGTCCTGGGCGGGCGGCCCGAGGACCTCGCCGGTGCGAAGACTGAAGCAGGCGTGATGCCACGGACATCGGATCGTATCGCCGACCAGCAGGCCGTCCGCCAGTGGCCCGCCATAGTGGGTACAGGTCGCACCGATGGCAAACAGTTCATCAGCCCGACGCACAAGCAAGACCGGTTTGCCGCCAACCTGGCCTGTGACCGTGCCGCCGTCAGCAAGGTCAGCCAGCGGCACGCCCTGGGTGAGATCGGGCTTATCCGTGGAGGAAGAGCTTTTGGTCATGGCGTCTCTCCTTGCCGGTCATGGCACAGGGCCATTATCGACCTCGAGGCCGCCAAATGAAAGGCGCATGCAGCGTAACAAACTGCGCGACGGCACGGATATTATTCACGCATGGCCAGCCTCCTTTCCTGACGAAGGGCCATCCGGATGAATACCCCATGAACAGACCCGCCCGCTTCGCTATCGGCAAGCGCATCGCACCCGCACGCTTTCTGCTGTGCGGCGCCATATTGATCGTTGCGACCTTTGCCGCGGGTGCGCTCGGCGCAGAGCCACGCATCGCCCTGCTGATCGGCTTCGATCTCGCGGCCCTTGTCTTCCTTGGCGCCGCGCTGCCGCTGTTGCGCGCCGATGCTGCGGCCATGCGGCGCACGGCGGAACACAACGATGCCAACCGCACAGCGCTGCTCACGATCACCGTGCTGCTCTCGATGGTGATCCTGGTCGCAATCGGCACGCTGATCGCGCGCCCCGAGACACCGCACTGGGCCGACATCGCGCTGATCGTCGCCACGCTTATCCTTTCCTGGCTTTTTGCCAACACCGTTTTCACGCTGCACTATGCGCATCTCTACTACCTCCAGACCGCCACCGGCGACCAGGGCGGACTGCAGGTGCCGGGCGTGCAGCACCCCAGCTATTGGGACTTCCTCTATTTCAGCTTCACGCTGGGCATGACTTTCCAGACTTCTGACGTGACCATCGCCGGCGCACACATGCGCAGGGTGGTCCTGGGCCACTGCGTGGCCGCGTTCCTTTTCAACATGGGGATTCTGGCGTTCACCGTGAACGCCCTGGGTGGCTTGTAGCCAACTTGGCCTTTCGCCCGAAGTGTTCCTGGACAAACTCCTTGCATCCCTCTGAATACTGTATATATTTACAGTACCTGTATGGATGAACAGTAGGAGTCCCGTCCATGGAACACCTGATCCGTGTGCAAAACGACTATGACCGCCAGGTGCTTGCCTGGCTGCGCGGTCGCATCGGCGATGCCGCGCTGCAGACCGCGGCGCTGCGCCTGGGCGGCCAGCGCAAGCCTTATCTGTCAACGATCTGCCGCAGCCTGGGCATCCGCCCGCCCAGCCGGCGCCAGTTCGCGGCCGAGGCGGCGCGCATGCACCGCGCGGTGGGCGATACCTACCTGGCCCGTATCCGCGAAATCCTTGGCCAGTCACCTGCCGAGGCTGCGCTGCGCCAGTAAGCAGTAGCCGATCACCGGCCATGCCGGCGCCACCAAGCTCGCGCCGGCCGTATCATGAAGCCCCGTTGCCGTCACACGGCACGGGGCTTTTTTCATCCCTAGCCAAGGCCGATATGAGCGAGCACCGCATCCCTACCGCCGCCCTGCACCAGTGGGTGGCCGATCTCTGGCTTGCCGCGGGCAGCAGCGCGCAAGAGGCGCGCCTGACGGCCGACCACCTGGTCGGCGCCAACCTGAGCGGGCATGACTCGCACGGCGTCGGCATGATCCCGCGCTATGTGCTGGCCTGGCAGGCCGACGAGCTGCAGCTGAACCAGCAGGTCAGCGTGCTGCACGATGCCGGCAGCATGCTGAGCCTGGACGGCAACCGCGGCATGGGCCAGGCGGTGACGGCGCAGGCCATGAACATGGCCATCGGCCGCGCGCGCGAGCATGGCGTCTGCGTGATGGGCCTGCGGCAGTCGCACCACCTGGGGCGCGTGGGCCACTGGGCCGAGCAGGCCACCGCCGCCGGCATGATCTCGATCCATTTCGTCAACGTGCTGTCCAAGCCCATCGTGGCGCCGCACGGCGGCTACGATGCGCGCTACGGCACCAACCCGTTCACCATCGGCGTGCCGGTGGCGGGCGAGCCGCCGCTGGTGCTGGACTTCGCCACCAGCGCGATTGCGCTGGGCAAGGTGCGTGTGGCCCACAACAAGGGCGTGCCGGTGGCGCCCGGCTGCCTGCTGGACGCGCATGGCGAGCCCAGCGCCGATCCTGCCGTGATGTACCCCGCCGACGGCGCGCCGCAAGGCGCGCTGCGGCCCTTTGGCGAACACAAGGGCCATGTGCTGGCCGTGATGTGCGAGTTGCTGGGTGCCGCGGTCACCGGCGGCCACACCATCCGCCCCGAAACGCTGCGGCATGAGCACGCGGTCTGGAACAACATGCTGGCGATCGTGTTCGATCCCGCGCGCCTGGGCAACAGCACGTCATTCGGGCATGAGGTGGCGGCGTTCGCCGACTGGATGAAGGCCTCGCGGCTGCAGCCGGGGCAGGATGGCATCCGCCTGCCGGGCGAGCCCGAACGGGCCTGGCGCGCCGCCCGCGCCACTCATATGCCGGTCGACGCCGGCACGCTGGCGCAGCTGGACGACGCCGCGGCGCGGGTGGCGGCCGCGCGCGCCGGCGCGCAGCCTGCGCCGGGGCCGCTGTCTGCGCTGGCGTGCGACTGACTATCATCAGAGATGAACCCGGCGTCGTGCGCGACGCACGGCCGGCCTGGCGCCTGACCACTACCGGACACTGACATGAGCAAGATCGGCTTTATCGGACTTGGCGTGATGGGCAAGCCCATGGTGCAGCACCTTGTCGACGGCGGGCATACCGTGTTCGCCCATACGCGCAGCGGCGTGCCGCAGGACCTTCAGGATGCCGGCGTGAAAGCCTGCGCCAGCGCCGAGGAGGTGGCGAAGCAGTCGGAAACCATCATCCTGATGCTGCCTGACACGCCCGACGTGGAGCGGGTGCTGTTTGGCGAGAAGGGGGTCGCTGACGGCCTTGCCGACACGGCAGGCGGCATTACCGTGATCGACATGAGCTCGATCTCGCCGATCGCCACGCGCGAGTTCGCGCGCTGCATCGAAGCGCTCGGCGTCGACTATATCGATGCGCCGGTCTCCGGCGGCGAGGTCGGGGCCAAGGCGGGCACGCTGTCGATCATGGCCGGCGGCAAGCAGGAAGTATTTGACCGCGTGCTGCCGATCCTGCAGCTGATGGGCAAGAACATCACGCGCGTGGGCGAGGCCGGCGACGGCCAGGTGGCCAAGGTGGCCAACCAGGTGATCGTGGCGCTGACCATCGAGGCGGTCAGCGAAGCGCTGGTGCTGGCCGCCCGCGCCGGCGCCGATCCCGCGCGCGTGCGCGAGGCGCTGATGGGCGGCTTTGCCAGCTCGCGCATCCTGGAAGTGCATGGCGAACGCATGATCAAGCGCACCTTCGACCCGGGCTTCCGCATCGCGCTGCACCAGAAGGACCTGGAGCTGGCGCTGTCCACCGCGCGCCAGCTCGGCGTGGGCCTGCCCAACACGGCGTCGTGCCAGCAGCTGTTCAATGTCTGCAGCGGGCTGGGCGGCGCGGGCTGGGATCATTCCGGACTGGTCAGGGCGATCGAGCACCTGTCCTCGTTCGCCATCGGCGACGAACCGCCCGCAGCCTGAACCACGCAGCGCCCACCGCCCACCCCGCCGCATGCCGCGCGCGAACACCGTGGTGCTGACCGCACTGGCGATGCTCGCCTTTGCCGGCAATTCACTGCTGTGCCGGCTCGCGCTGAAGGGCACCACCATCGACGCGGCCAGCTTTACGCTGGCCCGCGTCGCCGCGGCGGCGCTGGTGCTGTGGGTCATCGTCGTGGCGCGGCACCAGTTGGTGCGCACGGTCGTGGCGCAACGGCTGCCGCCGGTGGAAGGCAACTGGATTTCCGCGCTTGCACTGTTCTGCTATGCCGCGGCCTTTTCCTTTGCCTATGTGCGCCTCACCGCGGGGACCGGCGCGCTGCTGCTGTTCGCGGCGGTGCAGGCCACCATGACCGGCTATGGCCTCTATGCCGGCGAGCCCATGCGCCTGCAGCAATGGATTGGCCTGGCCCTGGCGCTGGCCGGGCTGGTATGGCTGTTGCTGCCAGGGCTGGCCACGCCGCCGCTGCCGTCCTCGCTGCTGATGATCGCGGCCGGCATCGCATGGGGCGTTTATTCGCTGCGCGGCAGGCGCGCCGCGGATCCCGCTTCCACCACCGCGGGCAACTTCCTGCGCGCGGTGCCGATGGCGCTGGCGCTGGGTGCGGTGATGCAGGCGCAGCGATCACTGGACGGCGCGGGGCTGGCCTATGCGCTGTTGTCCGGCGCCATCACCTCCGGGCTGGGCTATGTCATCTGGTATGCCGTGGTGCCGCAGCTGAAGGCCGCCATCGCCGCCACCGTGCAACTGAGCGTGCCGGTCATTACGGCGGCAGGCGGCATCGCGCTGCTCGGTGAAGCCCTGAGCCTGCGGCTGGCATTGAGCGCGGCCGCGGTGCTGGGCGGCATTGCGCTGGTGATCGCGGGCAAGCGCGGCTAAGGCGCTGGTACCTCAAACCCGCCTGCGTGGAACACCAGCGGCGCGCCCGGCGTCGATCCATAGGCCACCACCTCCACGACAAAGATCACGTGGTCGCCCACCACGCGCACCGAGTGGTGCCGGCAGATAAAGTACGCCAGCGTGCCGCCGATCAGCACCGTGCCAAACGGCCCGGGGCGGCAATCGACGCCCGCGAAGCGGTCAGCACCGCGCGCGGCGAAGCGCCGGCACAAGGCCTGCTGCCCGCTCCCCAGCACATTGATCGCGTGGCACGGCGCCGCACGCAGCGCCGCCAGGCTGCCGGAGCTGCGTGCCAGGCACCACAACAGCAACGGCGGTGCGAGCGACACCGAGGTAAAGGCATTGATCGTGACGCCGACCGGCTGGCCGTCGGCGTCCGCGGCCGTGACGATGGTAACGCCCGTGGCAAACTGCCCCAGCGCATCGCGCAAGGCCCGCCGCGCCGCGCCATCGTGGCTGATGGCGCGGGCCGGGTCGTCCTGGCCGCTGTCGTTGCAGGCTTGCGTGTCATACGGCAGCGGCGCCAGGGCGGGGATCATTGCGCGGCAGGCCGCACCTCGCCGGGCGGCGCATCGAGATCCAGCCCCAGTGCCATGCGCCCTGCGTACTCCTGCTGGGCACCGGCCTGCAGCGGATGGAAGCGCGCGCCCTGCGCATCGCGAAAGCGCCGCTCCAGCCCGGCATCGCGATAGAAGCCCGCGCCGCCGGCCAGGTCCATCGCCGCCTCGACCGTCGCCAGCACCGCGCGCGCGGCCAGCGTGCGGGCGCACATGATGCGGTTGGTGGTGACCGCGCCCGGCGCCTGCCCCGATGCCGCCGCGAACATCGCATCCAGCGCCAGCTGCGCGGCATCGGCCTCGTTGCACAGGCGCCCGGCGGCTTCCACCGCATGTGCGCTCAGGCGCCGCTGGCGCGCCAGCTGCAGCGCGATATCGCGCGCGGCCTCGGCCACGCCGACGTAGACCGCATAGATCAGCGGCAGCGCGATCATCGCCACCGTATGCATCATCGGATGCCACACGCCTTGGGGGCGGCGGGCGGCAATGGCGGTATCCGGAACCAGCACGCCTTCAAGCAGCACATCATGCGAGCCGGTGCCGCGCATACCCAGCGTGTGCCAGTTCGACAGCACGCGTACGCCCGGCGACTTCATCGGCAGCGCGAAATGCAGCACCGTGGGCCCGCTCTCCGGATCGTCATGGACGGCGCAGGTCATGAACAGGTCCGCCGCCGGCGCGCCGCTGGCGAAGATCTTGCGCGCATCCACGCGAAAGCCGCCATCCACGCGCGTAGCCTTGCCGCTGCCCTGCAGCCAGTCCGAACCGCCGCTGCCCAGCAGCACCATCTGCTCGCCCGCCACGCGCTTGAGCAGCCCCTCCACCGGCGCTTGCTGATTGCGCCAGCGCCACGCGGCCGTGGCCACCGGGTGGGTGTGCATGGCAAAGGCCAGCGCGGTCGATCCGCAGTACTTGCCCAGCTCGCGCAGCACCGCGCCCAGCTCCTGGTGCGACAGCCCGGCGCCGCCAAGTTCCTGCGGCACGGCCGCGGCAAAGAAGCGGTGCGCGCGCAGGTCGTCGTAGTTGGCGCTGACGAACTGCCCGCTGGCATCGATCTCTGGCGCGCGTGCGTCGAAGGTGCGGCCCAGGGTCGCGGCCAGGCCGAGCCAGTCGGCCTGTGCGCCTGCGCTGGCATCCGCTGCGGAAAGGGTTTCCATGGTGTTGTCTCCGGCTAGTCTGATACGTGCGCTGCGGCGTTGTATGGCGCCAGGCACGGTGCTAGTATCGGAGCCCGGTCCCCTTGCCCGTATGATCGGGCGTCCGGCTTTCTTGCGCGAAACACCGGATCTGGAGGAATGTGACCATGGATGCCTTGTCCGACCTCTTGCGCGCCGTGCAGCTCAGCGGTGCCGTGTTCCTGAACGGCGAGTTCAAGTCGCCGTGGTGCCTGATCAGTGAAGCGGATGCTGAATTGCGCGCCGCCTTCCTGCCCCGCGCCGACCGCGTCGTCTCCTACCACCTGATTACCGAAGGCGTCTGCTGGGCGCGCCTGGTCGACGGCACCGGCCCGGGCCTGCGGGTCGACACCGGCGAACTGCTGGTGGTGCCGCAGGGCGAGCCGCACGTGCTGGGCAGCGACCTGCGTCTGCAGCCGCTGCCGTCCGCTCCGCTGGTGTACGACATGCTGCGCAACAGTCCGGGCGAGGTCATGCGCGTTTCCTACGGCGGCGGCGGCGAGACCACGCGCATGGTGTGCGGCTTCCTGGGGTTCGACGACACCATGGGCAACCCCTTGCTGACGTCGCTGCCGCGGCTGTTCAAGGTGGGGCTGGGCAGCGGGCTGGAATCGGCATGGCTGGCGTCGGCGCTGGCCTTTGCCACGTCTGAAGCGGCGGAACCGCGTGCGGGCACCGCCACGGTGCTGGCCAAGCTGTCTGAGCTGCTGTTCGTGCAGGCAGTGCGGCGCTGCATCGACACCCTGCCTGACAATGAAAGCGGCTGGCTTGCCGCCCTGCGCGACCGCTATGTGGGGCGGGCGCTGTCGCGCATGCACGCGCGGCCCGCCTACCCGTGGACGGTCGATGAGCTGGCGGGCAACGTGGGCCTGTCGCGCTCGGCGCTGGCGCAGCGCTTTACCGACCTGCTGGGGCAGCCACCGATGCAGTACCTGGCGCACTGGCGGCTGCGCTCCGCGGCCGCCGAACTGCGCAGCGGCAACCGTTCCATCAGCGAGGTCGCGGGCGCGGTCGGCTACGATTCCGAGGCCGCGTTCAGCCGCGCGTTCAAGCGCGAGTTCGGCCTGCCGCCCGCCAGCTGGCGCCGCAACCACATCGATGCGGCGCAGGCGCCGGCGGCGGCCGCACATTGAATTCGCCGTGACAAAGACAACGGCCCGCGTCACCAGACGCGGGCCGTAGCAATGCCAGGGCGGCAGGCAGCGGGACTTACATCTTCTGCTTGGTGCTTTCCGCCGCGCCTTGTACCTTCTCGCCGCCGCGCTCGATATCCTTGCCTGCGCCGGCCATGGTATTGCAACCCGTGACCAGCATCACGCCAGCGAGGGCAAACAGTGCAAATAGCTTTCTCATGACGATCTCCTTGCTTCGTGTGGATGCGACATGCGCCGCCAGGATGGAGTGGATCGGAATGGCTTGGGACCGGGCAGCCGCTTGCCCGACCGGCAATTGGATCGTAGCAACGCACCGCAGCGCAAAAAGTCGGCTTTCGTCCTACCGGGATGTCAGCCGACGGCGCGACCGGCCGTCACCGCGTGCGCGCTTGTAGGACATCGACGGATACCCGCGGCGGCGCCGTCGCTTAAAAATCAAATGTCAGCCCACGCCCTCCGGAGAACACCATGACGTCACGCAGCATCCACGTGCTTCCCGCCGCAACCGACAACGCCGAATACGCCGGCGACGGCGGATGGGCACTCACCATCGAAGGCCTGGAGAACGGTGGCGACGACACCGCGCTGCATTTCCCGACCCAGGAAGCCGCGATCGCGGCCGGCTGGATGCGCGCGCGCGCGGATGGCCTGCCGTTGTGCATCCACGGCCGCGATGGCCTGGTGCGCGAACGCAAGATCTATTGCCGGGACGCACGCGGCACCGCCCGCGTCGGCTACTGACCACCCCGGCCACCGTCAACCGCCGGTTCCCCCTGCATCCCCCGGGCCCGCGGCGAACGCGGGCCACAACAATCCATTGCGGGAAACACATTGAATGAAATCAATGTGTTACGTCTGCGCTCGTGAAAGCTACGGGTCTGTCACCGATACTGGAATCAAGGCAGCACGCCTTATCCAGGACCAACCGAGACCCCCATGCGCCTGTTCCTCAGGTATCGCCCGCTGGACATCTATCCCGACCCGATCGACGCCAGGGTTGCCGAACTGCACGAACTTGCCGAAGACATCCATGCCAGGCACGCGCGCAAGTGGCGCCGGCATGGCACGATGCTGACCCCGCGCGACCGCGCGGATCGCAGATTTCCGACCGGCGACCCGGAAACGCGGCATTAGCCTAGGGACGATTCCTCTCTCTGCGCTAGGAAATGTGAACAAGTGTCATATCCGGTTGGCAAGGATATGACCCCTGCGAAAGAATGGGTACCGTACGCGGCAGGCTCGATTGGCGAGCCCACCGCTGTACCCTTTTTCCTGACGCAGCGAAATGAATCGAACCACCCGGGAATGCGTGATGGCGTTGATTTCCAGCCTGCGTGCCAAGGGGCCCATGCCCCGGCACCAGCTTGCCGCCGCCAGCCGCCTGAACGCCGCGGAACTGACGCGCGCGCTGAAGTCCGCCCGCCAGATGGGCGTAGTGGCCTACGCCGGCGAGCCTGAATCGCCGGCAGAGGCCGATACCCCGCTAGTGCTGACCGGCCGGCCTTTGCCGCCGCCGCGCCGCGTGGCGCCGGCACCGCGCGAAAGCAAACCGCATTTCGAGCCGTTACTGGATGTCTGGGGCATTGCGCGCCCCACGGCGCTGCGGCGCGGCCATCCGTCGTAGCGTCTTCGCCGCATGCCGGGTCTTCCGACCCGCCCGCGCCGGCATGCCGTTCTTACAAAGGGCAGGTAAAGCGCACACGCGCCTGAGCCGCCCACGGCTGGCCCTTATCCCCCGGGGCATTGCCTGCACGCCTGGACCAGCCCGCTTGGCGCACCGGTACGGAACTTGCGCGACGTTTCTGGCTGAACCTCCCCGAAGCGTGCGACATGAGGCAACACAACCCGCCCGGCACCACCGCGTCTCCCGCCACTGGCCCTCCGCATGATCACCAGGCCCCGGCCGCCTTTACGCCGGAGCCGGGGCGCAACTGCTGGCGCGTCGAGCCCTGCCAGCGCTTTGCCATGCTGGTCGACGCCGACGCCTACTTCCGCGCGTTGCGCGAAGCGCTGCCGCGCGCCGAGCACACCATCTTCATCCTGGGCTGGGATATCGACAGCCGCATGGAACTGGTGCCGCAGGGCGCACAGGACGGCCTGCCGGCGGGCCTGCGCGACTTCCTGTGCGCGCTGGCGGACCAGCGCCCTGAGCTGCGCATCTATATCCTGAGCTGGGACTACGCCATGGTGATGGCGATGGAGCGCGAGTGGCTGCCGTCGGCCAGCGCGCACTGGCAGGCGCACCGGCACCTGGCGTTCCGGCTTGACGGCAACCATCCCCCGGGCGCCTCGCACCACCAGAAGGTAGTAGTGATCGACAACAAGCTCGCCTTTGTCGGCGGGCTGGACCTGACGCTGCGCCGCTGGGACGACAACCGCCATGCCCCCGGCGCGCCGTTGCGCATGGCCGAAGGCAAGCCCTACCCGCCCTTCCATGACGTGCAGTGCGCGCTCGACGGCCCCGCCGCCGCGGCGCTGGGCACCCTATGCGCGGCGCGCTGGCTGCGCGCCAGCGGCAGCGAGCCGCGCCCGGTTGCGGCCACCTCGTCAGACCCGTGGCCGCCAGGCCTGGCGCCGGAGCTGACCGATGTGCGCGTCGCCATCGCCCGCACCATGCCCATGTGCGAGGACGAGCCCGGTGTCAGCGAGATCCGCATGCTGCTGCACGATGCCATCGCCTCGGCCCGGCACAGCATCTACATGGAGAACCAGTACTTCAGCTCGCGCGAGATCGCCAACGCGCTGGAGGCACGGCTGGGGCACGAGGACGGCCCCGATATCGTGCTGGTGTCGAGACGCAACGAGAGCGGCTGGCTGGAAGCGCACAGCATGGGCGTGCTGCGCGCTCGCCTGTACCGCCGCCTGCGCGCGGCCGACACGCACGAACGCTTCTGTTTGTACTGCCCGTCGATTCCCGGCCTGATGCCCGAATGTGTCAATGTGCATAGCAAGGTCACGGTGATCGACGACGACCTCATCACCATCGGCTCGTCCAACCTCAGCAACCGCTCGCTGGGGCTGGATACCGAGTGCAATGTGGTGGTGATGTCGGGCGGCGACCCGCGCGTGCAGGCGGCCATTGCCGCCATGCGCGCACGGCTGCTGGGCGAGCACCTGGATGTGGCACCTGAAACCTTCCAGGCCGAGGTCGCCGCCACCCGCAGCGTGCTTGCGGCCATCCGCAACCTGCAGCGCGCGGACGGGCGCTCGCTGGAAGCCTACGAGCCGCCGTTGCCGGACGATGTCGATGCCGCTTCGCCGGCGGCCAACCTGCTGGACCCGATCGAGCCGATCGACAGCGACCAGGTGCTGGCCGAGTTCGTCAGCCATGAGGCACGCCCGCGCGTGCTCGGGCGCGTCGGGATGATGGTGGTGCTGGCGCTGATGCTGGCGGGGCTGGCATTTGCATGGCGCCATACGCCGCTGCGCGAATGGGCGGACTTCCGCGCGCTGCTCGGCTTGGTCGAGCAGCTGGACGAGATGCCGCTGGCACCGCTGGCGATGATGGGCGTCTACCTGGCCGGCGCGGTGACAATGCTGCCGGTGACGCTGCTGATCCTGCTGACCGTGGTCATTTTCGGCCCGCTCTACGGCGCCGCGCTGGCGCTGTGCGGCACCGTGCTGAGCACCGGCGCAGGCTACCTGGCCGGCCGCTTGCTGGGGCGCAATACTGTGCGCCGCTTTGGCGGCAGACGGCTGAACCGGGTCAGCCAGCAGTTGGGCAAGCACGGACTGGTGGCGATGGTGGTGCTGCGGCTGGTGCCGATTGCACCGTTCGCGCTGGTCAACCTGGTGATCGGCGCATCGCGCATCGGCCTGCGCGACTGCCTGGTCGGCACCGCGCTGGGCATGCTGCCCGGCATCGTGGTCGCTGCCTGCCTGGTGAACCGGGTCGCCGCCGCGGCGCGCGATCCGGGCCTGTTCACGTTCGCCTTGCTGGCGCTGGTGCTGCTGGTGCCGGCGTCGCTGCTGCTGGTGCTCCGCCGCCGGCGCCGGCGCCATGCCGGGGGCAGCGCCGCGCACCCGCACGACGATCCGCCCGGCCCGCGCGGCCGGCTGGCACGGCTCGCGGCCCAGCGCCGCCAGGCTTAACGCTGGCGGCGATAGCTGGCGTTCATGAACTGGGTCCACTCGCCGTTCTCGCCCAGCATGTAGGACGTCAGCGTGCGGTGGTCGTCGTCGGTGAAGGTGATCACGTCGCGGTACTGCGCCATGCGGCCATTGCCGGAGCAATCCGGCCCCTCGGCACGCAGCGTCAGTTGCTGGCCGCCGGCATCGAGGTCGCCTTCATAGATCCACAGGTGCGTCATCATCGAGCCGATGAAGGTCCCGACGAAATGCTTGCGGGCGGGATCGTAGCCCAGCGTCATGACCGTGGTGGACGGGCCGCAGCCGGGCATGTCGCCCTGCGTCACGCACTGGACCCAGACGTCGCCGACGCTGCTCACGCGCTCGGGAATCTCCCACTTCTGCACCGGCTGGTCCGGCCCCATCGATGCCTCGCCTTCGGCGATCCAGTTGCCCACCAGCCGTTGCAGCCAGCGGTGCTCCTTCTGCGCTTCGGTCTTCATTCGCGGTCTCCTTGGATTGCACCCACAGATGTTTGTGGATGCCGTACACATAGCCTAGCAAATGAAATGGACAGCGTCCACTTTTACCTGGGATTTGCTGTGCCGCGCTGGCCTGCCGGGACCTAGTGCTGCGGCAGCCTGACCTTGGGCACCACGAACTGGTTGCCCGGGGCGCGCAGCACGTCGCACTGGACCTTGGCCTTGCGCACGGCGCCGTCCTGCGCCAGGTATTCGACGTCGGCCACCACGCTGTAGGCGTCTTCGGCCACCTTGCGGGCCTTGCCGCTGACCCACTTGAAGCTGGCGGGATTGGGCAGCGCTGCCTTGACCGCCTTCATGCAGGCGACCGGGGCCTCCGGGGCCTCGTCCTTGCCGCGCGGCTTTGGCGCTTCATCCTGCCCCGCGGCCAGCGCCGCCGACGCGCACGTGACCGACAACGCCATCACCAGCGCGGTGGACAGGGAACGCGGGAAAAGCGGCGAAAGCATCTTGGACTCCTGGGCTGGGGCAGAACTGGGCGCCACATTCTAACGCCAGCGCCGATGCCGTTCAGGCCACGGCACCGGCACAAAAGTTCCCCCGGCGCCACTGCCAGGCGACGCTAGCGCCGCACGCAGGCTTTGTAGGTGAACTTGTCGCCACGAAACATGAATTCGGAGAAGGCCAGCGGCTTCTCGTCGATGTCGTGCGGCGTGAACCGGATGCGCAGCAGCGGCTCGCCCGGCGCCACCTTGAGCCGGCGCGCGGTTTCGGCATTGGCAGGGATTGCTGCGCTCTCCGTGTGCAGGTACTTGAGGCGATAACCCAGGCGGGCCTCCACGATCATCAGGGCATCGTGGTTTTCCAGGTCGTGCTCCAGAATCGCGCGCATCAGCGGTTCGGGCGCCATCGTCATGCCGACCGCCACCGGCACGCCGGCCACTGACTTGAGCATGGTCACGCACAGCAGCCTGGTTCCCGGCGGCAGGCGCAGCGCATCGGTGGCGATGGCCGGCGCCGCGATCAGCCGCGTCGACAGCAGCTTGCCGTGCGCTTCGTGCCCGCGCGCGCGCATGTAGTCGAAAAAGCCAGTCAACGGCCCCAGGTCCGCCTGCCCCGCCGGACGGCTGACAAAGCTGCCCTTGCCGTGCACCGTCTCGATCAGCCCTTCGGCAAGCAGCGATGCCAGCGACTGGCGCACGGTGATGCGGCTGACGCCGAATTCAGCCATCAGCTCAGACTCAGACGGCAGCTTGATGCCCGGAGTCCATTCGTTGTTGACGATGCGCTGGCGCAGCGCGCCTTCGATCTGCTTGAAGCGAGGCAGGGAGCTTGTTGTCACGAGATTGGCGGTGTTCACGGCATGTCCGATGCGGGCTTCTACTTATCATAACAACATTGACTCATCATAACATGTCATGACAACATGCTCGGACACACCAATGACAAGATTCGCGGCGCCGTCTTGGAAGTCATGGCGCACGCATACGGAGACAAGCGATGCCAGACCTCTGCGCCCTGTTGCAGCCGCGCACCATCGCCGTGATCGGCGCCTCCACCCAGCCCGACAAGGTGGGCGGCATGCCGGTGCGGCTGCTGAGCGAACTGGGCTACGCCGGCCGCATCATTCCCGTGCATGCCACGGCGCGCGAAGTACAGGGGCTGGCTGCGGTGCCCTCGCTGGATGCGCTGGACACACCGGCCGACCTCGCCATCGTGGCGCTGCCGGTCAGTGCCAGCCTGGACACCATGCGCCAGCTGGCGCGCAACGGCACGCGCGCCGCGGTGTTCTTCACTTCGGGCTTTGCTGAAACCGGCGGCGACGGCATCGCCATGCAGGCGGAACTGGCGGCACTCGCGCAAGCGCACGGCATCACGCTGCTGGGGCCCAACTGCCTGGGTGCGATGAACCTGCGCGAGCGCGTCTTTGCCACTTTCTCGCCGATGCCGCTGAGCGGGCTGCCGCCGCTGGGCGAAGTCGGGCTGGTCAGCCAGAGCGGCGCCTTCGGCGCCTATGCCTTTGGGCTGGCGCGCGAGGCATCGCTGGGGCTGAGTCACTGGGTCACCACCGGCAACGAAGCCGGCCTGCACGTGGCCGACGTGATCGAATGGCTGGCGCACGACGACGCCACCCGCGTGATCCTGGCCTACCTGGAAGGCTGCCGCGACGGCACCCGCCTGCGCCGCGCGCTGGCGGCGGCGCGTGCCGCGGGCAAGCCAGTGGTGGTGACCAAGGTCGGCACCACCGAGGCCGGGGCCCGCTCCGCGCAATCGCACACGGCCAGCCTGGCCGGCGAGGACGCCGTCTACCAGGCGGTCTTCGACGAGTACGGCGTATTCCGCGCCCATACGCTGGATGACTTCTTCCGGCTGGGCTACGTGCTCTCGCGCGGGCGTCGGCCGACGCGCTGGCAGCCCTCGGCGAAAGAGCCGGAAAGCGCCGTCACGCCGGTCGCATTGGTCACGGTTTCGGGCGGCGTCGGCATCATGATGGCCGACCAGGCCGAGGCGCTGGACCTGCCCCTGCCGCCCATGCCGGAAGCCGCGGCCACTGCGCTGCGCAGCGCCATCCCCTTTGCCAGCACGGCCAATCCCATCGATGTCACCGGGCAGATCGTGGCGCAGCCGGAAGTGCTGCTGGACGCGATTGCCGCCGCGGCGCAAAGCCCCGACTACGGCAGTGTCGTCGCCTTCCTGGCGGGCGGCGTTGGTGCGCCGCGCATCTGGCCTGGCCTGCAGGATGCTGTCGAGACCCTGAACAGCAGCGGCACCGCGGCGCCGCTGCTGTTCAGCGGGCTGGTCGATGACGAAAAGCGCCGCTGGCTCGAAGCGCGCGGCACGCTGGTCTTCCGCGAACCCGCCCACGCGGTGCAGGCCGTGGCCGTGCTGGCCCGCGCCGCCGCGCAGGCAGCGGCAGCACAAGCGAAGCCCGCCGTAGCTGCCGCGGCCCTGGCTGCGCCGGACCTTCCGCGCGACACCACGTCGCTGTCCGAGTTCGATGCCATGCAGTGGCTCACCGCCTGCGGCATCCCCACCGCACCCCATGGACTGGCGCGCGATGCCGACGAGGCCGTGCGTATCGCCGAGTCCATTGGCTACCCCGTTGCCGTCAAGCTGTGCTCGCCCGACATCCTGCACAAGAGCGACGTAGGCGGCGTGGTGCTGAACGTGGCCGATGCGCAGGCGGTGCGTGCGGCGTTTGCGCAGGTGCAGGCCGCCGCTACCAACCACGGCAGCCCGGCGCGCTTCGAGGGCGCGCTGGTCGCCGGCATGGTGCGCGGCTGGGGCGAGCTGATGGTGGGCGTGCGGCGTGACCCGGTCTTCGGGCTGGTAGCGCTGGCCGGCATCGGCGGCACGGCAGTTGAGATCTTCCGGCAGACCGCGTTCGGCCTGGCCCCGCTGACCCATGCCCGCGCCTGCACCATGCTGCGCGCAAGCCGAGCCGAAGCGCTGCTGTGCGGCCATCGCGGCCATCCCGCGGTCGACGCCGATGCCGTGGCCGAAGTGCTGGTGCGCGTGTCGCAGGCCGCCGCCGCACTCGGGCCGCGGCTGGACACGCTGGAGATCAATCCGCTGATCGTCACCGCCCAGGGCGTGGTCGCGGCCGATGCCGTGGTCACGCTGCATGCCGGGGACGGCATCAACGAGTAAAGCAAAACCCGACGGAGACAACGCCATGAACCAACCCGCTGCGCCCTTCCTTGCCGGCGCACCCATCGACACGCCCCAGGAAGCCCTCACCGCCGCGGCGGCGTTGCCGCTGGTGCTCGCCACCTATCCGCTGTTTGAAAGCCTGCGCACCTGCCGGCTGCAGACCTCCGTAGCCCAGGCCACCGGCTACGGCCGTGCCCCCGTCAACGTGCTGTCGGCCAGCACCCACCAGTGGACACACAAGGACCGCGACATCGTCACCCCGGCCAATGACCTGCTCTACTTCTGCGCCTGGGTCAACCTGGCCGACGGCCCGGTCACGCTGCACGTGCCGGCGCTGCCGGACGCCAGCCGCTATTACGTGGTGGAGCTGCTGGACGCCTGGACCAACAACTTCGAGAACCTGGGCCCGCGCAACGTTCCCGCGGCCGGCGCCGACATCGTGCTGGCCGGCCCCGGGCAGCAGGCCGAAGGCGACCACGTGGTGCGCTGCCCCACCGCACTGGTCTGGCTGCTGGGCCGCGTGCTGGTGACGGGTGCCGACGATCTGCCGGCGGCGAGCGCCTTCGAGAACGGCTTCTACCTGTCCGGCGGCGCCAGGATGCAGCCCGCCTGCGTGCGCGACTGGCAGGAGGGCGGCGAGCCCGCGCTGGACTTCTTCGCCAACATCTTCAACGCCCTGCGCGAGTATCCCGCCGAGCCTTCCGCCGCCGGCCTGCTGTCGCTGCTGCGCAAATGCGGCATCCGCGCCGGCGACGCCGTCGATGTGGGCGCGCTGCGGCCTGCGGTGCAACAGGGCCTGGTCCGCGCCTGGCACGAAGGCATGGCCCTGATCGAAGCCAACACCCGCAGCCATGCGCGCAAGAGCTGGACCTACAGCCTGCTGCTGGGCCGCTATGGCGACGACTGGATGCAGCGCGCGGTCACCGCGATGAAGGGCCTGGGCGCACTGCGCGCCGACGAGGCCGTCTATGCCGCTGCCGACTACGACGCCGACGGCGAACTGCTGCACGGCCGCCACGCCTACGCCCTGCACTTCCCCGCGGGACACCTGCCGCCGGCGCAGGCGTTCTGGTCGGTCTCGCTCTACGGCGCCGACCGCTTCTTCACCGACAACGCCATCGGGCGCTATGCGCTGGGCGACCGCAGTCCTGGTCTGCAATACGATGTCGACGGTGGCCTCACGCTGACCATCTCGCACCAGCGCCCCACGCAGGCGCAGGACAACTGGCTGCCGGCACCGGACGGCCCGTTCTACCTGATCCTGCGGCTCTACCACCCGACCGATGGCTTCATGGCCGGCGGCTACGTGATCCCGCCCTTGCGGCGCATTGCCTGATGGAGCGCGCCATGGAACACCACGACAACCTGCTCGGCACGCTGGCGTGCGACGCGGTGCGCTACACGCTGCCGCTGTACGAGATGGCGCGCATGCGCGCCGCCACCTGCCCGCGGCGCGATGGCGCCGGGGTCTTTGCCGGCGACGGGCCCGACACAACGCTGCGCTGGATCAACACGGTCACGCACGTGCGCACGCTGCTCGGCCCGCAGCACCGGCAGGTCGTCACGCCGAACAACGACACGCTCTACACCAATGCGTGGCTCGACCTGTCCGGCGGCCCGCTGCTGCTCGACGTGCCCGACTGCCGCGGCCGCTACTACGTGCTAGGCCTGCTCGACGCCTATACCAACCCGTTCGGCTATATCGGCACCCGCACTACCGGCACGCAAGGCGGCACCTGGCTGCTGCATGGGCCAGCCTGGCGGGGCGAGGTGCCGGCCGGCGCAACGCCGCTGCCCTGCCCCACCAACGCGGTCTGGATCATCGGCCGCATCCTGGCCGATGGCGAAGCCGATTTGCCGGGTGCACATGCCCTGCAGGACGGCATCCGCCTGCGCCGGCCGGACGGCACCAGCGCAGCAACCGTATTCGATGCTGGCATGCAAGCCGGCGAGCGGCCGGCCGATCCCGACCGCTACGCCGCCGTCGTCACCCGCATGCTGCGCGAGAACCCGCCACCCGCGGCCGAAGCGGAACTGGTCCGCACCTTTGCCCCGGCCGGCATCGGCAGCAACGCGCCGCTGACCGGGGCACAGCGCGCGGCGCTGGCCACCGCGCTGACGCAGGTTGACGCGGAACTGGCCGCGCCCAGGGTCTCCGCGCTGGGCGGCGGCTGGTTCCTGCCGGTGGAAATCCGCACCTCGTTCGGCACCCACTACGCTCTGCGCGCCGAAGTGGCGCGCAACTACATCGGTGCGCTGGGCGTTGAGGAAGCCATGTACCTGATGGCCGATTGCGATGGCGACGGCTTGCCGCTGGACGGCAGGCGCCAGTATGAACTGGTGTTTCCCCGGCAAGGACTACCCCAAGTGGGCGCATTCTGGTCGCTGACCATGTACCGTAAATCGGACTGCATGCTGGTCGAGAACCCGCTGCAGCGCTACTCGCTGGGCGACCGCTCGCCGGCCCTGCGCCCGGCGCCCGATGGCAGCCTGCGCATCGTGCTGGGCGCGCAACCCCCTTCGGAGAACGCCCTGGCCGGCAACTGGCTGCCGGCACCCGCGGAGCCGTTCTATGTAGCGTTGCGCCTCTACGTGCCCGGCACCACGCACCTGGAACGCACCTTCCGCTATCCACCCATCCGCCGCATGAAGGAAGCATCATGAATCGGACCACAATCTTCGCCCGGGCCGTGCTGACGGCCGGCCTGGCGATGCTGTGCCTGGCCAGCCCGGCGCAGGCGCAAACGTATCCGTCGCGGCCGGTCAAGCTGGTGTCGCCATATGGCGCCGGCGGCTCCAATGACATCTCTGCCCGCATCCTTGCCGAGGCACTTGGCCACAAGCTGGGCCAACAGGTGGTGGTGGAGAACAAGCCTGGCGCCGGCACGCGCCTGGCCACCGAGCAGGTGGCCCGTGCCGCGCCGGACGGCTACACGCTGCTGTGGGCTGCCGCGCCCTTCGCCATCAATACCGCGGCAGGCATCGCCCAGCGCTACGACGTCCACAAGGACTTCGTGCCGGTGGGACCGCGCGTGCTGGGCCCGGTCTTCCTGATCGTCAATGCCAGCTCGCCGGCTCGCACCGTGTCCGACTTCGTGCGCATGGCCCGGGACAAGCCGGATGGCGTGACGCTGGCCTCCCCGGGCGCAGGCTCCGGCCCGCACCTGACCGCCGAGCTATTCGGGCAGGTCGGCAAGTTCCAGCTGCTGAATGTCCATTACCGCGGCGACGCCACCGCCTATACCGAACTGCTGGCCGGCCGCGCGGACGCCACCCTGACCGCCATCACCTCGGCGCTGCCCTTTATCAAGGCCGGCAAGCTGCGCGTGCTGGCAGTGGCCTCGGAACAGCGTTCGCCGGTCTATCCGGATGCGCCCACCTTTGCCGAGCAGGGTTACCCGGGCATGGTCGGCTACGGCTGGTTCGGCCTGGTCGCGCCGGCCGGCACGCCGCCCGCCGTCTCCGAGCGCCTGAACCGCGAGGCATCGGCCGTGCTGGCCGATGCCGAGATCCGCAAAAAGCTGCTGGGGCTGGGGCTCGAGCCGCAGCCAGAGCCGGGCAGCGCGTTTTCCGCCTTCATCGACCAGGAGATCGGCAAATGGGGCAAGCTGATCAAGGCGCGCGGCATCAAGCTGGAGTGAGACTTCCCCTTCGACGTAGGGCAACACGGACCATCCATCCCAAGGAGACAACGCCATCATGACGACCGCTGCCCACCTGCTGCGCGGCCCGCTGCTGCAAGCCGCCCTGCCCCTGCTCACCGTGCTGGCCCTGGCCGCCGCGCCCGCCCCGGCCGGCGCACAGGGCGCCTACCCGGCCAAGCCCATCCACCTGATCGTCGCCTACCCGCCGGGCGGGCTGACCGACACGCTGGCGCGCACCATCGGCGATGGCCTGTCGCGCCAGCTCGGCAAGACGGTGGTGGTGGAGAACAAGGGCGGTGCCGGCGGCATCATCGGCACCGACTACGTCGCCAAGTCGGCGCCTGACGGCTATACGCTGCTGATGACCATTCCCGGCCCGATCACGTCCAACCTGGCGCTGTACAAGAAGCTGCCCTACGATCCGCGCACTGAGCTGCGCCCGATCTCCGACATCGCCACCGCGCGCACCGTGCTGGCGGTCAACAGCAGCGTGCCGGCCAAGACCGTTGCCGAACTGCTGGCCTATGCCAAGGCATCGCCGGGCAAGCTGCGCATGGGGTCGTGGGGCGCGGGCACGCAGCCGCATACGATCCAGACCTACATCGCCAGGCAGTACCAGGCTGACATGCTGCATGTGCCCTACCGCGGCGAAGGGCCCATGGTGACCGACCTGCTCGCCGGCCAGGTCAACGTGACGGTGGGCTCCGTGACCGCGCTCAAGCAACACTTCGCCACCGGCAAGCTGCGGCCCCTCGCTGTCACCGGCACGCGCCGCGCACAGGGCCTGCCAGACGTGCCGACCTTCGCCGAGGCCGGCTACGCCGACGAACCGTTCCGGCTGACCGGCCCGATCACGCTGATGGCGCCCGCGAAGACGCCGCAGGACATCATCGACCGCCTGGGCCGCGAGACCGCCAGCCTGGTCGCCAGCGCCGACATGCAGCGGCGCATCGTGGACATGGGCGCGGAACCGCTCGGCAATACCCCGGCACAGGCAGAGGCGGCGTACAAGGCGTACCTGCCGGTGGTGCTCAAGCTGACGGCGGATACGGGGGTGACACTCGACTGAGCTACGCGGCGGGCGCCTAGTCCACGGTTGCGTATTCCAGCGTCTTCGGCGTCTTGATGATGACCTCCGGCTGGTCGCCAACCACCACGGTATCGTCCAGCCGGAAGCCGCCAAGGCCGTAGACATAGAGGCCCGGCTCCGCCGAATACACCTCTCCCGCAAGCAGCGGGCGGGTATTGAAGGCCATGTCCTCCGGGTATTCATGCAGCATCAGACCGACCGCGTGGCCGGTGCGATGAAAGACATAGTCCCCGCAGCCGGCCTGCTCGATCACAGCCTGCGCGGCCGCATCCATGTCGCAGACGCGCTTGCCGACCACCGCCGCGGCAACGGCAGCGTCGGTGGCCTTTGCCGCAACCTGGTAGAACCGCGCCTGCTCGTCGCCGGGCCGGCCGCAAAACCAGGTGCGCTCATTCTCGACATACAGCCCGTTCAGGCGCGGCAGCACCAGGTTGACGATGGTGTCGCCGGCGGAAATCCGTGCGCCGCATCCGGCGCCATCGCCATGCGGCGATGCCGAAGCTGGCCCGGTCAGCGTCCAGCATTTGAGGATGTCGAAGTCCTCGCCCGGAAAGCGCCGCGCCGCCTCCTCCGACATCAGCGCCGCCATGGCGTGGTCAAGCTCCTGCACCAGCCGGCCTGGCCGGAAGTTCTCGCGGTAGCGATCCTGCACCCAGTCCGTCAGCGCACCTAGCTCGCGCATGACCTGCAGCTCCTCCGCATGCTTGACCCAGCGCAGGCTGCGCATCTCCGCCATGGCGGGCCGCAGCGTGAGTTCAGGCAGGTAGCGCTGCGCACCGGCCAGGATCGGATGCTGGACGTCGACCGCAATCCGCGACATGCCGAGCCCCCTGGCCCCCAGCAGCGCGGCAACCACTTCCGGCAGCTGCGCAGGCAGCGGCAGGCGATTCGAGACACGGGGATGCTCGGCGTAGTAGGTGACATCGGCAAGCCAGACCGAGCCCTTCCCGGTCGCAAAGCGCATATGGTTGGTCGACAGCTCGTTCATGACCGCGAAGGTGTCGCCATTGCGCGGCACCACCACGAACACCGGGCGCTCCCACGGCCAGACATCGAGCTGGAAATTGGTCGCGTACTGGAAGAAGTCAGGCGTGCCGAACACCAGCGCATCAACGCGCAGCTTGTCCATCAGCCTGTGCATCGCCGCCAGGCGATAGCCTTGTACGGCCTTGGTGAGATGTGCCATGGCAGCGGTCCTCAGAGAGAAATGGCAAGGTTGCGGATGATCGGGCCCCAGGTATCGGCGTCGCGCTTCATATAGCGCTCCACCTCGGACGGCGGCCCCTTGATTGCATCCAGGAACTGGAAGGCAAGCTTCTCCTGGAACTGCGGGTCGTCCAGGATCTGGTTGATGTCGGCATTGACCTTGCGGATAACGCCTGCAGGCGTGCCTGTGCGGGCCACGATCGCGTACCACCCGGGTACCTGCACGTCATAGCCAAGCTCCTTGAAGGTGGGCACCGCGGGCAAGGCCGGCTGCCGCTTGTCGCCGGTGACCGCCAGCGGTATCAGCTTCTTGCCGGCGATGTAAGGCTGCACGCCCGCGAGCACATTCATCATCACCGGGGTCTGCCCGTTCATCAGGCTGGTCGAGCCGCCGCTGCCATTGAACGGCACGTGCTGCAGCCGGACTCCGGTGCGTTGCGCGACCAGTTCCATCGCCAGGTGGGTGGAGTTGCCGATGCCGCCCGACGCGAAGCTGATCTCGCCGGGGCGAGCCTTGGCCATCCGCACGAAATCCTGGAACGTATCAGCCTTGAGCGACGGCGCCGCGACAAAGACAAAGGGCGAGTTGGCGAGCATCGCCACGCCAGTCAGGTCCCGACCCGGGTTATAGGGCAGCTTCGGATACAGGAAGGGATTGAAGCTCAGGTTGGAAACGCCGGCGAAGAACAGCGTGTAGCCATCGGCGGGCTGCCCGATCACATAGCTGATCGCCAGCGTCCCGTTGGCCCCGGGCTTGTTCTCCACCACCACCGGCTGGTTCCAGGCACGGCTGAGCTTTTCCGCGAGCGCGCGCGCCAGCACATCATTGCCGGTGCCGCCGGCCTGCGGCACCACCAGCCGTACGGGCTTCGAAGGGAAGGTTTGCGCCTGCCCGATCCCTGGCAGCGCCATCGCCACCGCAGTCCCGGCCACCCAGGCCAGTAGTTGTCGCCGATCCATATTGCACCCTGTTGGTTTGCCACGATTCGCCTCGTTCGCAAGGCATGGGATGCAATGTACCACGTGGTACACGAATGGGAAAAATCGGGGTTTACGCGGATTTCCGGGGAAAAAACCGTTACTTGCCGGTTTGGGGAAGCGCCGCCATCCTGGCGGCGAAGTACTTCAGCGCGGCCGTCGTGCCCTTGCGGTCACCCGTGGTGACCAGGTCCAGCAGCAGCCCGCGCATGGTGGCAAGTTCCACGCGCGCGCGCAGCCCGGCCTCGGCAGCGCCGAGGCCGAGGTCGCGCTGCAGGCGCGTCGCCAACGTGGTTGTCCAGCTGCCGACCACGTCTTCCAGAAAGCCGCTGAAGCGCTCGCGGTCGCGGATGGCCTTGCCGTAGATCTCGAACATCAGCTGCATGATCGGCAGGTAGCCTGGGGCGGAATAGCGCTCCCACGCCGCTTCCATCGCGGCTTCGGGAGCCATGCCTTCCACCATCACGCGCTCGCGGGCGGCCTGCTCCGCATGGCGGATGCGATGCAACAGTGCCTGCCAGAAGCCATCCCCGGAGCCGAAGTAGTAGATCAGCATGCGGTGGCTCGTGCCGAGCGCATCCGCCACGCTGCGCAAGGACAGATCGCCCAGGCCATTGGCGAGAACATGATCGGTGGCGGCATCCAGCAACTGGATGGCCTGCTCGCTGGCGGAGCGGTCAAGAGCGGGGGCTTTGGCTTTCGGCATGACGGGGTGGCACGTGCGCCGGGCGCGCAGGATGGCTGCCCCGGATTCTACGATAACTGTCGTCGCCGGCCTGCGTGATACAGTCTTCAGCGTACGGCACACCGCCCCCACGCAAGCATGAAAACGCTGCTGATCGTCTATCACACCATGACCGGAGGCACCCGGCAGATGGCCGAGGCCGCCGCTGGCGCGGCCCGCCAGCAGCCCGGCATCACGGTCGTACTCAAGACCGCTGCCGAGGCAGGCCCGGACGATGTCCTTGGCGCCGACGGCTATCTCTTCGCCACGCCGGAGAACCTGGCCGCCATGGCAGGGATGATGAAGGACTTCTTCGATCGCTGCTATTACGCCGCGCTGGACCGCATCAACGGCCGCCCCTACGCCACCATGATCTGCGCCGGCAGCGATGGCCAGAATGCGCTGCGCCAGATCGAGCGCATCGCCACCGGCTGGCGGCTCAACGCCGTGGCGCCGGGGCTGATCGTCTGTACGCATGCGCAGACACCGGAGCGCATCCTTGCGCCCAAGCAGATCGAAGCCGGGGACCTGGCGCGTTGCGCGGAGTTGGGTGAGGGGTTGGCAGCGGGATTGGGGCTTGGGGTGTTCTGATGGCACGCCAGGTGCCGTACCGCGCTATCGGGCGGGGCGGGCCTGTTCTCAGGCAGCCAGTTGTGTGATGCCGCTCGGGGTGTCATTGCCGCCCCCTTCCTCCTGCACGATCAGCGCGACGCCACGCCGCCTGGCCGCAGCCATGCCGATACTGACGGCGATTTCGCGATCCTCGCAGTGCACCAGGCCCTTGCGGGCACTTTCGACCGCCAGTTCCCAGCCTTGCGCCGTCTGCCTGATCAGGAAGTTCGCAGCCATGGGTCGCTCCGTCGTTGGTGTTCTTGCAGCGTAGTCCATTGGCCTGCCAATGAAATCGGCGTCAGTCCGATAGCGTGCGGGCACTTCTCCTACACCAGGGTGGGGACGGTTAAATCCAGGCGCCGTACCTGACACACAATAATCGCGGAAATATGATTGTTGATGCATGTCATGGTTATAACGCCCCGATCGATCCAAAAATCCTCCTCGACTACGAGAAACCTGAGCCCCGGACCCGCGAGGAGCCGTGCCGCGCACGGTGACACGCCGGGTCATGATTATCGGTGACAGGCCCGGGGAAGCCGGATCAGCAACCGGCTTGCCCGCGCCCATTCCCGATATATCGGAGGAGAACAATGGATGTACACGATATCGCCGGCACGGCTGTGGCCGGCTCACCGGCCCCGGTTCCGCGCGCCAGGCCCCCGCGTCCCGGCAAGAGCATGCTGCAGGATGTTGAGCAGATCCGCCTGGCAATCGAGATGATCGGCCTGGGCGCCCGCCTGCAGGTGCTGGAGTCCGAAGTGTCTCTGCCACGCGTGCGCCTGATCCGGCTGTACAAGGAGCTGTGCGGGGTGTCGCCGCCCAAGGGCATGCTGCCGTTCTCCACGGACTGGTTTGTCTCCTGGCGCCCGAATGCCCATGCCTCGATGCTGCTTGGCGCCTACCGCTTCATGACCAGCCGCGGCAGCCTGGACGGGATCCGCGCGGTCTTGTCCAGCTACCGCATGTACCGCGAACAGCTGTGCGCCACCGGCGAGGCCTCGCAGCTCAGCTTTACCCGCGCCTGGACGCTGGTGCGCTTCTATGAGCGCGGCATGCTGCGGCTGGCGCGCTGCAGGGACTGCCGGGGCGAGTATGTCGTGCAGGCCGACGATGCGCGCCACCGCTACGTCTGCGGACTGTGCCTGCCGCCTGCGCGCGCAGGCAAGGGCCGCAAACCCGCGCCGGCGGCGTTGGCCGGCTGACGCCGCGCAAGGCGTCCCAGTGTCTGCCGCCGCACAGTCCGGTGCACGGCAGGCTTCCATGATGAGTGCTACTGCCATCCAGGCCGCCGGCGTTTCAGGCCGGCCCCGCTTGTACCAGGGAGCCTCGCCCATGTTCAGGATCACCATGCTTGGAAAAAAGACCGGCGCGGCCGCGCCCGACAACAATGACCACAACACCGCCGAATCTCCCGCTCCGGGTGCACCTGGCGAGCCGGGCAAGACGATGCCGGAACAGCTGGCGCAAAACCTCAAGACACAAGGCGATGCCATGATCCAGTATGGCGCGCGCCTGCTGGTGATGCGCGAGCTGCTGTGCTCGCTGACCACAGGCCTGCCGCCGGCGGCGCGCGCCAGCGCCGAGCAGCGCTTCCGCCAGCGCATCAACCAGTTGATGTCGCTGACCGACGACCATGTCCTGCCGGCGGAATTCCACCGCGCCCTGCTGGCCGAGGTCAATTACTACCTGGGCGAATTGAAAAAACCCTGAGCAATTCCTGCCCGATAATCCCGCCGGTCATTATTGCAGGCGTGACGACGCCGCCTGCGCGTATTATTCAGCGCCATTTTCCCTTCCCCGGATCGCACCCCGGCACAGTCGGAAATGCCCTGCCCCGGCCCGAGCATTTCCGCTGAATCACCCAGGCGCTGCAATAATCTCCCCCTGTTTGCTACTGGTAGTAACCGTCATCGCCGGGCAGCTGCCATCGTGCTACAGTGCGCCCTTCAGAGAAAGCTTGCGCAGCGACGCATAGCGCACCCACGCCGCCCTTCGGCCCGCGCGCCGTGCCGGGGGCGCCGCCCTGGCGTCCCGCCTTGCTTTGTCAGCCTCCGACGCGCACACCGTGCCGCGCCAGGCGCCGGGCATATGCCGGGGGCCGGCCCTCGCTCTTCCCGTCGTTCGGGTGCACCCCGTTCGCCACCAGCCAGTGGCGCCGAATTATTGCCGCGCAGCCGCCTGCCCGGGGCCTTTGCCCGAGCCGCCGCTGCCGCTCCTAGGATCTACATGAAACACCGGCTCCAGGCTGCGCTCACCATCGCAGTCTTCAAGCTCGTCGCCGCCCTGCCGTACGGTGTCACCGCACGCCTGGGCGATGCGATCGGCAAGCTGCTGTATCGCATCCCCAGCCGCCGCCGGCGCATTGTCCATACCAACCTGTCCCTGTGCTTCCCGGACATGGATGCAGACACGCGCGACAAGCTGGCACGGAACCACTTCGGCCACGTCCTGCGCAGCTACCTGGAGCGCGGCGTGCAGTGGTTCGGCAGCGCCGAGCGCCTGGGCAAGCTGGTGGAACTGGACTCGCGCATCGACCTGGCCTCGTGCGCGGAGCATCCGACCATCTTCATGGGCTTCCATTTCGTCGGCATCGAGGCCGGCTGCATGTTCTATTCGATGCGCCACCCGGTGGCCTCGCTGTACACCAGGATGTCCAGCCAGATGCTGGAAGACATCTCGCGCACGCAGCGCGGGCGCTTTGGCGCCGAGATGATCCCGCGCAGCGGCAGCGGCAAGCAGGTGGTGCGCACGCTGCGCGCCGGCTGCCCGGTAATGCTGGCGTCGGACATGGATTTCGGCATCAACGATTCGGTGTTCGTGCCGTTCTTTGGCGTGCCGGCCTGCACGCTGACCTCGGCCTCGCGCCTGGCCAGCATGACCGGCGCGCGCGTGGTGCCCTTCACCACCGAAGTGCTGCCCGACTACCGCGGCTACCGGCTGCGCATATTCGACCCGCTGGAAGGCTTCCCCTCGGGCAGCGTCGAGGAAGATTCGCGCCGCATGAACGCCTTCCTCGAAGCCCAGATCGCCACCATGCCGGAGCAGTATTACTGGATCCACCGGCGCTTCAAGAACCGGCCCGCAGGCATGCCGTCGGTGTACTGAGCCCGGATTATCCGGCGGCGCGGCGCCAGGCCTCCTGGATGTCCGCCACCAGCCGCTCCAGCTGGGCCGCATAGCGGGCATTGTCGCGGCTGCGCTCGCTCTCGTTGAACGGGAAGCTGATATTGAGCCCGTAAAGCTGCTGGTCCGGCCCGGAAAATGCGGCCCCCACGGCCAGCAGGTGCCCGGGCTGGTAGGCCGCGGTGCAATAGCCGTGCCGCTGCGCCTGGGCGATGCCGCGCAGCACCTTGGCCCGCATGTTGATCCAGTCCTCGCCCTGGCGCGCGGCGATGCCGGCCAGCAGGTCCTCCCTCACTCCCTCAGGCTGCGCCGCCAGCCATGACAGCCCGATCGCCGTCATCTCCATCGGCACGCGGGTTCCCGGCACCACGCGCCGCGTGCGCGACACGCTATCGCGGCTGTGCCGGATCGACGCCAGGTACACCATCTCCAGCTGGTCGCCCACGGCCAGCCCCACGTTGACCTTGCCGGCCTCGGCCACCTCGCGCATCAGCGGCAAGGCAATGTCCGGCGCGCGGCTGGACTGGTGGAAGGCATCGGCCAGGCTCAGCACCACCGGCGCCAGCCGGTAGGCGCGTTCGTTCACGTCATAGCGCAGGAAGCCGGCATCCACCAGCGAGCGCGTCAGCCGGCTGACGGTGGGGCGCGGCAGGCTGGTGCGCACCGCCAGCTCGGCATTGGTCAGGCTGGTGGTGCCAACACGGAAGGCCCGCAGCAGCACCAGCCCGCGCTCCAGCGACTGGCTGCCCGCGGTGTCGCGGGTAAAGCGGCCGGTCTGGTGCGTGACGCGGCGGGTGGAGGGCTCTGGCAGCACGGCGTCCGGCATCGCCATAATTTCAGTTAGTGAAATTAGAGTATAGCGGTACGGCCGCGCGGCGCGAATACTGTGTCCATCCCGGCCCCCGAGCCGATCCACCACAGAGGAACGCCCCGCATGTCAGCCGACGCCAATATCCAGGTCACCCATGAAGGCCACGTCGCCCGCATCGTCCTGTCCCGCCCACCGCACAATTTTGTCGATGCCGACATCATGCGGCGCCTGGCCGACACCCTGCAGGCGCTGGACGACAACGAGAACTGCCGCGCCATCGTGCTGGCGTCCGGCGTCAGCGCCTTCTGCGCCGGGGCCGACTTCAGCGGCGCCGACCAGGGCGCGATAGCCAACGACCCGGGCGGCTTCTACGCGCATGCGATGAGGCTTTACCGCAACCGCAAGCCGATCGTGGCCGCGGTGGAAGGCGCCGCCATCGGCGCCGGCATGGGGCTGGCGCTGGTGGCGGACTTCCGCGTGACCTGCGCCGAGGCACGCTTCAGCGCCAACTTCAACCGGCTGGGCTTTCACCCCGGTTTCGGCATGAGCCTGACGCTGCCGCGGCTGGTGGGCGAGCAGCAGGCCGCGCTGCTGTTCTATACCGGCCGGCGCATCACCGGCACCGACGCGGTCGAGATCGGCCTGGCCGATGAACTGGTGGAAAAGGCGCAGGTCAATGCCCGCGCCATGGCCCTGGCGCAAGAGATCGCCGCCTCTGCCCCGCTGGCCGTGGAATCCACGCGCGCCACGCTGCGCGAAGGGCTGGCCGACCGCATCGCCGAGATCAACCAGCGCGAACTGGCAATCCAGCACGGACAGTTCCGCAGCGAAGACTTCCGCGAGGGCGTCGCCGCCATGGCCGCGCGCCGCGCCCCTGTTTTCAAGCGCCGTTGAAGGAGTGGCCCCGATGAGCGAACAAGACACCCGCGCCACGCCGGCCGGCCCGCTGGACGGCATCCGCGTGCTCGACCTCACCGCGGTCGTGCTCGGGCCGCTGGCCACGCAGGTGCTGGCCGACTTTGGCGCCGACGTGATCAAGATCGAAGGGCCCGAGGGCGACCTGATGCGCGCCAACGGCGTCTCGCAGCACGCCGGCATGAGCTCGATCTACCTGGCGCTGAACCGCAACAAGCGCTCGGTCGTGCTCGACCTGAAGACCCCCGAGGGCGCCGAGGCGCTGCGCGGGCTGATCGCCAGCGCCGACGTGCTGGTGCACAACATGCGCGTAGCCGCGATCGAGCGGCTGGGCTTCGGCTATGCCGAAGTGGCGCGCATCAATCCGCGCATCGTCTACTGCGTGGCCACCGGCTTCGGCCAGGACGGTCCGCACCGCGACAAGCCGGCCTTCGACGACATCATCCAGGCCGGCTGCGGGCTGGTCGCACTGGGTTCCGCCACCGGCGATCGCCCCGAGTACGTGCCCAGCCTGATCGCCGACAAGACCACCGGGCTGGCACTGGCCAACGCCGTGCTGGCAGCCCTGCTGTACCGCGAGCGCCACGGCGTCGGCCAGTCGGTGGAGGTGCCGATGCTGGAGACCATGACCGCGTTCGTGATGGCCGAGCACCTGGGCGGCCTGACCTTCGAGCCCGCACCCACAGGCGCCGGCTACGCCCGCCTGCTGCAGGGCGGGCGCCGACCCGCGCCGACCCGCGACGGCTGGATCTGCGCCCTGCCCTACACCGAGCGCCACTGGCAAGCCTTCTTCCGCGCCGTGGGCCGCGACGACCTGGCCGAGCGCTACGAGGTGGCCGACCGCGCGCAGCGCAACGCCAATTTCCGCGCGCTGTACGGTCACCTGGCCGAGTTGACGCCGGCGCGCACCACCGATGAATGGATGGCGCTGTTCGAGTCGCTCGACATCCCCGCCACGCCGATCTACGGCCTGGACGCGCTGGTCGACCACCCGCACCTGCGCGCCGTCGGCCTGTTCCAGGAAACGCAGCACCCCACCGAAGGCCCGCTGCGCGAAGTGCGCCCCGCCGCGCGCTTCTCGGCCACGCCGCTGTCGCTGCGCCGCCATGCGCCGGGACTGGGCGAACACACCGCCGAAGTCCTGCAGGAGCTGGGCCTCGCGCAAGGCGTCAGCCAACCATAACGAATCAGCAGGAGACAGGGCATGAACTTTGAACTGGACGGCGAACACCGGATGCTCAAGGACCTGGTCGCGCGCTTTGTGCGCGAGCAGCTGATCCCGCTGGAACCCGCGGTGCTGGCGCGCGAAGCCGCCGGCGGGCAGATGACGCTGCTGCCGGAAGAGCATGCGCGGCTTGACGCGATGTCGCGCGAACTGGGCCTGTGGGGCCTGGATGCGCCCACGGAGATGGGCGGCGCCGACCTGCCCACGGTGGCCATGGTGGGTGTCAACGAAGAACTGGGCAAGACCATCACGCCCTACGAATTGCCGCCGGACTCGCCCAACCTGCGCATGCTGATGCTGAGCGCCAGCGAGGCCCAGCGTGAGCGCTACCTGGCCCCTTACGCGCGCGGCGAGACCGTGTCGGCCATCGCCATTTCCGAACCCGGCGCCGGCGGCGACCCCGCCATGATGACCACGCGCGCCGAACGCGACGGCGAGCACTGGGTGCTCAATGGGCGCAAGATCTGGATCAGCCGCGCGGCACGCGCCGACTGGACCATCGTCATGGCCGTGACCGACAAGGCCAAGGGCGCGCGCGGCGGCATCTCGGCCTTTATCGTCGAGCGCGGCACGCCGGGCTTCCGGGTGGAGCGCCGCATCCCGATGATCGGCGGCGCATCGACTTACGAGGTGGTGCTGGAAGACTGCCGCATCCCCGCCTCGCAGCTGCTGGGCACCGAGGGCCAGGGCTTTGCGCCGATGCAGGCGCGGCTGTCCACGCGCCGCGTGCAGATGGCCGCGTGGTGCATCGGCCGGGCGCAGCGGGCGCTGGACATGATCTGCGAGTACGCGCCGCAGCGCCAGACCTTCGGCGCGCCGCTGGCGCAGCGCCAGGCGATCCAGTGGTGGGTGGCCGACGCCGCCACGCGCATCCACGCGTGCCGCCTGATGACCTACGAAGCCGCCAGCCGCATCGACGCCGGCGACGAGGCCCGCACGCAGGTATCGATGATCAAGGTATTCGCCACCGAGATGGCGTGGGACGTGATCGACCACGCCATGCAGACCTTCGGCGCGATGGGCATGACCAAGGAGCTGCCGCTGCAGCAGATGGCCAACGAGACCCGTCTGATGCGCATCTACGAAGGGCCCAGCGAGGTGCACCGCTGGGTCATCGCACGCGACCTGCTCGGCTTGCGCCGTTAGGCCCCCCGCTTATCCCCTTGCACCGGCGGGAACACGCCGGGCATTCCACGCTCAGGAGACACCATGCAACAGGTTTTCCGTTCCCGCCGCCGCTTCCTTGGACTGGCTGCCGCCGCACTGGCGGCCATCGGCACCGCCACGCCGCTGGCGGCACCCGCCGCCGAGTCCGCCGACGCCTTCCCGTCCCGCCCGATCCGCTTTGTCGTGCCCTTCCCTTCCGGCAGCGGCACCGACACCACCGCGCGCATGTTCGCCAAGAAGATCGGCGAGCTGACCGGCCAGGGCGTGGTGGTGGAGAACAAGCCCGGCGGCAACGGCTTCATTGGCGTGCAGACCGCGCTGAACGCGCCGCCAGACGGCTACACCGTCTTCATCGGCAGCAATTCCACGCTGTCGACCAACGCCGCCACCTTCCGCAAGCTGCCGTATGACCCGCTGACCGACTTTGCGCCGATCACGCTGCTGTCGCGCGGGCCATGCGTGATCATCGTGCCGGCAAGCTCGCCCTACCGCACGCTGACGGAACTGCTGGAAGATGCCCGCAAGCGCCCCGGCGCGCTCAATTACGGCTCGGGCTCGATCTCCTACACGCTCTACTCCGAGTGGCTCAACGAACTGGCCCGCATCAAGACCACCGCCGTGCCGTACAAGGGCGCTGGCGATGCCATCAACGGCGTGATGGCGGCCAATGTCGACTTCGCCGTGGTGGATGCCACCGGCGCCATCGAACTGGTCCGCGGCGGCAAGGTCCGCGCGCTGGCCTACACCGCGCCGCAGCGCTCGCCGCTGCTGCCGGACGTGCCCTCCATCGCCGAAGCCGGCCTGCCGGACTTCCTGGCCTACAACTGGGTAGCCGCGGCGGTCTCGGCAAAGACGCCGCCGGCAGTGGTGAAACGGCTGCAGGACCTGTTTGCGCAGGCCGGCAGGGCCCCGGATGTGCGCGAGTACTACACGCGCCAGTCGACCAAGCTGATCCTGTCATCGCCTGCCGAAATGCTGCAGTACCAGAAGGACGAGATCCAGCGCTGGAAGCGGCTGGCGGAGGTGGCCAAGATCCCGCTGCAATAACCGCGTGGCCCTGCCGCTGCCTCAGCGGCTGTGCTCGCTCAGCAGCACCGTCAGGCGCTGCGCCAGCGGCGACAGGTAGGCGCCCTCGCGCGAGATCACGCCGATGTTCCGGCGCAGGTCCAGCTCCTCCACGCCCAGCGGCAGCACGCGCAGGCCGTGCTGCATGGCATCGCCGCCTTCATTGGCGATGCTCAGCATCTGCGTGCCCTGCATCAGCGCAAACAGCGAACTGCTGCCAAAGTCGATCTCGATGCGCGGCTGCGGCTCCGGCAGGCCGCGCTGGCGGAACGCCGCGTCCACCTGCTGGCGCAGCGTGATATGCCCTTCGGGCAGCAGCCATTCCTGGTCCGCCAGGTCCGCCAGCCGCAGCTTGCGCCGCTGCAGCAAGGCATGGCCCTCGTCCGCCACCACCACCAGCCGGTCGTCAAAGAGCGGCTGCACCGTCAGGCCGGTCGATGAGGCTGCCAACGGCGCCGGTGCCACCGCCACATCCAGTTCCCCCGCCGCCAGCAGGTCCAGCAGGTCGCGCGCCAGCCTGCGGCGCAGCCGCAGCCGTGCCACGGGACGCTCGCGCACCAGTTGCCGGCAAGCGCCCAGGATCACGTTGCCCGGGATCGACGGCGAATAGCCCACGCGCAGGATGCCCTGCTCGCCGGTGCGGATGCCCAGCATCTCCTTGATGCCGTCCTCGTATTCCAGCTGGATGCGCCGCGCCCGCTCCAGGAAGCGCGTGCCGGCGTAGGTGGCGGTCATGCCGTTGGCGGTGCGCTCGAACAGCGGCAGCCCGGCCTGGGTCTCCACCCGCTGCACCGCCTTGGTCAGCGCCGGCTGGCTGATTCCCAGCGCGTCGGCGGCACGGCCGATGCCGCCGTGCGCCGCCACGGCGAGGATGTATTCGATATCCCGCGTCTCCATTGCCTCACATTCCCGATGGTTATGGCTTTATAGCCAATGCTTCATTGTGGTGATGCCAGCCATCTTACAGACTACGGCGCACGAGCACACGTAAAAGCGCTCACCGGAATCAACAGGCATCAACGGAGACAGCATGGGTTTCGCGTATTTCCTGCGCCGCGCCGCGCGCTACTGGGGCGACCAGCCCGCCATCCTCTACCAGGACCGGGTGGTGACCTATCGCCAGCTGGACCAACGCTCAACGCGCCTGGCCAATGCGCTGCTGGCACTGGGCCTGCAGCCCGGCGACCGCGTCGCGGTGCAGTCGCGCAACCGGCCCGAGCTGGTCGAACTGGAATGCGCGCTGTACAAGGTGGGTCTGGTCAAGGCGGCGCTCAACCCGCGCTTCACCGCGGCCGAGGCCAGCGACGTGGTCGGGAACTGCACCCCGCGCGTGCTGATCGCCGGCCCCGGCTACACCGGCTATGCGCGCACCACGGCCGGCTTCGGCAGCATCGAGACCTTTATTGCCATCGGCGATGCGCCGGCGGGCTATGTCGAGTATGAAGCGCTGCTGGCCAATGCCGGCACCACGCCGCCTGACATCACCCCCGCCCCCGACGACCTGGCCGTGCTGCACTTCTCGTCCGGCTCCACCGGCAAGATCAAGGCTGCCATGCAGAGCTACGGCAACCGCATGGCGGCGCTGCGCAAGATGGTGTCCGGCATGGACCGCCCGGCCCGCCCCGGCGACCGGCTGGCGCTGATCGGGCCGGTCACGCACGCCTCCGGCATGCTGATGCAGCCCTACCTGTACCAGGGCGCCACGCTGGTGCTGTTCGAGAAATTCGAGCCCGCGCACTTCCTGGCCGAGGTGGCGCGGCTACGCATCACCCACGTGTTCATGGTCCCGGCCATGATCAACATGCTGCTGGCCGAGCCCACGCTGGCCCAGGCCGATCTGTCCAGCCTGAAGACCCTGGCCTACGGTGCCGCGCCAATGGCACCGGCACGCATCCGCGAGGCCTGGGAGCGCATCGGCCCGATCCTGTCGCAGGGCTATGGCGCCAGCGAATCGACCTCGGGCGTCACACGTCTGTCCACCACCGACCATGCCGACGCCATTGCCAACCACCCTGAGCGCCTGGCCTCCTGCGGCCGCGCCCTGGGCGAGACCGAAGTGCGCGTGGTCGACGAGCAAGGCAAGGAGGTCGCCGTGGGCGAGATCGGCGAGCTGGTGATCCGCGGCGAAGACGTGTTCCACGGCTACTTCAACGAGCCCGCGCTGACGCGCGAGACCATCATCGATGGCTGGCTGCACACCGGCGACATGGCGCGCGTGGACGAGGCCGGCTACCTGTACCTGGTCGACCGCAAGAAGGACATGATCATCTCCGGCGGCTTCAACGTCTATCCGACCGAAGTGGAAGCCACGCTGTACCAGCACCCCGACGTACTGGAAGCCTGCGTCATCAGCGTGCCGGACGACACCTGGGGCGAAAGCGTCAAGGCCGTGGTCACGCTGCGCCCCGGGCGCGAGGCCACCGCGCAGCAACTGATCGCACACTGCCGCGAGCGCATTGCCGACTACAAGTCGCCGCGCTCGGTGGACTTCGTCGCCGAGCTGCCCAAGAACGCCAGCGGCAAGCTGGCCCGCAAGATCGTGCGCGAACGCTACTGGCAAGGCGTCGGGCGCCGCGTGAATTGAGGACTGAGCTGAAGGAGCCCGCCATGTTCGATCACCTGACCAATCCCGTACTGCTGGAAACCCGCGCCGGCATCCGCCGCTTTATCGACGAAGAACTGCGCCCGCTGGAACAGGAACTCGGCCTGGGCTCTGAAGACCCGTGGCCGCGCGAGACCCTGCGCAAGGTCTGGCGCCGCTCCAGCGAGCTGGGCTTCTACGCCGCGTGCCTGCCGACATCGCTCGGCGGCAAGGGCCTGAACATCCAGGAGCAATGCGCGCTCAAGGCCGACCTGGCCGCCAGCGGCTCCACCCTGGCCGCGCACGTGCTGGGCGACCTGGGCGGCCCGCCGCGCGTGGGCAACATGCTCAAGTACGCCACGCCGGACCAGCTCAAGCGCTACTTCGAGCCCGTGATCCGCGGCGAGAAGTCGACCTGCTTCGCACTGACGGAAACGCATTCCGGCTCCGACGCACAAAGCATCAGGACCTCGGCCGTGGCCGATGGCGACGAGCTGGTCATCAACGGCGGCAAGCACTACATCAGCGGCGCGCCGTTCGCCGACTTTGCCATCGTCATGTGCGTGACCGACGCCACCACCACGCCGCCGGCCATCACCGCGGTGCTGGTCGACCTGGACCTGCCGGGCGTGACGGTAAGCAACGAGTACGTGCCGATGTCGGGCCAGCATATCGACGGCGACATCCGCTTCGAGAACGTGCGCGTGCCGCGCGCCAATATCTTTGGCGGCGAAGGCAACGGCTTCAAGCTGGGCATGTCGCGCATCAACGTGAACCGCCTGCTGCACTGCCCCAGCATGCTGGGGCTGGCCACCAGGGCATATGAGTCGTCGGTGGCATATGCCGGCCAGCGCCGCCAGTTCGGCGGGCCGATCGCGCGCTTCCAGGCGATCCAGCACATGCTGGCCGACATGGCCGCCGCGCTGTGGGCCTGCGAGAGCATGATCACGCATACCGCCGCGCTGGCCGATGCCGGCGCCGACCTGCGCATGAAGGCTGCGGCGTGCAAGCTCTTTGTCTCGGAGCGCTGCTTCGAGGTGGCGGACAAGGCCGTGCAGATCCACGGCAACGTCGGCGTCACGCGCGGCCATCCGGTGGAGCAGACCTTCCGCAAGCTGCGCATGTTCCGCATCTTCACCGGCACCAGCGAGATCCAGCGCAACACCATTGCGCGCGCTATCCTTGAACCGCTGCAGCAGCAGAAGGCCTGACCGTGCCGGCGGCACGGTCGCCGCCGGCATGAACACCATAAGACAAGACCACGGAGACCAAGCATGAACCGCCGAAACTGGCTTGCCACCGCCGGCGCCGCCGCGCTGGGCAGCCTGCTGCTGCCGGCCCGCGCCGCCAGCGCTTCATCCAGCTACCCCAGCCGCCCGATCCGGCTGATCGTTCCGTTTATCGCCGGCAGCACACCCGACAACGTGGCCCGCACGCTGTCGGCGGAGCTGGGCAAGAAGCTCGGCCAGCCGCTGGTGGTCGAGAACATGCCCGGCGCCGGCGGCATCATCGGCGCCAGCGCGCTGCGCCGGGCCGCGCCCGATGGCTATACGCTGGGCATCCTGGCCAATGCGCACGTGATCAACGTGCACATGTACCGCAAGATGCCATACGATCCGATCCACGACTTCACGCCGATCACGGCCCTGTCCGGCGGACCGTCCGCGCTGGTGGTGCCGGTCTCGTCGCCCTACAAGACCGCTGCCGAACTGATCGCCGCCATGAAGAAAGCGCCGGGCAAGTTCAACTACGGCTCCGGCGGCAAGGGCAGCATCGCCCATCTTGCGGTGGAAACCATGCTGCACCAGACCGGCTGTGACGCCGTGCATATCCCTTACAAGGGTGCGCCGGAAATCATCACCGCCATGCTGACCGGACAAACCCAGTTCGGCATGCCGGTGCTCGGCACCGCAACGCAATACGTGCGCAATAACCAGGTCAGGGTGCTTGCCGTCACTGCGGCCACCCGTTCGCCGTTCTTCCCGGACGTGCCAACCATGGCCGAAGCCCTGCCCCCGGGCTTTGTCATCGACAACTGGAGCGGCCTGTTCGCACCGGCCAACTTCCCGGCCGAACTGACCCAGAAGCTGCATGCCGCCGTCGGCGCCCTGCAGACGGCCGGCGTGTTTGATGCCCAGCTCAAGGCCAATGCCGGCGAACTGCGCCGCAGCGCCTCGCCCGCGCAGTTCGGCACCATTGTCGCCAGCGACAACGCGCGTTACGGCGACCTGATGAAGTCGATCGGCATGGTCGGCGACCTGGGGTGAGCGTCCGGTCCGCCCCGCGCCGCACGCCACCTTCCGCGCGTGCGGCACCCCTTCTTTCGTTCTCCCCCCAGGGCGCTGTATGAAGTCAGAATGGTCTTGCCTCAAGGACGTCACCATCATCGACGTCAGCCAGTTGCTGCCCGGTCCGCACGCATGCAGCCTGCTGCGGCAACTGGGTGCCGATGTCATCAAGGTAGAGCAGCCCGGCACCGGCGACACTGCGCGGCAGCTTGGTCCGACGGTGTTTGCACAGTTCAATCGCGGCAAACGCTCGGTAGCGCTGGACTTGAAGACCGATGCTGGCCGCGAAGCCTTCCTTGACCTGGTCCGCAATGCCGATGCCGTGGTGGAAGGCTTCCGCCCCGGCGTGATGGCGCGACTCGGGCTGGGCTATGAAGCACTGGCGGCGGTCAATCCGGCCATCGTGCTGTGTTCGGTCTCGGGCTTCGGCCAGACTGGCCCCTATGCCAGCCACGCCGGGCATGACCTGAACTACCTGGCGCTGGCCGGCTATTGGGCGACGCCGGTGCAGGTGCACGACAAGGTCTCGCGCCCGCGCGTGCGGGTGTCGGATTACGCCGCATCCGGCTACGCGGCGCTGTCGCTTGCAGTGGCGATCATGAGTGCGCACCAGAACGGGCAGGGGCAACATCTGGATGTCTCGATCCATGACGCGATCCTGTCGTGGACCGCCCATGGCGCCTGGGCCGCCCGCGGGCATGAGGCATCGCCGCAGGCATCCCCTACCGTGATGCCGGAGAACGATCTCTTCGAGACGCGCGATGGCCTGCATCTGGCGATGGGCATCCTCGAGAACAAGTTCTGGGTCAACCTGTGCGAGGCGCTGGGTGATGAGTTCCCGGCCCTGCGCGATCCGCGTTTTGCCACGCGTGCCGGACGGTACGGGCACAAGGTGGAGGTCAATGACCTGATGGCGGCGGTGTTCCGCACGCGCGACCTGGCCGAGTGGGAGGCGTTCTTCGGGCCGCTGGATATTCCGTTCTCGCCATTGCTGGGGGCGACGGCGCTGTTTGAGGATCCGCATGTGCAGGCGCGGGAGGTGGTGCGGTCCGTACCCGCGGAAGGCGGGATTGCTGTGAATTTTCCGGTGAAGTTTTCGTTGGGGTTGCCGGAGGGGGAGGATTTTGTGGCTCAGGTGGGGGAGCATAGTGTGGACGGATCCCTGCCAAAGATCTTCGCTGGCGGGATCGGGAACGCATAATTTGGCTTAGTTCCATGCCGCGACCACCTCGCATTCCAAGACTCAACGATTTCCGACTCGCCTGAGTTGCCGCAAGCTTCGCCCGCCTCTTCCGAATGCGACATCTCTTATCGCCTGCATGACTCTGGCAGGAAATACTGGTTGCGTCATCGGATCGCCGGTGACCGGGCGTGGAAACCCGAGGTGTCTCCGGGCAGGAGAGTCGCATCCCATACGGCACTCCTGCGTGCTCGCATGAACGCATCGTTCCATGGCGGGCCAGGCGAGGCAGCCGCAAGGCTGGCTGGTTTTCCCGGAGACTGGTTTCCACCCTCGCTGTCTGGCCCGCCACCTTCACCTTCACCTTCAAATGAGTGGCGCGCCTTAACCTGCTATGGAGTCAGTAATGGTCGATGCAATCGAAACCAACGCGTGCCTGCATGAAGTGCGTGCCGGCATTGATGGCGTACTCGTACTGCTGGAGCAGCAAAGCGTGCGCTCGGAAGCGTGCTTCAGCGCGCTCTGCCTGCTTGAAATGGTGAAGGCAAAGCTGGATACCTTGATGGCGGCCGGGCCGCTTGCGGGATAGCAATGCCTCTGGTCTGGCGGTGCTTCGGCACCGCCAGACAGTCCTCGTGGAAGCCGCATCAAGCGTGGCCGTTCGAGCGGATCTGCCGGACAGTATCTCCCCTCAAGGAATTTGGCAGACACTGCCTGGCAAATGTGCGCCCAAAACATCACTTGAGCTCACCACCCTTTCCCAGGCGTTCTCCTTGCCCTTTTTCGCCGCTTCACAGCTAGTACGGCGTCACCGCCGCGCCTCCTGTTGCTCGTCGCCGCACGCGTTGCGCAATTGCACATCCCCGTCGTGACGATGTATGTGCAATTCGGCGTTCTCTCGTCTGGCCACCCCCCAACCCGCAGCGATTGCCGCCTCCATGGTCGGAAATTTCTGGGCCTTTATATTGAGGCCGCCGAACTCCAATGCCCAACCATCTTCTGCGGGCAGAACGCGAATGATCCGCGATTGCATAATGACCCCTCTCTGAATTCCCCGCGACGTATAACGGGCGTCGCGTAATGTCGAGCAAAAACATGTTCCGCTGGCAAGCGGAGCTGGGTAAGAGGCGGGATCATCCGGGGGGAGCCGAATCGAGGGTACGTCGTGCATCGCTGTACCTGCGTCGGCGAACACACGAGCAGGAATGCTGCTGCATGGGCGGGCACCTTTCGCTGCCGTATGAGCAGAAGACGCAGCAATCACCGGCCTTGGTCCTTAGCATCGCGTGGCAGCACTCGCACTCATAGCACCACTGGCAGGCATCGATGGGCATGGTTTCTTCTTTTGCATGCGCGCACTTGGGGCAGGTGATGATTGACTGCAGCTTGACGGCGCTCATCATTTCTCTTTGCCTCACGGCCGATGGGCAGCAGACGGTCACCGTGCCTGGCGCTCCGATCCCTGTCGTTACCCATCGAAACGCAATCCGCCCTTCCCGTATGTGCGGTTTAGGCGTAGCGTAGGTCCGTACCAAGGTACGGAGTCAAGCGATGGAGCACACACTAACAATCGGGAAGCTGGCCAAGGCGGCTGGTGTTGGCGTGGAGACGGTACGCTACTACCATCGGTGCGGCCTGCTGCCGGTGCCGGAGCGTGCCTATGGCGCCATTCGACAGTATTCGCAGCAGAGCTTGCAGCGGCTTCATTTCATTCGCCAGGCCCAGTCGCTCGGGTTCACCCTGGATGAAATCCGGGTACTGCTGCGACAGAACGATGGCAGCACGTGCAGCACAGCCCGCGCACTGGCCGAGCAAAAGCTCAGTCTTGTTGAGGAAAGAATGAAGGATCTGCGACGAATGCGAGCGGAACTGAAGAATCTCATTGGGCAATGCCACGCCAATGGCAATGAGGCTTCTTGTCCCTTGATTGACACATTGTCTGCCGACATGAGAGCAGAGAACGCTCGTGACGCTCCATTCCGGCATCGGTGAACGAGGTACCCGCTGAGTCCGTCCGGTACACCGCTCGATGTGCCGGCGGTGTACATAGGAACGGTTGTGCCGGCCAAACGGCAAGCAGCGTGACGCGAGTTGCGCAACGTCCACCGTGGGCCGACACCGTTCCTGCACAGCGTCTTCCGCTCAGCGCAACGATCGGAACGCAGATCGTAGCTCCGCGCTGAACAGCTCCGGTTCTTCCCAAGCCGCGAAGTGACCGCCTTTGGCAACGCGGTTGTAGTAGATCAGGTTTGGATAGGCTCGTGCCAACCACTGCCTCGGTGGCCGGTAGACCTCGCCAGGGAAGACGGTCACTGCCACTGGAACGGTGATGGGGGAATTCCTTGCCGGGGCGGCACTGGTTTCCCAGTAGATCCGTCCGCTCGACCCGCCTGTATTTGTGAGCCAGTAGAGCGAGATGTTGTCAAGGATCGCGTCACGGTCCAGTGACCGCTCAGGATCGCCACGCGTGAATACCCAGTCGGCCTGCTTGTCATAGATCCACGCTGCCAGCCCCACTGGCGAATCGGCCAGGCCAAAGCCGATGGTCTGCGGCCGCGTTTGCATGATGGCCGCGTAACCGAATCCCTTGTTGAGGAAATCCCTCGCCTCGTCGAACACCTGCTTTTCTTCGGTGGTCAGGTTTGCCGGCGCAGGCTCCCCGCTTTTCAGCGCCATGGCTATTGCCGGTGGCAACGTCGTGGCGCGCTCGATGCGGTTGACGTGGATGCCAAGCAGTCCTTCAGGCGCCAGACGGCCAAGTGCGTCGGAGATGATGGCGCCCCAGTCGCCTCCCTGCGAAACGTAGCGCGCATATCCGAGCCGCTTCATCAGCACGTCCCAGGTGCGTGCGATGCGATCCGGATTCCAGCCAGTGTCTGCGGGCTTCTGTGAAAAGCCGAAGCCGGGAATCGACGGAATCACCAGATGAAACGCGTCGTTCGCAGTGCCGCCGTGCGCGGTGGGGTCCGTCAGCGGGCCAATGACATTAAGCAACTCGAAGACCGACCCTGGCCAGCCGTGGGTCATGATGAGCGGCATCGCGTTTGCATGGCGCGAGCGGACATGGATGAAATGAATGTCCAGGCCGTCGATGTTCGTCACAAACTGCGGCCAGGCATTAAGTTTTGCCTCGGCCTTGCGCCAGTCATAGCCCGTTGCCCAGTAGCGCATGAGCGGCTGAAATCTTTCAAGCTGTACGCCCTGGGACCGATCGCCGACTGTTTCCGGATCGGGCCAGCGCGTAGCGGCAAGGCGGCGGCGCAGATCGACCAGGGCCGCTTGCGGGACGTGCGCACGGAATGGGCGGATCGCATCTGATGCCACGGGAAGCCCGGATTTTTCCTGCGCAGCGGTAGTCAGGGGCGGGTAAAGCATGGAGAGCGCTACCGTCGCCACGCCGCCCAATAGTAAAGTTCGGCGCGACGGGTCGGGAGCCTGGTTGGACCATTCCGTGTTCATTGCAAGCCTCCCTTATTCTGCGGTGGCCGATCCAGGTTGCCTGGCGGGCACCGCCAGAGGCACACCCTTCCTGACGATGTAAGTTGCCAGTTCAGACGCCTTGCCGCTGCCGACATTCCGCGCCGAATGGGCACTCCCGGCCGGAATGAACAGCGCGTCACCGGCCTTCAGCGTGACAGGCGGCTTGTCGTCGAGCTGGTATTCCAGCGTCCCTTGCAGGACATAGGCGATTTCTTCCCCGGGGTGCGAATGTTTCGGTGCGAATGCGCCGGGATCAAAGTCGACGCGTACCTGTACGCCCTCACGACCGGGCACGCTGAGTTCGCGCTGGACCAGATCGGTGCGGTGGACTCCCGGAGTTTGCGCTTGAGCCGTTGGCAGAAGCAAACCATTGCCGGCGATAAGCAGGGACACGGCGAAGATTCGGGTCATTTTCATGGGCAGGTTTCCTTGTCGTGCTTGACGACGGATGGGAATATTGGGAAGGTCGTGGGCGAGGGGCGCTCATGTGTCGTGCGGGATCCCGTCGTCCTCAGACGAGGTCGGCTGCCCGGGCCCCGCTCGCAATGCGGGCTTACCGGAATGAAGCGCGAATCTCTGCCACGGTTTGCTGGGGGTCCTGCAGGTGCGGGTAGTGCCCAACCCCGTGAAGCAGGGTGAACGCTGCATGGGCCTTTTCGGCGAACTCGATGCCCATGTCCTTATTGATGTAGATGTCTTTCTCACCCCAGACTACCTTCACGGGCGTCTTGAGCCGGCCCAGGTTCGCCTCGAAATACTCCTGGTCCCGCGTGAAGTGCAAGTAGTAGTGATAGAAGGCGTCCGCTGACGTCATCTCCCCATGGCTCCATCCGCGTGACATGTCGTCCTTGAGTTCGCCGGATATGTCGAACTGCGCTTCCCTGGCCAAGCCGCGCCTGTAGGCATTCTGGAGAACATCCTCGCGATTCTTGTTCAACTGAACACGAGCCAGCTCGGCCGAAGGTTGCGACTTCAGGCTCTGCAGGCTTTCGTACATGTAACGAGGTCTGTTGAACGGGGCGAAGTCGCCCACGATGATCGTCCTGGCAATGTCCGGCTCCTCGATAGCCAGGAGAAGGGCAGGCAAGGCTCCGATATCCGTTGCGTAGATCGTGAGCTTTGACGTGTCGATGCCCGCCTTGCGGATGTACTCCTTCAGAACCCGGGCATAGTCTCTGGGCGCATAGGAGAACTTGTCGGCCGTTGGTCGTGATGAGAGGCCGTAGCCAGGCCAATCGATGGCGTGTACTTCGTAGTCATCGCCGAGAGCCAGGGCAATGTCCTTCCAGGCGTACAGGGTCTCCGGGAATCCATGCAGGAAGAGAACGGTCCCTTTCGGACTGGGGTTGTGCACCACCATCGTCCTGAGCGAGATGTCCGAGTCGAGTTTGATGAATCCGATCTCGGCTTTCTGTACCGGCTTGTTGGCGTGGTGGGCGCATCCCGACGCAATCAAAGCGCCGAGGACGAGAACGGAGGCAAGCAGCCGTGGCAGGAATGACCTGGACATGTCAGTGGTCCTCGATGCGGGCCTGCCGGCTCAGTGAATCAGGCGATCGACCTGCGTTTGCAAACGCGGACCGACCAGGAGGATGGCGGGAATGACGATCACATATCCGATGCCCCAGGAACGCAGCCACGTCAGGGCAAATCCTTCCGAGAATCCGAGATTGAGAGTAAGGAGGACAAAGGAAATGATCCCTGTCGTCACGACTCCCATCGACAGGGCGAATGCGACTTTCCGTTTCAGCTGCACGCTCATGGTTGCTTCCTTTGGCAGATAAAATACCAATTGGTATATTTTTGGTCGAAAAAAATCACTTCAGATCGACGATGGTTTTTTCTACCGCCGACATCACGGCCTTGCTGTAGCCAGCGTTGCCTGTGAGGCGAGAGATCATGATGGCGCCCTCGATCAATGCAATCAGCGTGACGGCAGTCTGCTCGGCATCGACGTCTTTGCGGAACTCCTGCGAAGCAATCCCTGCCTTGATGACTTTGACAAGATGCGTCTTCCAGCCCCGGAAAGCTTCCATGGCTTTCTCGCGCAGGGCCGGGTGCGTGTCGTCGGCTTCAATCGCTGTGTTGAGCAGCGGGCATCCCCCCACGGGGAATTCCTCAGGCAGGCTTTCATACACGCCTGTCAATGCGAGCAGCTGCTCCTTGCTGGTTTCTCTCGTGGCCATTACGGCCCGGACTGCCGCCTGCGCCTGCTTCCAGTTGTGATCGAAAGCAGCCAGGGCCACTTCCTCCTTGTTGGCAAAGTTGCCGTAGACGCTGCCCTTCGTCAGCCCGGTGGCCTCCGTCATATCGGCCAGGGACGTACCGGCATAGCCTTTGACGTTGAAGATCGGGGCTGTCTTCTCGACGATGAACTGGCGGGTTCGCTGAGCTTTATTCATGGAAGCCAGAATATACCAATTGGTATTTTTGTCAAGGGCATCGATGAATCCGCTCGGAGTGATCCCCCCTGCCCCCGCCATCAGCCTGATGAATGCGTTCAATCGCCTGGCGATCAGCTTCCTCCGCGCGCCGGAAGCTGCGCTCGCGCTCAAGGACTGATTGGAACGCCATACCAAGGCGGCGCGCGGCGCAGATGCGGCCGATGCCACCATCTGCGGGGCCCTCTAACATGGCGCCATGCCAGCCTTTGCCGTGTCGCCCAAGCCGGTGCCTTCGAGTCCGGCGCATACTGTGTTCTTGTACGGCGGGATCGCCACGGGCTTTCACTGACGGCATGAGACCACCGGAACACGGATGCCATTGCGATGCGCACACCTGAAGACCCGGCCATGATTGTCAGCAGAGGCTGGCTAGCGCGCCTGGTCCTGCCCGCAGGCATTCATCCCGGCGCCTTGCCGCTTCTCGTTGGCCGCGCGCTGCGCGGCTTCTGTGACGGCTTTATCGCCGTGCTGTTGCCGGCGTACCTGCTGGCTCTGGGCTTCGCGCAGCTGGCAGTGGGGCTGGTCAGCAGCGCAACCCTGATCGGCTCGGCGCTGGCGACGGTCCTGGTGGGCATCATCGGCCACCGCTATCCGCAGCGCAGGCTGCTGATGTCGGCGGCCGCGTTGATGGCCGCCACCGGCATAGGCTTCGCCGGACTGTCCTCCCTCTGGCCGCTATTGCTGGTCGCATTCGTCGGCACGCTCAACCCCAGTTCCGGCGACGTCAGCGTCTTCCTGCCGCTTGAGCATGCCGGTCTTGCCGATTCAGCCTGCGCCGATGCCCGCACTGCCCTGTTCGCCCGCTACAGCCTGACCGGGGCCCTCTGCGCCGCCATTGGTGCGCTGGCGGCGGCGCTGCCGGACTGGCTCGCGGCGCAACTTGGGGTTCCTGTCCTCAGCGCGCTGCGCGCCATGTTCATGGTCTATGCCCTGACCGGTGCCGCACTCTGGTTCCTCTATGCCCGCATGCCGGAGCCGCCACCGCACCTGGCAACGGCGAGAGTCCCGCTGGGACCGTCTCGCCGGATCGTTACCCGCCTTGCCCTGCTCTTCAGCGTCGACGCATTTGCCGGCGGCCTGGTGGTGAATTCCCTGCTGGCGCTATGGTTGATGCAGCGCTTCGGCCTTTCCATTGGTGCCGCCGGGCAGTTCTTCTTCTGGGCCGGGCTGCTTAGCGCCGGCTCCCAGCTCGTGGCCGCACCGCTGGCTCGCAGGTTCGGTTTGCTGAACACGATGGTGTTCACCCATATCCCATCCAGCCTCTGCCTGATCGCGGCCGCGTTCTCCCCCTCCCTGCCGGCGACGCTGGCGCTGCTGCTCGTACGCAGCGCGCTGTCGCAGATGGATGTGCCGACCCGGACCGCCTATGTCATGGCCGTGGTGACGCCGCCCGAGCGGCCGGCGGCGGCAAGCCTGACTGCCGTGCCCAGGAGCCTGGCTGCCGCATTCGGCCCGACCCTGGCGGGCGCGCTGCTGGCGATGGGCTGGGTCGGGACGCCGCTGGTTGCCTGCGGCGTGCTCAAGATCGCCTACGACCTCGCACTCCTTGGTGCATTCCGGCGGGTCAAGCCCCTCGATTAACGCGCCGGGCCGTCGCGTAAAGATCCGAAAGAGAAGCGTCGCGCCGACGCAGCATCTCCGCCAACAGCGGCAGCCTTACCACCACGCATCACGATCGCCAGCGGCCAAGAAAGTGCACCTTGGCTCCCGCGCGCATGCTGATCGCCCGAATCTTTATACGTTCTTTATACGCACCGGCCATCTTTCTACCCTGTTTTTACGACCCCGTCGCTAATCTGCAAGCCGAAACCATTCAAGGGTGCTTTGTTATGGACGGGATCTATTTGATCGTATTGATTGGCTTCGCCGTGCTGAGCGCAGCCCTGCTGGGGCTTTGCGCCGTGCTTGCGCCGAAATCTCCGGCAGGCAGCGGCCACGGCGGCGCGCATGACCAGATGGCGGCAAAGAACAGCGCGTCGGACAGGAGGCTGTGATGAGCTGGACCGATCTGTTGAGCGGCGTGCTGGCCATTGCCATTTTTGTTTACCTCCTCATTGCGTTGTTCCGGCCGGAGAAATTCTGATGTCCTCCCAATTCGTGGGCCTGCTGGTCCTCTATCTCGCCATCCTGCTGGCGTGCGCCCCTTTTCTCGGACGCTATATCCGGCGTGCGGTGGAGGATGGCAACTATTCGCTGACCGCCTGGGGCCGGCCGCTGGAACGGCTGCTGTATCGCCTGGGCGGCGTGCGTGCCGATGCCGGGATGGGGTGGACGCAGTACGCCGTCGCGGTGCTGGCATTCAACCTGCTTGGCGTGGTGGCAGTCTATGCGCTGCAGCGCCTGCAAGGCATGCTGCCGCTCAATCCGCAGGGCATTGGCGCGGTTTCGCCGGACTCGGCCTTCAACACGGCGATCAGCTTTGTCGCCAACACCAACTGGCAAGGCTATGGCGGCGAGTCGACCATGGGCTATCTGACGCAGATGCTCGCGCTCACCGTGCAGAACTTCCTGTCCGCGGCGACCGGCATCGCCGTGGTGTTCGCGCTGATGCGCGGATTCGCGCGCCAGAGCGCCGCCACCATCGGCAATTTCTGGGTCGACATGACGCGGGTCACGTTCTACGTGCTGGCGCCGATCGCGACCGTGATCGCACTGGCACTGGTAAGCCAGGGCGTGATCCAGAACTTCGACGCCTACAAGGAAGCCAGCCTGGTCACGCCGGTGGAGTACAGCCAGCCTAAGCTCGATGCGGCCGGGCAACCGGTGCTCGATGCACAAGGCAAGCCGGTGACGGAAGACCTGAAGACCGACAGGCAGACGCTGGCGATGGGCCCGGTTGCCTCGCAAGAGGCCATCAAGATGCTGGGCACCAACGGTGGCGGCTTCTTCAATGCCAACTCGGCGCATCCGTTCGAGAACCCGAATGGCCTGGCCAACCTTCTCGAGATGCTGGCGATCTTCCTGATCCCGGCGGCGCTGTGCTTCACCTTTGGCGAAATGGTGGGAGACAGGCGACAGGGTGTGGCGGTGCTGGCTTCCATGACGGTCATCTTTGTCGCGATGGCCTGCGTGGCGGCGATGTCCGAGCAGATGGCGACCCCGGCGCTGGCCGGATTGCCGGTGGATCACGCCGCGTCGCTGCTGCAGGCCGGCGGCAATATGGAAGGCAAGGAAACGCGCTTCGGCATCGCCGCTTCGGCACTGTTCGCCACCATCACGACCGCGGCGTCGTGCGGCGCGGTCAATGCCATGCATGACTCCTTCACCGCCATCGGTGGCCTGGTGCCGATGCTGCTGATGCAGCTGGGCGAGGTCGTGTTCGGCGGCGTCGGCTCGGGGCTGTACGGCATGCTGGTCTACGCCGTGCTCGCGGTGTTCATCGCCGGACTGATGATCGGGCGCACGCCGGAGTACCTCGGCAAGAAGATCGAAGTCTACGAGATGAAGATGACGGCCGTGGCGATCCTGGTCACGCCACTGCTGGTGCTGCTCGGCACGTCGGTGGCGGTGATGACCGAGGCCGGACGCGCCGGTGTGTTCAATCCCGGCACGCACGGCTTCTCCGAGATCCTGTACGCGCTCTCGTCGGCGGCCAACAACAATGGCAGCGCCTTTGCGGGCTTGTCCGCCAACACCCCGTTCTACAACACGCTGCTGGCGGCAGCCATGTGGTTCGGCCGGTTCTGGATCATCATCCCGGTGCTTGCGCTGGCGGGCTCGCTGGCAGCCAAGAAGCGCGTGCCCGTGAGCGGCGGCACGATGCCGACGCACGGCCCGCTGTTCGTCGTCCTGCTGGTGGGCACCGTGCTGCTGGTCGGTGCGCTGACCTATGTCCCGGCGCTGGCGCTGGGGCCAGTCGCCGAGCAACTCCAGGGCGCGGTGACGGCAACCGCGGCGAAGTAAAGCGACGACTGACGACGAAATATCGAGCATTCCTACACGTCCGGACCCTGCCCTGCCTCACCGATGCAGGTGCCGGATGGCTCTAGCGGATTGCGGAGAAACCATGCAACAAAATTCGATGGCCCCGGTGGCCAAGCGCGGCGCCAACACGGCTGAAGCGTCTTCCTCCAACACGATTCAGGCAAAGAGCGCGCCGGTGTCCGACCGCCAACACGGCTCCCACCATCATCGCCCGCCGGCGCGCAGCATGTTCGCGCCGGAGCTGGTGAAGCCCGCGCTGGTCGCGGCCTTCGGGAAGTTGTCGCCGCGCGACCAGCTGCGCAACCCGGTGATGTTCGTGGCCTACGTGGGCAGCATCCTGACGACGATCCTTTTCCTGAAGGCCATGGCCGCGCCGGCGGCAGCCCCCGGTGGGGAATCCGCGGGCTTCATCCTGGCGGTGTCGGTGTGGCTGTGGTTCACGGTGCTGTTCGCTAACTTTGCCGAGGCACTTGCCGAAGGCCGAAGCAAGCAGCAGGCGGAAGCGCTGCGCGGCCTGAAGACCACCGTCACCGCACGTGTGCTGAAGGACGGCAAGCGTGGCAGTGCCACCGAAGCGCGCCCCGCCACGGCGCTGCGCCGTGGCGACGTGGTGCTGGTACAGGCCGGCGAGATGATCCCCGGCGACGGCGAAGTGATCGACGGCGTGGCCTCGGTCGACGAAAGCGCCATCACCGGCGAATCGGCGCCGGTGATCCGCGAGTCGGGCGGCGACTTCTCGTCGGTGACCGGCGGTACACGCGTGCTGTCCGACTGGATCGTGGCGCGCATCACGACCAACCCGGGCGAGAGCTTCATCGACCGCATGATCACGATGGTTGAAGGCGCCAAGCGGCAGAAGACGCCGAACGAACTGGCCCTGACGATCCTGCTGGTCGGGCTGACCATTGTGCTGCTGCTGGCCACGGCCACGCTGCAGCCGTTCTCGCTCTACAGCGTGCTGGTGGCAAAGGCAGGCGTTCCGGTGACGATCACGGTGCTGGTGGCCCTGCTGGTCTGCCTGATTCCCACCACCATCGGCGGGCTGCTGTCAGCCATTGGCGTGGCGGGCATGAGCCGGATGATGGAAGCCAACGTGATTGCCACCTCGGGCCGTGCGGTCGAAGCCGCTGGTGACGTGGACGTGCTGCTGCTCGACAAGACCGGCACCATTACCCATGGCAACCGCCAGGCATCGCGCTTCATCCCGGCCCCGGGCGTGTCGCCGCTGCAGCTCGCGGAAGCGGCGTGGCTGTCGTCGCTGGCCGACGAGACCCCGGAAGGCCGCAGCATCATCACGCTGGCACGCCAGCTGCCGGGGCTGGCGGCGCCGGTGATGGCAAGCCTGAAGCCGGAGTTCGTGCCGTTCAGCGCCCAGACCCGCATGAGCGGGGTTGACCTGAGCGATGGCGGCGGCGAGCGTCACGTGCGCAAGGGTGCGGCCGATGCCGTGCGCCGCTACGTCACGGAACGTGCCGGCAAGTTCCCCGATGCTGTCCTGCAAGCCGTCGATGAGGTTGCCCGCGCCGGCAGCACGCCGCTGGTGGTAGCCGACGCCAACGGCGGTTCGGTACGCGTGCTTGGCGTGATCGAGCTGAAAGACATCGTCAAGACCGGCATTCGCGAGCGCTTCGGCGAACTGCGCAAGATGGGCATCAAGACCGTGATGATCACCGGCGACAACCGGCTGACGGCGGCTTCGATTGCGGCGGAAGCCGGCGTTGACGACTTCCTGGCCGAAGCCACGCCGGAAGCCAAGCTCAAGCTGATCCGCCAGTACCAGGCCGACGGGCGGCTGGTCGCGATGACCGGCGACGGCACCAACGACGCGCCGGCACTGGCCCAGGCCGACGTAGCCGTAGCGATGAACAGCGGCACGCAGGCGGCCAAGGAAGCCGGCAACATGGTGGACCTCGACAGCAACCCGACCAAGCTGATCGAGATCGTCGAGATCGGCAAGCAGATGCTGATGACGCGCGGCTCGCTGACGACCTTCAGCGTGGCCAACGACATCGCCAAGTACTTCGCGATCATCCCGGCGGCGTTTGCCACCACCTATCCGCAGCTCAACCTGCTCAATGTGATGGGGCTCGCCACGCCGGCGTCGGCCATCATGTCGGCGGTGATCTTCAACGCGCTCATCATCGTCGTGCTGATCCCGCTTGCGCTCAAGGGCGTGGTCTACCGGCCGCTGGGCGCCGCGGTGCTGCTGCGCCGCAACCTGCTGGTCTACGGCCTGGGCGGCATCCTGGTGCCGTTTGCCGGCATCAAGCTGATCGACATGATCCTGGCCCTGTTTGGCTGGGTCTGATTTTCTGCCACGATTCGGAGCGCTCATGAATACGCAAGTGCAGTCCCCGCAGCCGTCGCCGGCACCCGTGCAAGGTGGCTTGCTGCGGCCAATGTTGGTGGTGTTCGTTGGTCTTTCGCTGGTGACCGGCCTGCTCTATCCCGGCGCGATCACGGCAATCTCCAAGGCCGTGTTCCCGCATCAGGCAGCCGGCTCGCTGATCGAGAAGGATGGCAGGACAGTTGGCTCGGAACTGATCGGCCAGCCGTTCTCCGACCCGAAGTACTTCTGGGGCCGGCTGTCGGCCACGGCGCCGATGCCGTATAACGCCGCGGCTTCGGCGGGATCCAACCTGGGCCCCACCAATCCGGCGCTGACCGATGCCGCGCGCGCGCGCGTCGTCGCCCTGCACGCCGCGGATCCGGACAACCAGGCCCCCGTTCCGGTGGACCTGGTCACTGCCTCCGGCAGCGGGCTCGACCCGCACATCAGCCCTGCGGCCGCTGAGTACCAGGCGGCGCGCATCGCCCGCGCCAGGGGGATTCCGATCGAACAGGTGAAGCAATTGATTGCGGCAAATACCGAAACGCCGCTACTGTCGGTCCTGGGCGGTCCGGGAGTCAATGTCCTGAAGCTGAACCTTGGCTTGGATGCCATTGCACGGAAATAGCCCAGTGCCGGGACGCGGATGCGAAGCAGAACCGGTTTGCCAATGCCAGCATAGAGGGTGAGCCGACCGATGCCTGATGCCGAATTGCGCGAAGCCGGCTCGCGCCCCGACCCCGATGCCCTGCTCCAGATGGTGCAGGAAGAAGGCGCTCGCGCTTCGCGCGGCAAGCTCAGGGTCTACTTTGGCGCTTCCGCCGGGGTCGGCAAGACCTTCGCCATGCTCACCGCGGCGCGGACGGCGTCTGCACGGGGCACCGATGCTGTCATTGGCATCGTGGAGACCCACGGCCGCGCCGAGACCGAAGCGCTGATCGCCGGTATCGAGCGCTTGCCAATGAAGGACGTGCCGTACCGCGAGCGGGTTCTGCAGGAGTTCGACCTGGACGCGGCGCTGGTCCGGCGACCGGCCCTGGTCCTGGTTGACGAACTGGCCCATTCCAACGCACCGGGCAGTCGCCATCCGAAGCGGTGGCAGGATATCCAGGAATTGCAGGCTGCCGGGATCGACGTCTGGACCACGGTCAATGTGCAGCATCTGGACAGCCTGAACGAGGCGGTGGGCGGCATCACCGGCATCCGCGTCTGGGAGACCGTGCCGGACGTTGTGTTCGACAGCGCCGACGAAGTCGTGCTGGTGGACCTGCCGGCCGACGAGCTGCTGCGCCGGCTGAAGGAAGGCAAGGTCTATCTGCCGGAGCAGGCGCGACACGCGGCGCGCAACTTTTTCCGGAAAGGCAATCTGATCGCCCTGCGCGAGCTGGCGCTGCGCCGGACCGCCGACCGGGTGGACTCCGATGTCCGAGCATGGCGTCAGTCCGAAGCCGTTCAAGGCGTGTGGCGGACCCGGGAGGCGGTGCTGGCTTGCATCGGTAGTGGTGACGATGCCGAGCAGGTCGTCCGGAGTGCGCGCCGGCTTGCCGGCCAGCTCGATTGCGACTGGCATGTGGTGACCATCGCCACCCCCAGGCTGGCACCCCCGTCCGATTTCGCAAAGACTCGCCTGCAGACGGCCATGCGTCTCGCAGAGGAGTTGGGCGCACGCACCGAGACCCTGGCGGGCAACGACATGGTCCAGGCAATCGTGGGGTACGTGCGCCGCCACAACCTGACCAAGGTGGTCATCGGCCGGGCGCCGGCAGACTGGCGCCGGGGCGGCGCCTCCGTTGCGGAGCGGGCCCGCTCCCTTCTCGGCCTGGCCTTGACGCCATTTGTGAACGCCCCGGCCTGGCTGTTCGGCCGCCGCAGTTTTGCCGATGCGCTGGCGATCGGGTGTCCGGAGATCGACATCATCCGCGTTGCGGCGGACACGACGCGAGTGGATCTTCGCCCGCGCCATGGCACTGAAGAGCCAGACGCCCCTGCGCCAGGCGACGGCGCCACGCGCAGAGACTATCTGTGGGCAGTGGTATGGTGCGCCGGTGCCACGGCACTGTCGGCCCTCGCGTTTCCATGGTTCGACGTCGTCAACATTGCCATGCTGTTTCTGGCGGCAGTGGTCGGCGTCGCGCTTCGTCATGGCCGCGGACCGGCGGCGCTGGCTTCGGTATTGGCCGTGGCCGCCTTCGACTTCTTCTTCGTACCGCCGCGGCTGTCGTTCGCCGTCAGCGACGTACAGTATCTGCTGACGTTCCTCGTGCTGCTATCCGTGGGGCTGGTCATCGGGCAACTGACGGCCGGTTTGCGCGAACAGGCGCAGGTGGCGGTGCAGCGCGAGAACGATGCCCGCACGCTGTATGAACTGGCCCGCGAACTCTCCGCGGCGCTGATGCCGGACCAGATTGTTTCGATCGCCAGCCGTTTCCTGCGCGCAGCCTTCGATGCCAATTCAGCCTTCTTCCTGGTTTCCCCGGAAGGCCGCCTGCTGCCGCCCGTGTCTGATGTCGAGCAGCATGACACCGGGACGAGAACCGACTCGATCGACCGTGTCCTGGCGGAGTGGGTATTCGATCACGGCCAGCCCGCAGGCACCGGCACGCACACATTGCCAGGCAGCACCGTGCTGTATCTGCCATTGAAGGCGCCGATGCAGACCCGTGGCGTGCTGGCGGTCGAGCCCGCGGTGTCACACGCCTTTGCGCAACCCGCGCTGCGGCGCCAGGTCGATGTCTTCTGCACGCTGATCGCGATCGCCATCGAGCGCTTGCATTACGTCGAAGTGGCGCAGCTGGCCTTGCTGTCGATGGAGTCTGAGCGCCTGCGCAGCTCATTGCTGGCCGCTGTCTCCCATGACCTGCGCACCCCGCTGACCAGCCTGATCGGCATGGCGGAAACCATGCAGCGCAGCGATCCCGGGCTGGCGCCGTCACTGGCCGAGACCGTGGCCGCCATGCTGGAACAGGCCAGGCGCATGCGGACCATGGTGGTGAATCTGCTGGACATGGCGAAGCTGCAGGGCCGGGAAGTCCGGATGAGCAAGGAGTGGCAATCGGTGGAGGAGCTCGTTGGCGCCAGCCTGGCTGCCATGCGCGAGGCGCTCGAGCACCACCGCGTGGTTGTCGTCGACTTGTCCCGGGTACCCCTGGTCGAATGCGACGCCGTGCTGATCGAGCGCGTGCTGTGCAACCTGCTGGAGAATGCCGCCAAATACACGCCCGCCGGCACGGAAATCCGGCTCTCGGCCGCGCCGGTCGACGACGAGATCAGGATTGCGGTAGAGGATGATGGCCCCGGCGTGCCCAAGGGCAAGGAACGGCAGATCTTCGAGAAATTCACGCGCGGTGAGCGCGAATCCGCGACCGCGGGTGTCGGCCTGGGTCTCGCCGTATGCGAGGCAATCGTGCAAGCCCATGGCGGGCGCATCTGGGTGGAACCCGCGCAACGCCCGGACCGGCCCGGCGGCCAGGCGGGCGCGCGCTTCTTGGTAGCGTTGCCGCGTGGAAATCCGCCGGCGGTGGAGCCGGAGCAGACTGATGCCTAGGGTCTCACGCAAGAAGAGAGGAAGTTGATGCCATTTGATTTTTCCCCGACAGTCCTGCTGGTTGAGGATGAGCCGCATATCCGGCGCTTTGTCCGCTCGACCCTGGAGTCCGAAGGTTGCACGGTGCACGAGGCAGAATCGCTCAAGCGCGGACTGATTGAGGCAGGCACCCGGCAACCTGACCTCGTCGTTCTCGACCTGGGCTTGCCGGACGGAGACGGGGTGCAATTGATCAGCGAGATGCGCACGTGGACTGACGTACCGGTCCTGGTCCTGTCGGCACGTAGCGGAGAAGCCGACAAGATCGGTGCGCTGGATGCCGGCGCGGATGACTACCTGACCAAGCCCTTTGGCGTCGGTGAACTGGTCGCGCGCCTGCGCGTGCTGCTGCGCCGGCATGCCAGGGCCAACGCTCACGGTTCCCACCAGATCCTGTTCGGCGACGTGCAGGTTGACCTGGCCAGCCGCGTCGTCACCCGTTCGGGACAGGCCGTGCACCTGACGCCGATCGAGTATCGGCTGCTTGCGGTTCTGATCGCCCACCGCGGCAAGGTGATGACGCACCGGGAGATGCTGCGGGAGGTGTGGGGACCCTCCCAGGCCGAAAGCAGCCAGTACCTGCGCGTCTATATGGGACATCTGCGGCACAAGCTCGAAGCGGACCCGGCGCGGCCCGCCCACTTGCTGACGGAAATCGGGCTGGGCTACCGGTTTGCCGGGTAGCGCCGAAATCCAGGCGCATTGATTGGATTTGTACGCGGGCACCGCGGCTTTTGATACCGTTTTTACGCGTCAGGCCATATCGTGGCGAGGCTCCCTGCAACGGGGATTTTTTCAACTCTCGCCACAACAACAATGACTGACCTGCGCCAAACCGCGGCCACGCTGCTCGCATGTTCCGCATCTTCCATCTTCCTCGCTGCCATGCCGGCCATGGCGCAATCCCAGCCAGACGCCGCGCCGTCCCCGCATACGTTCACGGCCAACGTGTCGCTGGTCTCGGACTACCGCTATCGCGGCATCAGCCAGACCAACCTGCGCCCGGCCATCCAGGGTGGCTTTGACTACGCCCACGAAAGCGGCTTCTATCTGGGCAACTGGAACTCCGGCATCAGCTGGCTCGAGGATGCCAACCCGGCGGTCTCGGCCGCGGTCGAGATGGATTTCTACGGCGGCTTCAAGAACACCTTCAAGGTCGCCGGCACCGAGTTCAACTATGACCTGGGCGTGCTCGAGTACTACTACCCGGGCGGCTACAACAACCCGCGCCCGTACACCACCGAGCTGTACGCCGGCATCGGCTGGGGCCCGGTCATGCTCAAGTACTCGCACTCGGTCACCAACCTGTTTGGCTGGGCCGACAGCAAGAACAGCTACTACGTCGACCTGAGCGCCAATGTCCCGCTGAATTTCTGGGACCTGACACTGAACGCGCACGTCGGCTACCAGGGCGTCAAGCACAACAGCGACGCCTCGTACACCGACTGGAAGATCGGCCTGACCAAGGACCTGGGCAAGGGCTTCGCGCTGGCGATTGCCTATGTCGATACCAACGCCAAGGAAGTGGCCTACACCAGTGCCAACCGGGGCCGCTACCTCGGCAAGGCTGCGGCCTGGGCGTCGCTGACGAAGACGTTCTGAGCGCGAGCGCCTTGCCAGCGTCGCTGATTTTGATGCGGATTTAACGCCAAGGCCCAACATCCTTGCATCAAATTTAGACGGCGCTGGCTAGCATAAAGCCATGTCCAACACGCGACCCGCTACCGCGCCGGTCCATCCAATCATGCGACAGTCAAGCCTGGCCGTTGATACCGTTCCCCGACGTACCGCCCTGCGCAGCAGCAAGGCCACCATGCCCGTGCTGCGCGCGGTCTCCCAGCCCGCACCGGCCTGGATCCGCATGCATCTTGCGGTGGCATCCACCGAGGTGTTCGGCCTGCGGCAGACCATGCACCGGGTGCTCGGTGAACTGGCCCGCGTCTATGTGGTGAACGTGGACTACCGGCACGGCGAAACCACGCTGCACGTGGAGATCGCACGCGCGGACCGCGACGCGGCCATGCACGCCATCATGACGGCCTTTCCGGCGGCGGAGTTCGGCGTCACGACAGCCCTGGGAGACAACCATGTGGCGCACTGAGGAAGAGAGCTTTTCCGGCGCCGCCGTGCATGCCTGCACCGGTATCGCAGCGGCTTCCCGCCAGACGCCATGGGGCATCTGGGTGCCCATGGTCACGCCGATGCGTGCCGGCTCGCTGGACCTGCCGGGCGCCGCCAGGCTGGCTGAGAGTTACCTCGAGGCAGGCGTGAACGGCCTGATCATCTTGGGCACGACCGGAGAGGGAAGCCTGCTTTCCACCCACGAGCGGCAAGTCTTCACGGCGGCAGTGCTCGAGGCCGTCCACGGCGAGCTGCCGGTGATGGCTGGCGTCGGAGCGGTCGATACCCGCACGGTGTGCGCGCAAGTTGCCGAACTGGACGGCTTTGATCTTGCCGGCTACCTGGTGCCGCCGCCCTACTACCTGCGGCCATCCGATGAGGGCATCGTGTGGCATTTCAATGAGGTGGCGCGCGCAACCGAACGCCCCCTGATGCTGTACAACGTGCCGAAGCGAACCGGCTGTGCGATGTCGCCAGCGCTCATCCGATCGCTGCTTGCGCAACCGCAGATCTCGGCGGTCAAGGAGTGTGACGCCGGCAATCTCCGCGCACTTGCCAACGATCCGCACGTCACCGTGCTGTGTGGCGAAGATGCTGCCTTGCTGGATCACCTGCTTGCAGGTGGCGCCGGCGTGATCGCCGCGTCCTCGCATATTCGTCCGGACCTGTTCGTGCGCCTGCTGCAGCTGGCGCAGACGGGCCGCTTGCGCGCGGCCCACGGCTTGTTCGCGAAGCTCGCGCCGTTGATCTCGCTCATGTTCGCGGAGCCGAATCCGGCACCAGTGAAAGCTGCGCTGGCGCTATCCGGCGTGATTTCGCCGGAAACCCGACAGCCGTTGCAGCCAGCAAGTTCCGCGTTGGTCCAGAGGCTGGAAGAGGCCATGGCCCTTCTTCCTCCGCTTTCCGTGGCGCGGGATGAGCATCTGGCGGCATAAAAGGCTAGCCATCCTTGCCTTTCGGCCTCTCCGGCGGCATCGCATCGCGGGCGGCGCCTGATATGTATTTGTCTGGCCAACAGTGCCATGAAATGAGTTGGCCCGCACCCAACACAATGTCTGCCTGACGGGGATCGGAAAGTGCCAGCATTCCCTGAAAAACCTTTGTTTTTCAGGATGTTATGGATTTTATTGCAGCACCGTCCCGGGCCTGGCACGGCCCATGCTCTATACCCTTCGAGCGCAACAACGTGCTCCCCCAACCGAACCCCAAGGAGACTTACCATGCAATCGACCCTCATGATCAAGGATCTGCCGCTCGACCAGGAACTCGACGGCAAGACCATGTCCGCTGTGCGCGGCGGCCACGCCGTCTCTGTTGTTGGCGGCAACTATCAGAACGTCGTTGGCGGCGGCGGCTTTGCCAGCCCGACCATCGGCTTGCAGGTCGGCGCGACCGTGAACACGATCGACGCCAGCTCGCACCTCAGCCTGAAGATCCCCACCATGCAGAACTTCGGCAACGGCACCCAGGTGGCCACGCTGTAACAACGCTGCATGCGGGAGTCCCGCCGAGGCGGGACTCCCCTTCAACCGAATCCCCAAGGAGACTTACCATGCAATCGACCCTCATGATCAAGGACCTGCCGCTCGACCAGGATCTCGACGGCAAGACCATGTCCGCTGTGCGCGGCGGCAGCGCCTACTCTGTTGTCGGCGGCAACTATCAGAACGTCGTCGGCGGCGGCGGCTTTGCCAGCCCGACCATCGGCTTGCAGGTCGGGCCGACCGTGAACACGATCGACGCCAGCTCGCACCTCAGCCTGAAGATCCCCACCATGCAGAACTTCGGCAACGGCATCCAGGTGGCCTCGCTGTAACAACGCTGCATGCGGGAGGCCCGCCGAGGCGGGACTCCCCTTCAACCGCCCCCCAAGGAGACTTACCATGCAATCGACCCTCATGATCAAGGATCTGCCGCTCGACCAGGAACTGGACGGCAAGACCATGTCCGCTGTGCGCGGCGGCAGCGCCTTCTCTGTTGTCGGCGGCAACGCCCAGAACGTCGTCGGCGGCGGTGGCTTTGCCAGCCCGACCATCGGCTTGCAGGTCGGGCCGACCGTGAACACCATCGACGCCAGCTCGCACCTCAGCCTGAAGATCCCCACCATGCAGAACTTCGGCAACGGCGTCCAGGTGGCCGCGCTGTAACGGGATCGAGATGCGTCGCCCCCGCTTCAACGGGTGGCGACGCACCTTGGAGTCCGCAGCGGAAGATACCGCCTGCGCTATCTTCCACTGCCTTCTCTGACCAAGTCTGAACGGGTCATCGTGGTCCTTGGGGAGGGTGCCCCGGGATGATGATCCCGGAGCTACGCCATCACCTCACATCCGTCCCTTCCAGGGCACCAGGACCTTCGCCAGCTTGCGCATCAGCAGGTCGAACACGTAGGCGATCAGCCCGATCAGCACGATGCCCATGATCACCACGTCGGTACGCAGGAAGTTGGAGGCATTGAGCACCATCTGGCCAAGGCCGGCGGTGGCGGCCACCATTTCAGCGGCAACCAGGGTGGTCCAGCCGAAGCCGATGGCGATGCGCATCCCGGTCAGGATATCGGGCAGCGCGGCGGGGATCACCACATGGCGGACCACCTGCCACGGCGTGGCGCCCATCGAGTACGCCGCGTTGATCTGCTCGATGGTGACCGAGCGCACGCCGGCCTGGGCCGACATGGCCAGCGGCGCGAAGCAGGCCAGGAAGATCAGCAGCACCTTCGAGGTCTCGTCGATGCCGAACCAGATCACGATCAGCGGCAGGTACGCCAGCGGCGGCAAGGGGCGGTAGAACTCGATCGGCGGATCGAACACGCCGCGTGCGATGCGCGACACCCCCATCATCACGCCGACCGGCACCGCCGTGACCACCGCCAGCCCGAAGGCGCCGAACACGCGCATCATGCTGGCCGCGAAATGCTCGGTCAGCGGCTGGCCGCCTTGCAGGTTGCCCTGCCAGGCATCGATAAAGGCGGTGACGATGGACTCAGGCGTGGGCAGGAACAGCGGCGGCAGCCAGCGCAGGTGGCTGGCGAGCCACCACAGTGCGAGCAGCAGCACCACGGTGATGGTGGAGATGCGTGAGCTTGACCCCTCGCCGGGCAGGCGGTAGCCCGAGACGGTCTTCATTTGCTGGCTGGCCCCGGCCGCGGCGGCTTTGGTGACGCGCGGCGTGGGTTCGATGCGTTGGACGGAAGCGGGCATCTCGTGTTCCTCAAGCGGTGGCATGGATCAGATCAATGATCTCTTCGCGATAGCGGATGAACTCCGGGTCGGCCTTGACTGCACGGGCGTCCCCGCATTCGATGAAGCGCCGCGCGAACGGCAGTTCATAGGTGTGCGCGATGCGGCCAGGCGACGGCGTCATGACAATCAGCCGCGTGGCCAGGAACAGCGCCTCTTCCACGCTGTGCGTGATAAAGAAGACGATCTTCTGTTCCTTGGCCCAGAGCTTGAGAATCAGCGCCTGGATCGATTCGCGCGTCAGCGCGTCGAGCGCGCCCAGCGGCTCGTCCATCAGCATCACCGCCGGATCACAGGCGAGCGCGCGGGCAATCCCGACGCGCTGCTGCATGCCGCCCGAGAGCTGATAGACCGGCTTGCCGGCGACATCTTCCAGCCCGACCGCGGCCAGCTTCTCATGCGCGACCCGCATCCGTTCGGCACGCGACACCCCACGCAGGCGCAACCCCAGCGCGACGTTGTCCGCCACGCTGAGCCACGGCATCAGGGCGTGCTTCTGGAACACCACGCCGCGTTCGGCACCCGGCCCGCGCACCACCTTGCCGGACAGCCGGATCTCGCCTTCCGAGGGTTCCATGAAGCCTGCGATGCACGACAGCAAGGTGGTCTTGCCGCAGCCCGAGGCACCGAGCGCCACGACGAAATCGCCGCGCTCCATGGTGAGGTTGACTTGCGACAGGGCCAGCGTTTTGGCGCCGCCCGCGACGCCGTAGTTGACACTGAGATTATCGATTTCAAGCTTGTACATGATGGGCTTCCGCAACAGGACTTTCGGGGCGGCCGCGCGGGACTGGCTTGAGCGCGGCGGCCATCTTCAGCGCGATGGGCGCGGCGTCAGCGCAACGCCCGCTTTGCCCATTCCGCATTGACGCCCGGGCCATAGTCCGGCAGGACGGTCTGGATGGTGCCCTGCTCCTTGAGGAACTGCGCCGCGGACTGCAGCGCGCGCGCCGCGCCGCCGCCCAGCCAGCGCTCCGACACCTGCTCCTGCAGCGTGGGGAAGGCGTACAGCGCCATGCTCGCGGGTACCGTCTCGGGCTTGGCGCCAGACACCTTGGCCACCGCCTTCACCATGGGCGAATCGGGGGTCCAGGACGCCTTGTTCTTGCGGTAGTTTTCATCGGCCGCGGCCAGCACGCGCACCAGCTTGACCATGAACTCCGGGTTCTCACGGGCAAACTTCTTGTTGGCGATCATGCCGTCGAAGGTGGCCTTGCCGGTGTCGGCGGCGATCTGGCCGGAGGTCATCAGCACGGTGCCGGACTGCTTGAGCTTGGCCAGCACCGGGTCCCAGATAAAGGTGGCGTCGATGTCGCCACGCTCCCAGGCGGCGGCTACTTCGGGCGGGCGCATGTTGACGATGCGGACGTCCTTCGGATTGATCCTGGCGCGCTCCAGCGCGACCAGCGTGTGGTAGTGCGTGGTCGACACGAAGGGCACGCCGACGCGCTTGCCCTTCAGGTCGGCGACGCTGGCGATCTTGCTGCCATTGCGCGCGACCATCGCCTCGGCCGCGTTGATATCGTCCAGGATCCAGAACAGTTCGACATCCAGCCCTTGCGACAGCGCCGACGCAATCGGCGAGGTGCCGGCCTCGCCAATGGCGATCTGGCCCGAAGCCATGGCGCGGATCACGTCCCCGCCGCCGCCGAACTGCCGGAACGAGACCGTGTAGCCGGTCTGCTTTTCCAGCTCCTGCATGTCCTGCGCGTAGCGCCAGGGCACCACCATGTCCTGGTAAGCAATTACTACATTCTTGCTCTGGGCGTGTGCGGCTGGCGCCAGCGCGGCCACCAGGGCGAAATACGTCGCTATCTGCTTGATCCACCGCATGGTTTTGCTCCTCGGAACGGGAAATATGTTTGGGGGTCACGGCTTTATAGGTGAGGGCCATTCCGGGCCTATAGGACCAGTTGCCCGGATTCGCTGGGACCAGAACGGTCCGCGCCGGCGCAGGCCGCGCCAGGCCGTGAAATGGGCTGGCGCGGGTCGGCGTCAATCATGGAAATCCTTAGCGGCCTCCGGCGAGGCCATGGTCGTGCCGGAGGCGCTTGCCGAGGCCGTCGATGGACTCAGTGCACGGCCTGGCGCCGCCCGCGGCAGTCAGGCGGTAAGGGAGAACCCGGAGTCGAAGGTCTGCCGCACATCGAGCCGCTGCTTGAGCAACCCAGCTTTCTGGTAGAAATCCGCCGTGCGCTGCTGCTCGGCGATCAGTTCGGCATCGATCTGCCGCCATTGCGTGTGCCGCCGCTCGAACTGCAGCCGTGCCGCCTGCGGCGGGATCCCGATGATGCGGGCGAGGGCCGCAGAGAACTCCGGCACGTGCTGGTAGGACCATTGCTGCGCACGCACCACCCGGCGCAGGAAGTCTTGCAGCACCGCGCGCTTGGCCGCCAGCGCGGCATCGGTGGCTGCCAGGTAGCTGAGGCCGGACCACAGCCCGCGTCCGCTGACCAGCACGCGCGCGTGGCCGCTGGTTTCCGCCATCGCGGTATAGGGTTCCCACGTCGCCCACGCGTCCACCGAGCCGCTGCTCAATGCGAGCTTGGCATCCGCCGGCGGCAGGAAGCGGAGGTTGGCGTCCTCCGGCTTCAGCCCCGCGGATTCCAGCGCCTTGAGCGTCACCAGGTGGCCGATCGAGCCACGGTTGGTGCCAATGCTCTTGCCTTTCAGGTCGGCCGCCTGCCGCAGCGGCGAGTCGGGCCGCACCAGGATTGCCGTGCCGTAGGGATCAGAGCGGTTGGCGCCGATCAGCTTGATCCGCGTGCCGGCAGCCAGCGCGAAGATCGCCGGGGCATCGCCGATCGGGCCGCTGTCGACCGCGCCCGCGTTCAGCGCCTCGGCAAGCGGTGCCGCGGCAGGGAACTCGGTCCATTGAATGTCGTAGTTCAGGCCGTCGAGCGCGTTGGCGGATTCGAGCAGCGCGCGCAGGCCGCCCTTCTGGTCGCCGGCTTTCAGGACCGGGCGCCCCTGCGCTTGTGCATTGCCGGTGGCGAACGTGGTGAAGGAAAGGATGGGGCCGGAGGCGAGCGCGGCCGTGGCGGCGGCGCCCTGGCGCAGGAACTGTCGTCGGGAAGCGGTCATGGCATTCGCGGGGAGATTGAAACCCACGAACCTACGCGCGCAGCACGCGAAAACCAACGAAGAAAACCGGCATTCCATATGCGTGGAGCATGCCGGACGGGACGTTCTTTGCGATGCTCAGGCGCGCGCCCGCACGCCAGGATGCTTCGTGTCCCTTTACTCTTTGCTCTCTTGTGCTTTCGCCCGGGTAGCCGCGGACGGTGCCTTCCTCTTCGACTTGCCCTGATTGAACGCAATCGCGGCACGGATGAGATTCTTCATGGCACGCGCATCAATCTTGTCGCCCTCGAAGAGATCGATCGCACGCCACTTGTTGCCGCCGAGGCCGGCGTTGAAGAGCTTGTCGGGATCCGGCAGGCTCGCCCCGTTGGTGAAGGTGATCTTCACCTTCTCCTTGTGCGCGTTGGCGACCGCGATCATGCCGTCGCGTGACCACACCGGGCTCCCCATCCATTTCCATTCCTCGATGATCTCGCCGTCGGCCTCGAGGATGGTCTTGCGGAGCTTCGCCAGCGTCTTGCCACGCCAGTCAGTGAGTCCTGCGATCAGCTCGTCGATACGTTCCGATGGATTCATGGATGCCTATTCCTCGAATTTTTCCCGCGCATGAGGCAGCTCGCGTCCGGCCATGACAGAGAGCGTTCCGGTCGATCCCTCGTTCGTTGCCCGATCCGCTTCAGCAGGTTAGCATAGCCCGATTGTCGTGCTTCAAGCACTGTCGTCAGCGGCTATGTCTGCCCTGGGCGACTTGGCCTGTCTGTCAGGTGGTCAGCGTGTATTCGATGGAGTGAAGGCAATGGCGAACCAACCATCCAGGAAGCCGGCGCACGCCGCAACGAAGACTCCGGCCAGGCGGGCCGCTGCCAGCCCGCCCCTGCTCGCAGGCGGCAACCCCCAGATCGCGAAGGCCGACGGAGATGCCCCCGTGCAGGCCTACATCGCCGCCATGCCGGGCTGGAAACAAGACGCCGGGCGCCGTCTCGACGCGCTCATCGAGCGCAACGTTCCCAACGTCCGCAAGGCAGTGAAGTGGAACTCGCCGTTCTATGGCATCGAGGGCCAGGGCTGGTTCCTCAGCTTCCATTGCATGACGAAGTACATCAAGGTGGCCTTCTTCCGTGGCATGTCGCTGCGCCCTGTTCCCCCTGTCGAATCCAAGGACAAGAACACGCGCTACTTCCACATCCACGAAGACGCCGAGCTTGACGAGGCGCTGGTGGCAAGCTGGGTCCGGCAGGCATCGGAGCTGCCTGGCTGGGTTCCGTAAGCCCCCGCCCTCAGAACCACGCCGCAAGCGTCCCCAGCCCTTCGATCCCGGCGCTGACGCGGGTTCCGGCAGAGGCAAAGAGCAGCCCGGTGCAGGTGCCGGTGGTCACCACTTGCCCGGCTTTCAGCCCCGCCCCGCGCGCGGCGCAGTGGTTGGCCAGCCAGACCAGCAGCGCGCCGACATCAGGGCTCTGGTGCCCGCCGACGGTATGCGCCACGGTGCGCCGGCCGAAGCGCAGCGTGGCCTCCAGCGCGCCCAGGTGCAGCCACTCGCGCGCGAACGGCGTGGGGCGCCCCGTCACCAGTGCGCCATGGCTGAGCAGGTCGGCCAGCTGCGCATCGCTGCCGGCCCCGAGCCAGTCCTCCAGGCGGCTTTCCACGACTTCAATGGCAGGCACCACCAGCGCAAGCGCGGCCTCGATATCCCGGCGCTCATAAGGCCGGCCGCGCGGCGGCAGGCTGGCGCCGAGCACAAAGGCAACCTCCACCTCGATGCCGCGCAGGCGCCAGGCCGGCCCCCGCAGGCCCACGCCATCCGGCAGCAGGCCGGCCGCCGGCAGCGGCGCACAGGCGGGTTCCTGGCCCGGCCCCCTCGCACCAACCTTCCAGCCGCCAATCGGGCCGATCATGGCAAGCGTGGCATCCTGCACGGCGTAGCTGCCGCCATGCGCAAGCGGGTGCAACAGTGCCGGATCGACGCGCTCGCCGCGCGTACGCGCGACGCAGAGCATCTGCGCGAGCGCCGCCGGCGTACCTGGCGCAACCAGGGTCTTCATCGGCCCTGCCCGTCGAGCGGGAATCCCGGCGCCCTCGGGAAGGCCTGCTCGAACTGGCGCGCGATTGCCAGCAGCAACGCATCCTCGGCCGGCGCCGCCACCAGCTGGAGGCCAACCGGCAAGCCCTCTGCCTCGCCGCATGGCAACGAGATCGCGGGCAGGCCGGCAGCATTGGCGAATGCGGTGAACACCGCATGGCCACGCGGCCCGGCCTCGCGGCCTTCGATCACAGGCGGGTGCGACTGTGCGGCCGGCCATGGCAATGCCGCTGCGGCGGGCGTCAGCAGCAGGTCGTAGCGTGCGAACAGCAAGGAAAGCTCGCTGCGCAGACGCTCCACGGCCATCAGCAGATCAAACAGCTGCACGGCACGCAGGCCTGGGCCAGCCGATGCATTGGCCTGCGTGGCAGCACCGAACGTGCCCGCATCGAGCGGCGGGCAGAACGGCAGTTGCGCGCCGCCCTGCTCCACCAGCCAGGCCAGGCCGGCCTGCGACAACAGCGACCATTTGGCATTGGTCGCTTCAGCCAGATCGAACGCCTGCGCGGTATCCACCGTGTGGCCAAGTTCACGCAGCGCTTGCGCTGCCTGCCCGGTCAAGGCAGCGATGCGCGCATCCACCGGATGATCGCCGAACCGGGGCACGTGCAAGACCCGGCATGGCCGCGGCGGCATCTGCAGCGGCACGCCGGCAAAGCGCCGGGAATCGGGATCGCGCGGGTCGGGCTGGCCCAGCGCCTCGGCCATGGCCATCGCATCGGCCACGCAGCGGGCCAGCGGGCCGACCACTTCATAGCGCATGAAGATCTCTGGCAGCCCATCGCCGCGCGGCAGCCGGCCGGGCGACGGCTTGAAGCCCACCAGCCCGGTATGCGAGGCCGGGCGCCGGATCGAGCCGCCGCCGTCGGTGCCCAGCGCCAGCGGGCAGCAGCCCGATGCCACCGCCGCCACCGCGCCGCCGGAAGACCCGCCCGGCGTCAGGGCCGGCTGCCAGGGATTGCCGGTTGTGCCGAAGACGAGGTTGTCGGTATAGCCCTGCATGGCGAACTCCGGCACATTGGTCTTGCCGAAGATCAGCGCCCCGGCCGCGCGCAGGCGCGCCACCGGTAGTTCGTCGCGGTCCGGGACAAAGCCCGCCAGCGCGCGGCTGCCCCAATGCGTGGGCAGGCCGCGCACGTGCAGGTTGTCCTTGACGGTGACCGGCACGCCATCGAGCGCACCCAGCGGCTCGCCACGGCGCCAGCGCGCGGTGCTCTCCTGTGCCGCCGCCATGGCGCCTTCAGTATCGAATGCGATCACGGCGTTCAGCGCCGGATTGCAGTGCGCCGTGCGCGCCAGGCAGGACGCCAGCGCCTGTTGCGGCGTGAAGCGGCCGGTGGCGTAGCCGTCGGTGAGCGCATGTGCCGGCAGTTTCCAAAGATCATCCATCGTCGTCTCCGCCGTCCTCAGTATTCACTTGACCCCGACCAGCGGCCCGATGGTCTGCTTCCAGATGGCCGAGCATTGCGGGTAAGACTTGTCGCAGACCTCGGTCCAGGTCGGCAGCGAGACCGTGGTCAGCGCGTCGCGCACCAGCTGCAGGTCGGCCGGACGCACGGGCACCTCCTTCATGGCGAACTTCTTGCCGGTCTTGCACGGCTCTTTGCCGACGTTGCAGCGCGAGGCATCCTCGAACAACTCGCGCGAGTAGGACCAGGTATCGCGCTCGAAACGCTGGAAGGCCTCGGCCAGGCGCGTTTGCTGGTCGGGCGGCAGCGCGTTCCAGCGGCTGAGCTTGATGGCGTACGCATTCAGCGCGATCTGGAAGCCAACTGGCATGAAGTATGAGGTGACCTCGGGCCATCCCGCCGTGTTCGCCGAGCTCGGGCCGGTGATCGCGCAATCGGTGACGCCGCGCTCGAGCGCCTGCTGGGTCTCGCCGAAGGGGATCGTCACCGGAATGCCGCCGAGCTTCTCGATGAATTTGGCCAGGGACTGGTCATAGACGCGCACCTTCTTGCCCTTCAGGTCGGCCAGTCCGCCAATCGGCGACTTGCAGAACACCACCTGCGGCCCGAACGGCCAGATCCCGAGCAGCTTGGCGCCGTAGCGTTCCTGCAGGCGCTTGTCGAAGGCATTGCGGTAGGCATCCACGGCCTTGCTGGCCGAGCCGTAGTCGGTGCTCAGGCCAACGATGTCCGGCCCGAGGAAGAATGGCTCGTCGCGCGAGACCTGGGCCAGGCGCAGGCTGACGATGTCGAACAGCCCGGAGCGAAGCACGCGCAGGCCGTCTGAATCCTTGATGCCGAGCACATCCATCGGCTTGTAGTCGGCATCGATCGGCAGGCCGGTGTTCCTGGCGAAGTTCTCGAAAAAGGGCTGCTCCTTGTTCTGCTGGATCAGGCCGGTCGCGACGAGGTTGCCGGCTACACGCAGCTTCGTTTGCTGGGCTGGTTGAGCAGGCTGTGCCTGGGCAGTGCCCGGCAGCAGCACGGCGGCAACGCAGGCGACATGGGCGGCCGCGATCAGCGCGCCGGCGATTCGTTTGGCGTTCATGGGAGCTTCCTTGGAGGTCAATGCCCGAACATCAGGTTGGGCAGATAGGTGGCAATCGCCGGGAAATGGATCAGCACGGCGGTCATCACCACCATGGCGGCAAAGAACGGCAGCGTGCCCTGGAAGACTTCATTGATCGATCCTTCGCCGCGCACGCCCTGGATCACGTAGAGCGTCATGCCGATCGGCGGGCTGATCAGCGAGATCTCGCACATCAGCACCATGAACACGCCGAAGAACACGGGATCGATGCCGGCCGCCTGCACGATCGGGAAGACCACCGGGACCGTGCCGACCAGCATCGGCATGGTCTCCAGCGCGATGCCCAGCACCAGGTAGAGGGCTGCCAGCAGCCACAGCAACACTGCCGGCGACACGTCCACCTGCTTCATCAGGCCGGCCAGCGCCTGCGGCACCCCCAGCATGGAGAGCACGAAGTTCAGGTAGAGCGCGGCCACCAGGATCAGCGCGGTCATCGCGGTCAGGCGCAGCGTGGAGCGGAAGCAGTCGTGCAGCATGGCGACGCTGAGCTTGCCGTAGGCGGCCGCCACCGGCAGGCACACCAGCACGCCGAGCGCGGCGCTCTCGGTGACCGTGGCCCAGCCGGTGTAGATGCTGCCCATCACCACCGTGAACACCAGCAGCGGGCCCGCCAGGTGGCGCGAGTTGCTCAGCCTGGCGAGCAGCGGCACACGGGCCTCGCGCGGGCCGCCCGCCGCGGGCTTCCACAGGCAGATCAGCAGGATCGTGGCCAGGAACAGCACGGTCATGATGGCCCCGGGGAGCACGCCCGCCACATACAGCCGCGCCGCCGAAGTATTGGTCATCGAGCCGTAGATGATGAAGGCCACGCCGGGCGGGATCAGGTTGCCCAGGCTGGCGCCGGCCGCGATCGAGCCCAGCACCATGCGCTGGTCATAGCCGCGATTGCGGAAGGAAGGCAGCGCGACCGTGGAAATCGTCGCCGCGGTGGCCACCGATGACCCTGACACCGCCGAGAACAAGGCCGAGGCACCGATATTGGTATGTAGCAGGCCGCCCGGCAGGCGGTTCAGCCAGTCGCCGAGCGACTGGTACATCTTGTCCGTCGCGCCGCCGCGCATCAGGATCTCGCCCAGCAGGATATAGAGCGGAATCGACAGCAGCAGGTAGTCCTCGCCGGCTGCCCACAACTGTTCGCCCAATGCGTCGATCGCTGGCATGCCGAAATAGGCCAGCGCCCCGGCCACGCCCACCACCAGCATGCTGGTGGCCACATGGAAGCCAAGGAACATCAGCCCCAGCATCAGGCACAGCCCGAGCAGGATTTCAATGGGACCGATCATGCTGCCGCTCCTTCGCTCTTGCCTTCAGCGCTGCCCTGGCCTGCGCCATTGCCCTCAGCGGGCGCGGCGGCGACGCGGATGTCCGCCTCCGCCTCGATCTCCTCGGCCAGGGTCTGCGGCCCGAACTGGCTGTTCAGGCGGGCCCAGTCGCGCCGCACCAGCAGCTGCAGGGCGTGCCAGGCGGCGCAGGCCGCCACCAGTGCGAACAGGGCATAGCCGGCCAGCCACAGGGTCTGGGGCATCCACAGGGGCGTGGCAAGCGGCGTGGACGCGGTGCTGTGCAGGTCGATGGAGTCCACCAGCACATGGCCGGCGCGCCAGAGGCAGAGTCCAGCCACGGCAGCCAGGCTCAGCATCGCCAGCAGGTTGAGCACGGCCCGCACCTTGACCGGAAAGCGCGTCAGCAGGAAGTCCACCCGGGTATGGCCGCGCCCGACCAGGGTGTAGGCAAAGCCGCACGCGCCAAGGATGGCGTAGGTATAGCCGCCGATTTCATCGATACCCTGCAAGCTGAAGCCACCCAGCTTGCGCCCGAGCATTTCGACGCAGGTCGCCACCGACAGCACGATCAGCCACCATCCGCACAGGATGGCTATACGGTCAATGCCGGCGGCAAGCCGTCGGCTCCAGGGGGTATCGGCAAGCAGGGTCTTCATGGTGCGGGGGCCGGTCGTGACATTGCTTCCATTGAAGCGCATGGCCAGACCCGCGCGGCGGCTTTCCCGCACGCCGGAACTTCTTGAATAAACCCTTAGGAATCAACAGCTTTCCGGCGCGCCCGCGTGGAAAGGCAAGGACGCTGCGGGCACTGGCATCGGGCAGGGCACGCGGGTGCAGCGCCCGCCGTAGGCTGCGCTGATCTCTGTGGCAGCCCAACGCACCCAGGCGCCAAGCTCATCGAAACGGGCACGCACGATGCGCTGGCTGGAACCGGCCAGCGAGACCGCGGCAAAGGGCCGGCCGTGCTCGTCACAAATCGCGGCGGCAATGCAGCACAGGCCGACCGCATTCTGCTCGTCGTCCACCGCATAGCCGCGCCGGCGCACTTCGGCCAGGGTCTCATGCAGGCGCGAGGGGCGTGCAATGGTGTTGTTGGTCAGGCGCGGCAGGCCAAAGGTGCGCAGGTATTGCAGCACGTCGGGCTCGCTCTTGGCGGCCAGCACCGCCTGGCCCATGGCCGTGCCATGCAGCGGCGCACGCTGGCCCGGCCTGGCCAGCGCGCGGCTGCCGTGGGGGCCCTCTGCCTGGCAGGCGAAAACAATCTGCCCGTCGCTGGCCACGCCCAGGTTGACGGTCTCCCCGGACAACGCGCTCAACCGTTGCATCACCGGCAGGGCAAGTTCGCTGATGCGGCGCCGGCGGGCGAAAGCGGCACCCACCGAGAAGCAACGCACGCCCACGTACCACAGGCTGCGCTCGCGATCGAACTGGACAAACTGGCGCTGCTCCAGAGTGGTCAGCAGGCGATGGACAGTCGACGTAGACAGGCCGCTGCGTGCCGCCAGATCCACCAGCCGGTAGCCCTCGTCGTCATCGGACAACAGCTCGATCAACTGGAGCGCGCGCGTCAGGGACTGCACCGTGCTGTCGCCGTCCCGGCATTCCCGCCCTTCCCGTGACGGAGGGTCGGCGCTGGCGGCAGGCGCCACCGCCCGTGTTGCGGCTTCCTTCCTGGCCTCCCTTGTCCTGGTCGTGGTGCCTGCCATGTGAGTCCCCTTGCTTGCGTTGCCGCACGCGGACGCAAGTTCCGGGCCACTGCCCGGTCACGGGCCTGGCCCACGCCGGACATGGGCATGCGGTCAGCCCGCACCGCCGCCGTGCCACATGCACTCGCTCCGCCCCGCCCTTCGCCCGACTTTAGTGCACAAAATTGTGTACAACCATGATGGAAGCCATTAAGAATATCTCGCCCAACGGCCGAAACACGAAGAGGGAAATCCCTTGTTTTCTTGTGCTGGCTCTTGTGGGCGGCCCGTTTTAACCTGTATACAATATTTCCAGCCGTTGCCTGGCATCCGGATTGCCTTCACCAGCATCCCGGATGCGGGCAAAAAGGCGCCACTTCTCCACCTATCGAGCAGATAACGTTGACGACCCAGCAAAGCATGGCCGCAAAAGCAGAGGCGCCTTCCATTGCGGAACGCATCAGCCAGGCCATCATGGAGCACCGCGTTGCGCCTGGCATGAAGCTGGCCGAGGAACGGCTCGCACTGGCTTTTCGCGTCAGCCGCACGAAGATACGGCAGGCCTTGACGGTCCTGGCCAAGGAAGGACTGGTGCAGCTGCATCCGAACCGCGGTGCCTATGTCACCAGTCCGTCGGTACAGGAAGCACAAGACTTGTTCGCGGCGCGCCGCGTGGTCGAACGTGACATTGTCTGCAATGTGGTCGCGCGCGCTGGCAAGGCCGGGCTACGCCGCCTGCGCCAACACCTGGCCAAGGAGGCCCGCGCCCGCGCGGATAACGATCATCGCACCCTGATCAAGCTCACGGGCGAATTCCACATGCTGCTGGCAGAGCTGGGCGGCAACAGTTTTTTCATCAAGCTGATGGGGGAGCTTTGCCCGCTCACCTGCCTGATCATCGCGCTCTACAACGCACCGAACGCACCGGCTTGCCCGGATGACGAGCACTCCGGCATCGTCGATGCGATCGAGGCTGGCGATGCCGCTACCGCCTGCGCGCGGATGCTTGCGCACCTGGATCACGTGGAACGCGAACTGAACCTCGGGCCGCGCGACAAGGGGGATGTCGACTGGGAGGCGGTGTTCGGCTGATGGCGCAGGCAGCCGGCCGCGCATCACACGGTGTTGCAGAAGACCTCGGTCAGCGTGTTCCCGACGACCGACCATGCGCCTCCCCCTCAGTCAATGGCTCCCGAGGCCGCCCGCCTTCAGACTGCCAGGCGCTCCACCGCCCTCTGACGCCTGACCATCCCCAACGAGAACATCGACAACCCTGCGACCAGTGCCGGCACGCCGATCAGTGCAAACAACGCCGGCATCCCCAACCCCATCGACAGCATCGTCGCC